>CAXUHF010000139.1:0-12102 GCA_964250765.1 uncultured Ktedonobacteraceae bacterium | reverse complement strand
GGAATAGGTAGCGACATCAAAGACCCTAGCGCGAAAGAATTAGCTTATCCAGTCGTTCCTGTGCCAACGGTCAAAGAGCTTTTCGCTTTGACGAAGGTCACGGATGACCTGCTTCCGCGTATCACCTGCCCTGCGCTTATTATGGTTTCACGTGAAGACCATGTTGTGCCACCAATGAACGCCGAGTACATTCTACAAAAAGTATCTAGCCAGGATAAGCATCTTATGTGGCTAGAAAATTCCTATCACGTCGCTACGTTGGACAATGACAAAGACCTGATTATACAAAAAGGCGTCGAGTTTATTCATTCCCATTCATAAGAAATAAGGGATGTTGTGTTGTATGAAAAACGCAGTTTTTCGTACAACACAACATCCCTTATTTCTTATCTATCGACCATTCGCCTTGCGATATCGTTCGATCAGCGAGTTGGTCGAGCTATCATGTGTCAGCTTCGGTTCCTCAGCGTTCTGTAGCTCAGGAATGATACGCGTGGCAAGCACCTTGCCAAGCTCGACACCCCACTGGTCGAATGAGTTGATGTTCCAGATGGTCCCTTGTGTGAAGACTTTATGCTCGTAGAGCGCAACCAATTTTCCCAGGAGTTCAGGCGTGAGACGCTCAGCAAGAATAGTATTGGTTGGATGATTGCCCTCAAAGGTGCGATGTGGTACTTGAGCGGCGGCTACGCCGTCGGCAGCAACTTCCTCCGCTGTCTTGCCGAATGCAAGGGCTTCGGTCTGCGCAAAAAAGTTTGCCATGAGCAGGTCATGATGCGGTGGCAGGTTGTTCAATGAATGCTCAAAGCCAATGAAGTCGCATGGAATAAGCTTTGTTCCCTGGTGAATAAGCTGGTAAAAGGCATGTTGTCCATTCGTGCCGGGCTGTCCCCAGATGATCGGGCCAGTCTGGTAGTTGACCGTTTTCCCTTCCAGGTCAACATGCTTACCATCGCTCTCCATGTCTAGCTGTTGCAAGTAGGAACTGAGGTATTCAAGGTACTGGTCATAGGGCAGAACAGCAACTGTTTGCGCACCAAAAAAGTTATTGTACCAGATACCAATTAAACCCAGCAACACAGGCAGATTACGCTCAAACGGTGCTGTACGGAAGTGCTCGTCCATTGTATGAAAGCCAGCTAGCATCTGCCCAAATTGCTCTGATCCAATCGCAACCATCAGCGAAAGACCGATAGCGGAGTCATAGGAGTAGCGACCACCGACCCAATCACTAAACTCGAACATATTCTCAGTATCAATACCGAACTTCGCAACCTCTTTTGGATTCGTAGAAACGGCGACAAAGTGCTTAGCGACTGCATCTTCGCTTCCCAATGCTCGAACACACCAATCGCGTGCTGAACGCGCATTCGTGAGCGTTTCCAATGTGGTAAACGTCTTTGATGAGACAATAAAGAGTGTTTCGGCAGGGTCGAGATCGCGGGTCGCCTCGACGAAATCCGTCCCATCCACGTTAGACACGAAGCGTGCTGTAATATTGCGATCACTGTAATAGCGCAATGCGGCATAAGCCATATGCGGACCTAGGTCTGAGCCACCGATACCGATATTGATGATATTACGGATACGCTTGCCCGTATAGCCTGTCCATTCGCCGTTGCGAATACGATTGGAGAAGTTCGCCATCTTGTCGAGGACGGCATGAACGCCGGGTACGACGTTCTCGCCATCAACCATGATCGTCTCGTCTTTTGGCGCACGTAACGCTACATGCAGTACTGCGCGGTTCTCGGTAACGTTGATTTTGTCGCCTCTAAACATTGCGTCGATCCGCTCACGAAGACCCGACGATTCAGCTAATGCAAGCAGGAGTTGTAGTGTTTCATCGGTGATACGATTTTTCGAGTAGTCTAAATAGATTCCTTCGGCCTCAAGCGAGAAACGCTCGCCCCGCTTTGGGTCGTCAGCAAATAGTGTGCGCAGGTGGATATCACGCACCTTCTGAAAGTGATCTTCTAATGCTTTCCATGTTGTACGCTGCGTCAGCGCAGTTGTATCAATAGCCATGTGGTGTATACTCCTTCTGATGTAGGGACCGATTTATCGCGTCCTGGATGGGGCTTGGGGGAACACGTTGGGGAAAAGAATCGTTGCCGACACGTTGCCCCTCCACCCCGCACCCAGGACGCGATAAATCGGTCCCTACCTTCATATTCCTAATTGAACCGTCTCTAGTGTATCACGTGGCAGGAGACATTCAGGTTGAAGGTAACAAAAAAGCTTCTATCACCTGATATCTTTTCTCTTGAGAAATATTCCGATTACGCAAGCAAAAAGCACAATCATTACCGCTAATGCACTCCACATAAGCAGTAAATAATTTATAGCATCAGCTTGAGTATAGGTTGAGAAGAGGAAGCCATGATAAATATAGTTATCGCCATAAATTTTATCACCCCCTATTTTATCGCTATGCAAACCAATTGATGAACCTAATGCTGCCATAGACCAGCGTGACGCAAAAAGAAGCGATATAATTTGCGTGAACTGATCCTTAAAGGCAAAGACCGTTCCCGAAAAGATCACCTGTGGAATGAGGATGATAGGAACGAAACTCGCTGCTCGATCAGTATTAGGAGCAATGGCAGAAATAGCCAATCCCAGCATTAAACCCGTAACCGCTGTAAGAGCCATCGTGATGTAGACTTCGAGGAGCGCGGGCAGCAACAAGCCTTGTTGGAAGGGCACAACGATGTTGACAATGAGAACGAGCATTGTCGTTTGTAGTAGGCTTAGTAGAGTGAGCACAGTAATTTTTGAGAACATGTACGGTAGAATATACAGGTTCACAGCTCGTTCGCGCCGATAAATAGGTTCCTCTTTAACAATTTCGCGTGCCGCATTTACTGATCCAAATAGGACAGCAGTAAATGCCATGATAAACAAGACCTTCTGTGCATCCGCCCCCGAACCTATAGCGATGAAACTCTGTAACGCAGCATTTTCACCACCTTGTTTTACAGCGTATGCTTTTCCTACTGGATCACTTTTAAGGAAATCGCTGACACGGTTACATGCAATTGATACAACAGGGTTGGAGGGACCAGGAACAACAGGCAAACCAGTGGTCGTGAGAATGGTTGCGGCAGTTGGGCACTTTGTAATAGTGGTGGCGTTAAATACATTCGTTCCTACCTCGTATTTCACAAGCAGGAGCAGGAGTAATGCAACGACAGGTGCTTGTAAAAGCAAAATGAGCAAATTGCCGGGATCATTCTTGAGAAGTTCGAGATAACGCAAGGAGAGGAGCAAGAATTGCTTCCAAGGATTAGCACGCTTCACCTTCTTGCGCCCCTTCTGCTGTTGAAGTGCTTTGCCATTCTTAATTGGAGCTTCATTGATAGGTTCAATTACATAACTCTGGTAGTCCTGTGATACTTTAAAACGTGCCTTAGCCTCTTCAGGAGCTTTAGGGTTCTCGTGAGTGGGTTCCAGAATAGCATAAATCTCTGCGAAATCAGTTTTCCCGAAGTATGTCCTTGCTTCACTAGGTGGGCCAAAGTAGACTAACCGACCACCTTGAGCAAGAAAACAGACATAATCACAGGTATTGATATTGCTAGTAGCGTGCGTAACCAGGATAACGGTGTGTCCCTTATCAGCCAGTTTACGCAAAAGAAACATCATCTTGCGATCCAATCCTGGATCAAGGCCCGAAGTTGGCTCGTCGAGAAAGAAAATACTGGGCTTGCTCAGTAACTCTAAGGCAATAGAGACACGTTTTCTTTGTCCACCAGACAGCGTACTAATCCGCAAATGACGTCGCTCTTGCATATCTACGTCGTCGAGCACTTCGTCAATACGCTGTGCAATCTGTTCGTTCGTAAAGTCTTCCGGCAGACGCATTCTTGCCGCATAGAAGAGCGCACGCTCAACGGTTAAGTCTCGATGCACAATATCGTCCTGTGGTACATAGCCCAACTGTCTACTAAAGATCGCGGGGTTATGATAGTAATCCTGACCGTTATAGAAAACTTTCCCTTCCTGAGCGGGTCTTAGACCATTCAGCGCATCCATTAAAGTCGATTTTCCAGCACCAGAACCACCGACGAGTGCCACAAATTTTCGTGCTGGAATGAAGAGCGAGATATCGTCGAGCAGAACCGCCTGCTTATTACCCACTTTTTTGAGGTGAAGCGCATCGACATTAATGCCGTTACTCTCATCGTGCTGCGTTAGCTCTGTGCCAGTAAAGGTTAATTTATATGGACCGATTCGCACCTCATCATCGCGCTTGAGAAGTTGGTTTGTCGCAAGGAGAGCATTGACATAGACATGGTTGGTACTGTTCAGATCGACAATACGATATGTTCCTTCCTCTTGCACGAGACGAGCGTGATGGCTAGAGACTTGCGGATGATTTAGGACAACAGTATTATCTGCGTGTCTTCCAATAGTAATTTCAGGTGTATTCAGTGGAATGGGATGAATTTCTGGGAGCATCTCTTGTGATGTGCCACTCCCATCGTTATAGATAAGAGAGACGAATGTACCACTCTCGTCTCCGATACGAAAGATGTCGCCACGAGTCAAAGGCTTGCGAAATACTTGGTCTCCCAGTATCTGACGACCTCGATAGAGCACACCATTTTGAGTTCGTTGGCGGGATGGATGCGGATGTATAAAGACAAACTGATTCTCCTCAAACACAATTTGCGCATGGAAACTAGATACATAGCTCTCGTCAAGAACAAGATCATTCGATGCATCACGGCCTATGTTCACCTCATGTCTGATAAGTGGATATATTATTCTTTCTTGTTGTGTGTTACTGCTGACTTCAAAAAATGGCATACCCATTTCTGAGATCGGCGTCACAAGTGTGCCACCCACTTCCTTGTGTTGCTGCGTACTATCTTTACTCATCTCTTGGAATGAATGGAGTTGCAAAGAAGGAAGAGTATCCGTTTTGATACGCTTCTGTGGGGCAACCGACTGTGGAAAATCGTCCTGGTGTGATGGAGAGGGTTGCTCAGAGAGTAGCTGTTCGACGCTGTCAGGCGCAAGGGGTAGCGTAATTTCAGAAGATGCTTGTTCATCTGTAAGAGGTTGAGTATTGCGAGAGATAGAATTGCTCAGTGCTTGCGATGAGAGGCTGAGCAGAAATATGAATGTTGTCTCCGTTCCAATACCAACAATGTCGTAATCGTGCAATACTGCATGTTGTACATTCCGCTTGTTCACGTCTAATGTATCATCAAAGTTCACCGTTTCGATACTCCATGACCGATTGCTTTGTAGAATACGAGCGTGGTGTGGTAGTACAGATTTATCGGCAAGAATAATATCGTTATTGGAGTCACTTCCAATTGTCGTGACGAGTTTATTCACTTGAATAATAGTGTTTTTCTGAGAACCTGTAAGAACCTTAATGATTCCGAAACTAGGTTGTTTGTCTACCGCGTTCAAGCTACCTCGAAGCTCTTGTATCACACGTGAAGCAACGCGTGGATGCAAGACGGATTCACCTCGCGCCGCCTTGCGTATCGTGTCGGCTACCTCGCTAGAACCAATATCCTTCAAAACATATGAAAGCGCACCAGCACCTAGCGCGGGAAAAATATATTCATCCTCATAATAAGAAGTGAGTACGATAACCTGTGAATGTGGACTGACCTGCTTTACCTGTCGCGTTGCCTCTATCCCACCGATACCAGGCATTACAAGGTCCATAAGTACTACATCAGGAACGCGTTCTGCCGCCATATCCACAGCGGCCTCGCCAGAGTCCACATCGCCAAGGACCATCAAGTCCTCTTGTAACTCTAAAAATGCTCGTATCCCTTGTCGTACAAGAGCATGATCGTCAACGAGCAACACTGAAATCTTATCTGTCATGTGCATACCCCATTTTTGAATCTATACAAAGCAGCATCTCCCCCAGAGCCAATGGATGTTGCTCCTGCTCACAATGCAACTACTGTAAAAGTCTCGTTTATTATACACTTATTATGTTCCATAATTTGCCCCGAGGTGCGTGATGCCTGTGAGTTACTTGGGCTTGATGCGCTGACAATCGCCAACGAGAGGGGAAGAGAGTCGCTATCGTCGAGCCAGAAGCGGCTGATACAGCACTTGCCGTCATGCGTAGTCATCCTCGTGGTAGTGAGTTTGCCATCATCGGCTCAGTACAAGCCGAGCCAGCAGGCATGGTGTTTCTACGTACCGATATCGGTGGCACACGCGTGCTAGATATGTTGGCAGGAGACCCGTTGCCACGTATTTGTTAGAAGATTTTGTGATTTTTGTAGGGGTCTAATTCTATTACACCCTGTGAGCAATGCACAATGTTGGAGGATATGGTAAACATTTCATTAACCCTCTAAAAGTATTGCTCACAGGGTGTAATAGAATTAGACCCCTACAGTTATTCTCGCATTAACAACGTTCTATTATCTCGGCGTGAGAACGACTATAGGAATTTCGCGGTCTGCGCGCTTCTGGTACTCGACAAAGTTCTTGTACTTCTCTGCTATGATGGCCCAGAGCCGCTTCCTCTCTTCTGCATCGGCTTGTTGCGCGGTAACGGAAATGACGCGTGAGTCAACTTGTATCTTTGCCTGTGGATTGCTTTGGAGATTGAGCCACCAGACGGGGTGCTTGGGTGCCCCACCATTGGAGGCAATGATGATGTAGCGGTCTTCATCTGTAAAGAAGAAAAGTGGCGTATCACGCTCAACGCCACTCTTGCGACCAGTTGTAGTAAGAATGAGTAAATGTTCTCCACCACCAACTTTCCCTCCAGTAAGGCGATAGAGCGAGACATGGCCTTTCATAAAGAGACGTTGCAGGCTTCTTACAACACTACTTTGCTGAATTGAACGTGGAGATTTTGTATTGACGGACATGAGGATTCTCCTTTATGAGAAGGTGATAATAAGCAAACGTATGGTCTGTAGTATAACACGTTTGTGGTATACCACATCCGTGCTATACTAAAGCGTATGAACTCTCAAAATGAACCTTTGGGGAATGTATATACGTGATAGAAAGAGTTATGATAAACAACATTAAGCAACATATAGAAAGGTTTGGCATACACATTGGCTAATACTTCTCTTAAACCTAGTGAAAATCCTATTGGCGTATATGCACGTGCGGGACTACTTGGCTTTGTCGCAGGTCTACGCTCTATGACACCATTAGCACTCTTAAATTGGACAAGTCGTATTGGTGTTGACGCGGAGTCTGCACTTGAGCAATTTCTGGATGCCCCCGCCAGCCGTCTTGTTTCGAGCGCACTTGCAGTTGGTGAACTGGTCGGCGATAAGCTACCATTTACACCAAGTCGCATCTCTGCTGGTCCCCTGATCGGTCGTATCGTGATTGGCGGACTCGCAGGTGCAACAATCTGTCAGCGTTCGCGTGTCTCGCCTATCGTCGGTATGGCAATCGGCGCAACTGCCGCAAGTGCAGGCAGTGCTGCCGGTTATTATGGTCGCAAAACGCTCGACAAGATCAAATTCGTCCCTGATTTTGTTTGGGCAAGTGCCGAAGACACGCTTGCACTTGGCCTGGGTTATCTTGCGACAAGAAAACCCAAGGACTAGATAGGTTGTTCCAGGGAGACCGCAAGGGTCTCTCCTACACATATGTATGGTATTCTTAAAGAGAACCTACATGTAGGGGAAACCCTTGCGGTCTCCCTGTTCTTTGTGCATATTTGTAAACACTACCTAAGGAATACTATGGACCCTACTGACCAGGAACCTTCGGACAATACTACTGAACCTTCGACAGCACTGGAACCCACACTTTCTACCGAGCCTATTGTTCCTCATGATCCTTATCTTGCATGGCGTTTTACGGACTTTCGCCTTTTATTTATTGGCTTGTTCATTGCAACATTGGGCGAGCAGATGATTACAATTGCCATTGGTTGGGAATTATATGATCGCACAGGCTCCGCGCTCGTCCTGGGTCTAGTGGGGCTAGTACAGGTTATTCCGCTTTTCATTTTGTCACTGCCAGCAGGACATATTGCGGATAGATACAATCGTAAACGTATTGTAATTATCTCGCTGCTCGTACTGGCACTTGCCTCTATTGGCTTAACCGTCTTGTCATATCAGCGTGGTCCGCTACTTCTCATTTATGGCTGCTTACTGGTAATGGGTGGAGCGACAGCCTTTAATGGACCTGCTAGTTCAACATTGGTTACACAGGCTGTACCGGAACATGCCTATCAGAGTGCCGCGACATGGAGTAGCAGTTCCTGGCAACTTGCGTCTGTCATAGGTCCAGCCTTAGGTGGCATACTTATTGCAGTTCTCCGTAGCGCGACACTCATTTACGCGCTTAATGCTGCTGCTGTGCTTATTTTCGCCCTCTTACTGTTACCGCTACGTAGTCAACAGAACGTTGTTGCTAGCACATCAACAACAATAGGTTCTCTGCTGGAGGGCATCAAGTTTTTGCGGAGCACACAGGTTATATTGGCGTCTATCACGCTTGATATGTTCGCGGTCCTACTCGGTGGAGCAACTACGCTCCTTCCGATTTTTGCCAAGGATATTCTGCACGTTGGGCCAGTGGGTTTGGGGTTGTTACGCACCGCACCCTCTATCGGTGCGTTGTGTGTCACCTTTGGCATTGCATATATTCCACCGTTCAAAAAGGCAGGGCAAACACTGCTCTGGGCCGTCGGTGGCTTTGGACTCGCTACAATTATCTTTGGACTATCGCACTCCTTCTGGCTCTCCCTGAGTATGCTGTTCTTGCTAGGTGGCCTCGATAATATTAGCGTTGTCATCCGTGGCACACTACTCTTGACGCGCACACCTAATGCTATGCTTGGGCGCATCTCCTCGGTCAACACACTGTTCATCGGAGCCTCAAATCAGTTAGGAGGCTTCGAGTCCGGCCTTGTAGCACAACTCTTTGGTCCACTTGTGTCTGTCGTCGGAGGTGGTATAGGCACAATTCTTGTGGTGCTCCTAGTCGCGCTCCTCTGGCCTGAAATGCGGCGTCTTGGCAAAATGCAAGTAGAGAAGTAGGAATGTGTCTTCCTTAGGAAGCAAGCAACGCCGCAATAGTACCACACACATGGCGAACAATAGCCTTACCATCATCAAGCGATGATTGCTCTTGGGTGTAGACAGCGAGGATATAGGTTTCGTTACCAGAGGTGACGATACCTGAACTGTTCATGGCCCAGTAATTATCAGGCCCTGTTACCCAGCCGTCCTTCATCGCTACTACGGCACCATTAGGCGCGGTATCACCCATGCCCGCTTGCTGGTCAAGTTCGATATTCTCCATCAGGTTGAGTGCTAGCGTGCGATGCGTACTATTTAAAACTTTCCCTTGATAGAGCAGTGTAAGCATATCTACCATCGCCTGTGGTGTTATGAGACTATAGCCCCAGGAATCATCATCTGGACTCAGGCCCGTGACTCCAATTTTTTGCATATAACTTGCAATACCATTTGCTCCGCCAACATCATTAAAGAGAATAGAGGCAGAGTCGTTGTTCGAGTTCTCGATCATAGTCGTCAGTAGCGTCATTTCATCATCATCGGGATTCCGTCCCTGTTGCTCAACCATATCGAGAAAGGTTAACATAATAGGGACCTTCATAGAACTTGCAACAATAAATTGCGTCGAACTGTTGTAGGTGTAATACGTCTGGTGCGTCACGTCATAAAGGACAACACTCGCATTAGGACCAATATCATCTAAATATGCTTGTAAATCAGGTGACAACACATCAAAGGATGCCTGGCTTATGTTGCTAAGGGGAGCTGTGAAGGTGAGAGTACTCGCGTTTACCCATCCATTAAACGCACCCCTCAGCGTATTCCAGCGCACATTATACCAGAGCGTACCGCCTACCCATGTGGTATTTCCTAGTAGCACGAGCGGAAAGTTTTGCCCAACGTGTGCAAGTTCATGTCCTGTACTTGGAGCGTCGAGTAAAGTACTTTCATCTTGTGACCAGATGGATTGTCCAGTTGTTACCTTGATAGTTGGTAGACCAACTGTGCGAAGATAGTCTGAGCCAGTATTCAAATGATAGATAATCGGCTGATTTGATGAAGCTGTACTATCTTGATCGAAAAGTAAGCCCACATAGGAAAATATCTGTACGAGCATGTGGTGAATACTACCATTCTGCGTAATCGTAAACGGTAGTGCCTCGGTGAGCGGAAGTCCTATGTCCTTTTGCCATTCGTCAGGGTCGAGATGGTTGATATAACTCCAAAAAGGCGGTGCAATAATATGCCCCACAGCCTTGCCAGCTAGCACTCCACCCTGTACAAAAAAGCTTTGACTCATGATGGTCCTGGAATAGGTATTGATAGCAGCAGAGGATGGTATTTGTACTGGTATCATAGCCTTAATTTGAGTAGCAGCACGTATATCTACATAGGTTAGACTGCTTCCTACACCGCCTATAGGTGCTACACTACCCATTGTAAGGAGTGCTTGTAGGAGTGGCAAACGTACAACGCCAAGTGTACCATGTTTTATATCGGCGTTGACTATCCCTGTTAGCATATCATGAGTAACTTGTGGAGTATAAGCTTGTAGTGGTGTTGGTAAAAATAGTGCGCCCGCTTCAAAAAACTGTAGCCAGCCCTGTTTTGTGGGAAAGGCAACGGTTAGAGGCTTCCCTAAGCTATCCGCGATACCATCACCTTGATAATAAGAGGCGAAGAGTGGAGAGACAGCAAGTGAGTTCGAGTCAGCTAGCACAGATGAGGCAGCAAGTGGTGTAGTGTGTACATCATTGCTCCATTGATTTGACCCGTTCGTCACCAATGTTTGTTGTGTAGCATCAGAATTTACATGGTGTACTTTACTAAATGCCGACACGGAAGTGAAAAGAACTACTCCTCCCATGAGAACAAGCCCAACAAGAGTAAGAAGCAGAATCTTCATAGTAACACTTGTATGCCAGCCTTTGTATCCTGCAAACACCGTTCTCATTCTACATAACCTTCTGTACATCTACTCACATCTTTAGGATAGTTATCAGTACCATGTCAACGTATCCTACAAGAAAAGTGTATGCTAAGAAGGTTAAGATTTTTTACAAGAAATGTCAAGACTTTTTCAGGAAGTTATTCTATATTACTAGAATGTTCCCTTATCAGGCTTTTTGCTACATATATTTGATGAAATTTGCGGTATCGGTAGCAACGAGGTGTACATGTTATACTAGGGATAGAGGAATACAGGCAATTTCTATCTTAACCAGCAAAGAAGGTGAAATCTTATGAATATAGAAGTAGTTAACAACACGCTAACGATGAGTATTCAAATATCGTATTTGATTGTTATCGCCGTTATTATTGTAATCCTTATGCTTTTTAGAAGGCGAAAGTAACTATTTAGATCACCAATCTCCCTCTTTTTAGGGTGGTAAGAGCAATCATTGTATACTTGCTTCTCTCAAAATATGATATAGTATTCACGTGTTGCCTTTGTGGTAATACGAAAAGTAATACGTTGAGTTCAGAGGAGAAGCTTCATGAAAAGAAGGTTCGGTTTTACCCCGGTCATCGCACTAGTAGCCCTCGTACTGATGGCAGGGATATTTGCACTGTACAATAGTACACTCGTGCAGGCAAATACGACGCGTACAATTCATGTTGTCGAACACGCAATTACCGATACAGAGGTTCCTGCAAAGGACGCGCTTGGCAACCAGCTTGTCTTCCATAACCCTATTTTTGACGCCGCGAACAAGAAGCAAGTCGGTCAGGATAACGGAAATTGTGTACGCACTATCGTGGGCAAGGAATGGGAATGCTTCTGGACGGTCTTTTTACCAGCAGGCCAGATCACCGTCGAAGGTCCTTACTATGATAATGGCACTGATTCCTTGCTTGCTATCACTGGTGGTACGGGGTCCTACCAAACAGTACGTGGACAAATGAAACTGCATGCACGTGGGAATCCGGTTGGCTCTGAATACGATTTCATTTACATGCTTGCGAACTAGTCAGCATTGCTTCAATGGGTCTAATAGTGTCTTCCTGATGATAAAAGTAATTGTGTACATGGAACAACAAGAGGAGTGGGGGGGGGGGGGGGGGGGGGGGGGCGGGGGGGGGGGGGGGGGGGTTGGGGGGG
>CAXUHF010000138.1:0-13708 GCA_964250765.1 uncultured Ktedonobacteraceae bacterium | reverse complement strand
GACTGTTCGAGGACATATGCAATATGGCGTCAAATCCTTGAACATGGTCAATTGCCAACAGGGTGTAATAGAATTAGACCCCTACAGACGTTTTCTATCCTGATTATTTGGTCAAAGACGATCATTATAGCCCCTACAGTATTCTGTATATGCTTGACCAGGAGGAATATATAAGCTAGCAGAATTGGCGTAAAACTCGACTCTTTTGACACAATCTGATACTATGTAGCACAACGTTTCATAACAACAGCGCGACATAGAAACTTCATAGTAGAGAAGGCATAATGGCATGGACGAATTGAAACGGCGCATACAGATTGCGCGCGGCGAACTGCCCGCAGACCTGGTACTACGCAATGCGAATCTGGTTAACGTATGCACAGGCGAATGCTATCTCGCAGATGTCGCGGTTGCGGATGGTCTCATCGTAGGAGTCAGCGAGAGGAATACCAGTAATGCGCAAAGCTATCAGGGACGTGACGAGCGCGATATACAGGGAAGATGGCTTGCACCAGGGCTGATAGATGGGCATATGCACATTGAAAGCACTATGCTTGTCCTTCCTGAATTTGCGCGTCTGGTCGCACCTCGTGGAGTGACGACGGTTATGCTTGATCCACATGAGTTTGCAAATGTGATGGGCGTTGAAGGCATCCGTTATGTCCTTGAGTCGAGCCGTGGCCTGCCCCTCTCTACTTATATATTACTCTCTTCTTGTGTACCAGCATCGTCATTTGAAAGCCCCTATCGTGTGTTGACTGCTGACGATTTGCTTCCCCTTTTGCAAGATGAACGTGTGTTAGGCTTAGCAGAGATGATGAACATGCCCGGCGTGTTGCAGGGAGATGAGCAAGTCCTGGCAAAAATCGAAGCAACGCTACAACGCAATCTGGTTGTTGATGGACATGCTCCCGGCCTGATTGGGCATGATCTTTGCGCCTATGCTGCTTCTGGCATCATGTCCGATCATGAATGTACAACGCTTGAGGAGGCGAGACAACGCCTGCGTTTAGGTATGTGGTTAATGATTCGTGAGGGGTCTGCCGCGCAAAATCTTGATGCACTTCTGCCATTGGTACAAGAGCTGCACCCGCCGCGTGTCTTCTTTGTCACAGATGATCGGGACCCACTCGATTTGACGACTCGTGGACACATAGACTCAATGGTACGACGCGCTATCGAGTTAGGATTGGACCCTGTAGAAGCTATTCGGCTAGCTTCCTATAACACCGCACAATATTTTCGTTTATATCATCGTGGAGCGATTGCACCGGGATTTGTCGCCGATCTCACCGTCTTGGATGATTTACACACCTTCAAGGTCGAGTCTGTCTATAAAGATGGTATGCTAGTGGCTCAGGATGGCAAACTGCTGGTTGATATTCCATCGGCTGCTGTGATGGGGATAGAGACCGATATTGCTATGCATGAGGTAGAAGTAACGGAGACGGTACATATCGCGCCTATGACCGAACAGGATATTCGCATTGTTGGCAAGCCTGGATTTGTCGAGGTGATCGGTATTCAGAAGGGGCAGATTACAACACAGCACCTGCAAGTAGAGGCACCTATTCAGGATGGTGAAATTGTTGCAGACCCGGAGCGCGATCTGCTGAAGTTGGTCGTGGTAGAACGGCATCATGCTAGCGGACGCGTTGGACTTGGGCTTGTACAAGGCTTTGGCCTTAAAAAAGGTGCAATTGCATCGAGCGTTGCACACGATGCTCATAATCTTGTGATTGCGGGTGCGAATGATAGCGATATCGTACAGGCCGCACAGACGTTGCAAGAAATGAGTGGTGGCTTCGTGTGCGTCGTAGAGGGAGAGGTGCGAGCGCGTGTACCACTACCACTTGGTGGACTCGTATCACCCTTATCTGCTGATGAACTCGTACAACAACTGCGACATCTGGATGAGGTAGCAGCCGAACTTGGTTGTACCCTTGACCATCCATGTATGACGTTGAGTTTTCTTTCGTTATCGGTCATTCCATCACTCAAACTGACGGATCAGGGGTTGATTGATGTAGAGACGTTCACCCTGCTTCCGCTACAAAGGCCATAATTTGTATGTTGCGTAATCTTGTTGAATATCACTGGGCTGAACATATTGATGATGCATTAGAACTGCTAGCACGTCTTGATGTAAAAACAGTTCCACTTGCAGGTGGAACTCATCTTTTGGGTCAGGACGACGAGAGTATCGAAGCCGTGGTGGACCTACGCGAATTAGGTCTCTCGTACATCACCGAGGATACACGAAGGGACATTCATATTGGGGCAATGACTCCACTTCAAACGCTTGTTGATGCTCCTCTCCTCAAAAGTTTTGCATCAGGCTTGTTATCTCGTACTGCTCTTGCATCGTCATCATCGCACCTTATCCGTAATAGCGCGACGCTTGGAGGTACGCTTGCTGCTGGTGTTGTGTCACAAGCAGATGTACTGACTGCACTTTCTATTTTAGAGGCGCAGGTTGTGGTGCGCTCAACCTCAAAAACATCTGTCAATCTTAGCGGTGGCACAATGGAGCGACCAGGACTAGCACTGTCAGGAGTGGTCTACAAAGGCAAGCAAGAACGCCGTATTGCCTGTGACGATGTGGCAAGAGAGCGACATCCTAACGAACTCATTGTAGAGGTGATACTTCCCTCAGTAAACACGATCTATGGTACCGCCTTCGCACGCGTCGGACGAACACCAACAGATGTTGCTCTGCTCAACGTTGCCGCATTTATAGAGCTTGAGCATGACTTGTACAAACGTGTGCGCCTCGCATTTGGTGGTGTATACATGGAGCCAATACGTGTCCTCGCAGTCGAGCACGCGCTTGAGGGACAGTCGAGTGACGACAATGAAAGCATAGTGACTGCACTGCAACGAGGTATGGCTGAATTCCGTCCACCAACCGCTGCACGCGTCAGTGGTGGTTATCGTCGTGTAAGTGGTGTTAAGCTTGCGCAACGCGTACTTGAAGAGGCGACCTATCTCGCGCGTCATCAGGGATTGTTGGCGGCACAAAGCGGTAAAAGCAAGGAAAGCATATAATCATGGAGCTTGAGTTACGTGTCAATGGTGTGGTCGAAAGTTTGGATGCGGCTCCCAACGAGTCACTAATAACGTTGCTACGTCGCAATGGATATACAAGCGTCAAACAGGGTTGCGAAACTGGCGAGTGTGGTGCATGTACTGTGCTAGTCGATGGCGTTCCCAAAACGAGCTGTACTATGCTCGCAGCACAAGCGGGCGGCTGTGCGCTAACAACTGTTGAGGGATTAGGTACCACAAATGGAATACAGCCTATTCAGCAAGCATTTATTGCGACGGGAGCCGTCCAATGTGGTTTCTGTATTCCTGGGATGATGCTATCTGCATCGGCTCTGCTTCATCGAACACTTGACCCTACAGAAGATGATGTACGCGATGCCCTCTCTGGCAATCTCTGTCGCTGTATGGGCTACGAAAAACCAGTACAAGCGGTGCTTAGAGCCGCGTCCGTTTTACGTGGTGACGTACCTGCAGAATATGGAAGCCTCAATGGAAATGTTCTGAACGGCGCACGCATCACAGGTAGACAACGCGCTGTTGTGCTAGATGGAGCAAATGCCGTCACCGCAAAACAGCGTGCCATACAACCTATGACTCCTTTCACAGGAATAGGAAGTTCTTCACTCTCCGTCATTGGGAAGACTGTTCAGCCTGTTGACGCGGTAAAAATAATGAGTGGTCGCGCTACCTTTACCGATGATCTGTCTATCAAGGGTATGCTTCACGGTAAAATATTGACCAGTCCATATGCCCATGCTGTTATTCGTAGCATTGATGCATCTGAAGCACGGGCAATGCCGGGCGTTCACGCGGTGTTGACATATGAGGATGTGCAGCGTGTACCTTATGCAAGCGGCAATGAGGTAGGGCCGCAAGATCGTTATAGTCTCGATTATATTGTGCGATATGTTGGTGATCGAGTTGCTGCCGTTGCTGCCGAGACGCCCGAACTCGCGCAACAGGCTCTGGAACGTATTAAGGTTGAATATGATGTTCTACCTATATTGCTCGACCCACGGCAGGCATTAGAAGAGAAGAGTGTACAGATTCACACTGAGTCTGAGTCTCACAATATCTATGCTGCTGAGCGCAACATTGCGGCTCGCACACGTATTGAGACAGGTGATGTGGAGCGTGGCTTTGCGGAATCAGACGTGGTGATAGAGGGTGAATATAGTCTGCCAATGACGCGACAGACTGCACCCGAAACACGCAGCGTCATTACCTACTTTGACGAAGACGACTATCTCGTTGTGTCCTGCAATATCTATACACCACATCGGGTACGTCGTGTGCTGGCCTCTGTACTTGGTATTGCTCTTCATCGCATTCGTGTCGAGCAACCTACGCTCGGTGGAAGTGCGGTGGCACAGCAATCTATTGTGCTTGAAGATATTTGTGCGCTATTAACACAAGCAACGCGACGACCTGTTCGACTGGTCTACTCGCGTTGCGAGGAATTGCGCGAGAGCGGTGCTTACCCACAACATATCGTCCGTATGAAAACAGGTGTAAAGCGCGATGGAACGCTTGTCGCAAACCAGATGATCGTGCTTGCTAGTACGGGTGCATATGGAATGTACATGCCTACAAGCGCAAACGTGCTGGAACTGTATTCCTCTGCCCATACACGCTTTGTTACAGAGGTTCTCTATACAAATCATCCACCCGCGAGTAACACACCTGCCGCTAACGCTGAGATGTACGCGCTTGAATCACACATGGATGAGATTGCTAAGCGAGTTGGGATGGATGCTATTGCACTGAGGCGCAAAAACTGGGGGACAACAGGAATACAGGCAGAAAGTCGCGTACCAGAATCTATGCAACTTGTTGAGACAAAGCTACAATGGGAAAGCAAACGTGGACAGACATGGAATAGTCGTCTGCATCGTGGTGTGGGGGTTGCGCTCACGCGCTATAATAGTGCGCTTAGTAACGCTGAGAGCAGTGGAGCTATCGTAAAGCTTAATGAAGATGGCTCGTTTGATGTCTTCGTCAGTGCCATCGGCTCCACTATGAAGACGATGCTTGCGCAAATCGCTGCCGAGGTGCTAAGTGTATCGGTAGACGATATACTTCTACATACTTCTGGTACAGACATCATTCCGTTTGCCACAACGACCAATACGGCCTCTACACTGTACAATGCTGGTGCTGCCCTTCGCCGTACAGCAGAGCAGGCACGGAGACAAGTGCTCATCGTTGCTGGGCGTATGCTCAACGTAATGCCAGAAACCCTGAAAATAGATGAAGGAATGATTACACCCTCACCACTCAATGGGCAAACACTTACTATTGCTCAGGTAGCCGCATATCTGCTTTCAAACGAGGGCAAACAAATCATCGTCAGTGCATCATGGAAAGAAGCGCATCCACCTACTGTATATGCCGTACAAGGCGTAGAGGTAGAGGTCGATACGGAAACAGGAGCACTGCGTGTTGTAAAGGTGGTTACAGCCATCGATGCGGGACGCGTTATTCATCCCTCGCTTGTTGAAGCTCAGGTGCAGGGAAGCGTGGTACAGGGGTTAGGACTTGGTGTAAGCGAGGAAGTACTCTGTGATACACAAGGTCGAGTGCTGACAACAACATTCAGTGATTACCACATCTACAATGCAGCAGAGATGCCTGAGATGCAAACCTATCTGCTACAAGACGAGACGGCCTCTACAGGCGTTTTTGGAGCGAAATCCGTAGTAGAGGTTGCGCAGAGCGGTGTTGCTCCTGCAATAGCGAACGCAGTAGCAGACGCCTTAGGCTATCGCATTCGCCAACTCCCTCTGACACCCGAACGCATCTTACGAGCCATTCACAGCGCGAAACGCTTGTAAGGGACCCGTATATTTCGCATCAAATCAAAAATTGGTAGAGGCCGCGATGCATCGCGGCCTCTACCAATTTTTGATTTGATGCATATATTTGCCCCTATTTCGCTTTTTTCAACGTTTATTCTTTACTCATAAAAAGACACAAGTCCTACTTTTAGCGTATCATATTGACCTACATTGATACAGTATGTAAAATCACAATGTAAGTTTTATAGTACACTCTGTGGGGGAGCCTTCATGCAAACTGTATCAACCGATCAACTCGTAGGACAAACTGTAGGTCACTACACTATAAAAAGCCTGCTAGGACGTGGACGTTTGAGCGCAGTTTATCTGGCTCAACACCCAAGCCAAACCTCGGCGGCGGCTCTGACAACCTTTATCATTCCTGAACGCTTTTCTGCTGAAATGCGAACCCGTTTTACGCAACGTTTCACAAGAGAAGCTGCTGCTTTGACCTCGCTCAGCCATCGTAACCTCTTGCCCATTCACGAATACGGTGAGCAATTCGGCTATCCCTATCTTATTACGCCCTATATGTCCAATGGCTCTCTTGCTGATATTTTGAAACGGCAAGGACGTTGCACTCCCACCTATGCTCTTGAAGTTCTGGAACAAGTCGCTGCTGGACTCGAATATGCTCATCGCAAAGGCATTGTGCATGGAACATTGAAGCCTGCCAACATTTTGCCGAGTACTGACCAAAATCTCCTTGTTGCTGGCTTTGGTTTGGTACATATACTACAAATGCGTGGTATTGAGCAAAATGACCAGCCATATTCGTATCTTTTAAGTATCGCGGATACATTTCTGTATGCATCTACCTATATCGCGCCAGAAGTTGTGCAGGGACAGCCGATTGACCCACGCTCTGACATTTACGCGTTAGGCGTCATGCTGTTTGAAATGCTTAGTGGCAAGCCACCATTCACAGGTACATCACCTCTTGATACCGCTATGCAGCATTTGCAGCGTCCCTTGCCATCGTTGCACAAGCTTAGTCCTGATATTCCTATTTCGATGGAACTTGTCATCAATCATGCGCTTGCACGCGATCCTAGTCAGCGTTTTCAGCGTGTCAGCGAACTGGTTGAAGCCTTCGCGCAAGTGTGTAAAGGCATTGTCAACCGTCCTCAGAGCGCACAGAGTAATGAGACGGCGTTCCTATTGGACGAGCCGAAGTCGGCGTATGATCTAAAAAATATACCAGAAGAAGAGGTTTCTATTGGCGGTTGGCAATTAACACCCCCTGTTGTAAGTAGTAAGCTTCTCGCGTTCCGCCCCTCGGCTAGTACCAATAGTGCACCAATGCAAGCTGCCTCTGCTAAACCTCTTCCTGCAACATCAGATGGTTGGCAAATTACACCCCCAGTTATAACTGGGCGTATGGCGACCGTCCAGCCCTCGCAACACGTACCTCCAGCACCGTTTGGAGTACGACCCACCGCCGCACCACCTACTAGTTTCTTACAACAACCAACTCAAACTAATGGAGTTGCACATATACCAACACAACCTGCACACCATAGGCAGGAAGTACAACAAGCGCAACCAGCTCAAGCGCAACCAATGGAACCAATGGTTAGTGACGCTGATCCTATGAACACGCCTTCATGGTGGGTACAGGGACCTTCTTTTGCCTCTGTACCGCAGGGTAGGGTGCAAGAGACTCCGTTAAGAATGCCCAATCAGGAACAGAACAAGTCGATGGAGCAAAACAAGCAGGTGTCATCTGATACTGTGATGCGCATTCGGCCTGCGAAACGGCTCCACAATGCGGGACGAAGGCGTGTTATTGCAACTCTTGCAGCCGGAAGTGTTGTCGCGGCGGGTGCGTTGATTGCAGGTAAAATGAATCTTGCTCACCTTGTAACAACGCTCAACACGCACACAGCACAAGGAAGTACAACTGCGACAGGACAACAGCAAGTAAGCAATACGGGGACGCCCAAAGGGAACACCAATCCTGGGAATACTGGCACGCCCAAAGGCGGTACTAACCCTGGAAACACGGGAACAGCACCTACTGGTAAAGTCCTGGGGGCTACCAGTCTCGCCGCGAATACGGCTATGGATATTATCAATCCAGCGGATGGTAAAGCTGGATTGCTCATTCACTTACCAAATGGACATTTTGCTGCATACGAACGCGCTTGTACTCATGAAGGCGTTGAGGTCAATTATGATCCTATGACACATACGCTTGTCTGTCCGGCCCACGGTGCTGTCTTTGATCCCCTAAACAAAGCCGCCGTTCTACAAGGACCGGCAATGACTCCATTGAAGTCGGTGGCATTTCTTGTTAACGCTAATGGCACAATCACGGCGGGCTAGATTGCTTGACGCTTTTCAGGGCGAAACGATACAATCAAAGCACTGAATTGCGTTACTTGTGCTATAAAAAAGAAAGACGTGGTTATGAACCCAACGTTAGCAATGACTCTCGGTCTTGTCGTCGCGGTGCTAATTATTCTATGGGCAGTGATCGAGCTAATGCAACGCTATATCAGGCAAAAGAAGGCCGATACACAGGCGCGCAATGCTTGGGTTCTATTGAAGCCTACTACGAAGGTTGTCGATGTCGTACCAGACGACGAGGAGTCTGAAAGCACAACCGATGACGATTTGCATAAACGTGCCAAGCAAAATGGGCACTACTCGCAAAGCAATCATATAAAGTGAATTGTGTGTTGGGAGAACAGGGAGACCCTTGCGGTCTCCCTGCAATTTAGTTAATCCTTGTTGTCCTCAAAAATGCGTGTTACTTCTGCCAGTACGTCGTTGAGATCGATGTCCCTTTGTGCTCGCTCAGCAGGTATCTCCTGCGAAGTATCGACAAGCGGCTCTGTCTGAGTGTGTTTCTCGCCATCTGTTTGCAGTACAAATTCTTGCTCACATGCCGTGAGAGCTTCTATCGCGGAAAGGTTGCCATAGACGATACGGGGTAGGAGACTATGGTACATCGCTACCGTTTGCATGAGTGCTCCAAAAGCAAGCTGAAATTGCTCAAATGTAATAGAGTCTAACCCTAGTGGAATGGCCTCTTCTAGGCGTACCTCGCCATCGTCGAGATCAATACCAAACTTGCCAACAGCAATACGATAGTTAACAGCCATCAATGCTTCGAGACATTCTAACCGTCGTTTCGTTGTCACCGCCCCAATATGAGGCGCAATCAGCATCAGCTTTCGCGCCTCTCCTTGTTGCTGAAAACCAACGATCATGCGCCACTGTCCATGACTGCCGTGAAACGCAAGTTCCACGATCTCGCGTTCGTAGTCTACGTGTGCCAGCTTTAAACACATTTGGGTGAGGTAGCTCGTGATCTGAGGAATACCGAAAGGGCCAGTCATGCAGGACTCCTTCTTTGTCTGTGAGCAACGGAGCATCAGAACTTTGCCAGGTCTGCTACCTCAAGTATAGCACGGAAACAGTGATAAATCATGCATAGACGTAGCAAAGTCCTGGGATGTCATAGGCTAAACCTGGAACTTGCTTGCTTGTATGTCGGTTGGTCCGCTCTAAACACATCTGCGTTCACTCCACGAGTCGATGCAAGAAAATCCGCGAGCAGTTGTAACGGCACGACTGTAACGAGTGGAGTTAGTTCCTCTACAATATCGGTATGTAGTTCAACATGCGTCCAGCTCTCTTGCGTAAACAAATTGCTATCATCGGGAGGTATGGTGCCGAGTAGCAAGACGTGCGTTCCAATCTCACGTAGTGCATGTAAAAAGTCTGCTATTCTTGGTTGTGCTGGACCCTTAACGCTCACAATAACAACGAGATCGTTGGCTTCAAAGCCGACGAATGGACCGTGAATAGCCTGCTCTAATTCTAAGCCTTCGGCTGTGATGTACGCTGCTTCCTTTGCTTTTAACGCACCCTCTGGTGCTATTGCCGCATTCGGTCCTGCGCCCACAATAAAGACTCGGCGTTGGTGTGTTACAATGTCCTGTGCCACTTGTCGCAGTATATCCTCATGCAGAAAGACCTGTTCTATAAAGGTTGGTATGACTGCTAGACCTTGCTCGATCTGCTGGGCAACCTGTGTATTACCACGTAATGCTGCGAGACGTGCAGCTATCTGTGCGAGACGTGTCAACGTACTCGTAAAGCTAATAGAATGGGCCGAGGATACCTCTTGCTCGACAGTCTCTAGCATGATATCCACATCGCGCATCTGTGAACCTTTGCCAGTGATGCCCACCGTCAAAACACCAGCCTGCTTTGCGCGTTGTACGGCTCCCACTCCATGAACCTTGCTGCCACGATGACTGATCACAACCACCCCGTCGTTTGAACGTAGTGGGCGTGGATATGTCACAAAATCATAAGAACGAACCGCCCATGCATCGACTCCAGCGAGGCGAAATAGATACTCACCAATAAGTGCCGCATGATAACTTGTGCCAATTCCCGCAATGAGAATACGCTCCCGTGAGTTTAACTGCTGTGCTGCCTGTGTCGGCGTGTCCCAATCCACCAATAGCTCACGTATAGCTGATGGTTGGGCATGAATTGAGCGATAGAGTGCAGTTTCCTGAGTCATATGTTGAGTCCTTTCAAAATGTGAACGGTTTCACTGTCATAGTACAACGGATTGTGGTAGTCCGTGACAGCTGTAGGAACTGATCGTGTGATGTAACAAAATAACGTGGATATGTCGAATGTAGGGGTCTAATTCTATTACACCCTGCTAGCGATTGACCATATTTGCAGGATTGACGAGACGTTACAACATTCCCTCCAACATAGGTGATTGCCACGAGGGTGTAATAGAATTAGACCCCTACAAGATTTTCATATTCTGGTTAATTTGTTCAACCTCATAATCTTGTCCAATACAGCATATCTCATGCTTCCCAAAAAATGCACCCCCCAATAAATAGGGAAAGCGTAACATTTGTACATCCAAAAGTGTCACATCCTTAAAAGAATGTTACCACAATAATTTTTTGAGCGTATATATCTTATATCCACACTACCTCTTTTATGAGCAGGAGCTATCATGGCAGGAACAATAAGTACATCCATTCAAAATTCTCTAAGCGAGAAACCACTTGACTCACTAACGTTTGAAGAGCGGGTCCAAAGAGGAGCAGAGAACGCTGTGCGCTGTATGGGCGTGACCTCACAAGATCGTGTTTTCATTATCACCGATTATGCACGTGAAAGTATTGCGCGTCGTGTTGCCTCTATTGCGCTTGCCGAACATGCTGATGTCACAGTGCGTTTTCTTGAGCACTACGGTGAACGACCTCTGACCGTCTTTTCAGACGAGTTGCGTAACGACCTTCTTCAGGCGCATCCAACCGTCACATATTATATTGCAACAGCACAGCCTGGAGAAATATCTTTCCGTCTTCCCTTGCTCCCATTTCTGGCAACCGAACTGAAGGTGCGTCATGGGCACATGATTGGTATTGATGAAGCACTTATGGCGGATGGCATGTGTGCCAACTATGACGAAGTATTCGCCTTGACCAATTCCATCTACGACCTTGTACAGAATGCTAAGACCATTCATGTTACCTCCGCAAAAGGTAGCGATGTTACTGCGACCTTCAACAAGGATTGGAAATGGATTCCCTGTCATGGACGTTATCATGAGCAGGGCAAGTGGGGCAATTTGCCAGAGGGCGAGGTATTCACGGCACCCGCAACTGTCGATGGTGTTCTAGTATGCGATGTCCTAGGCGACTACTTTTCAGAAAAATACGGAGTGCTACAACACCCGTTGGTTATTACTGTGAAAAATGGCTACGTCACAGAGGTGAATAGCGAAGACAAGGCCATAGCACAAGAAGTGCGCGACTATCTCTTCTCAGTACCAAATGGTAATCGTGCGGGCGAATTTGCGATTGGCACGCTGACGAGTCTGAAGAAACTTGTCGGCAATCTGCTGCAAGATGAGAAGATGCCTGGCCTACATATTGCCTTTGGCAACCCCTATCCACAGTTCACAGGCGCGGACTGGGACGCGAAAATTCACGTTGATGTAATACCATCTCGTTGCACTATCGAAGTTGATGGGCATGTTATCATGCAGGATGGTGAATTTATTCAGTAAAGAGACGTATATTAAGGGCAGATACGTTATCTAATGTTCCTCTGCCCTGCGTCCTATACACAATGTGTAACTTCGGGGGAATTTGCACGTATATTCAGAGAAAAGTTAACACTTGCTCGTTTTCTCGGTTATAATAATGGCAGTTCAAACATGTATCAACGATGATCACAATGTCCAGGTACTGCGCCCACTCTCTCTTCCAGAAAAGCTTTATGGGGGGCTTTGAAATGACCACGACCAGGGGACAACATCTTATCGGTACCGTACTAGGGTCTTGTGTACTAGAACGGCTCCTGGGCTATGGGGGTTCCAGTGCAGTCTTTTTGGGGCAGCAGCATACACCTAACCGTAAGGTAGCTGTAAAGGTTTTTCTCCCGCGCTCGACAATGGATATGCAGATGCGGCGTGATTTCTACCGTCGTTTCTTACGTGAGGCTGAAGCAGCAAGTCACCTCAATCATCCAAACATACTGCCAATTTATTCCTATGGTGAGCAAGATGGTTTGCCCTATATCGTGATGCCATATATGTCTGGCGGCACATTGTCGGAATACATCGAGAAACACGGTCCACTTTCACTCGAAGAAGCACAATGGCATCTTGAGCAACTTGCGTCAGCACTGGACTATGCCCATGAAAACGGCTGTGTTCATTGTGATGTGAAACCTGCTAACATTCTCCTCGACGGTGCTCGTCGTATTATGCTTGCCGATTTTGGTATCGCCCGTCTCACACCAAAAGTGCCGATGGAAGAACAAGACACGGCTGTAAAAAATAACGAATCGTTGATGGGAACGCCCGATTATATTTCGCCTGAGCAGGCCCTTGGACAAACACTTGATGGTCGTTCAGATATTTACTCGCTTGGTGTGACACTCTTTTATCTGTTAGCCAAACAACTTCCATTTCGGGCGGATACCACCCTTGCCCTTGCTCTCATGCATATTCACGAAGTGCCTCCTTCACTGTGTATGGTGCGTGCCGATATTTCCCCTGCGCTTGACCGTGTTGTGCGCAAAGCACTAGCTAAAAACCCTGAACAACGCTTTCAGAGTGCCGAGGCTTTTAGTGAGGCGTTTACACACGCGAAAAATAATTCTGACAACGAAGAAGGTATAGAAGACCCATTCGGTCAACTTCCTATCTCACCTATTAAAGCCAATGTACAAGTGAAACATATTCCTGTGAAGCCACGTCCGCGACTTTTAACCTTTCCAAAGCTTGCTCTCATCGCCGCCGTGCTTCTCGTGCTTGCAGGTGCCGCTACATCCGCCCTCTATTTCACGCATCGTGTTCCAATTAGAGTGTCACAAACTTCGCTGGCAACAGGTGTCGGGGAGCAACCGGATACTGATACATTGACTGATGATACTGATTGGCCTCTCAGTAGCACGTTTTTTTATGATAAACAGCATCGATACTATCATGTCGTCAATAAGTCAGAGCAAACAGTTGCGCTAGCTCTCTATAACGAGCATCAGTATAGTAACTTTCACCTTTCCGTTACGATGATGCTTGTACATGGAGAACATTCAATCTCTGATTATTATGGGGTAGTATTTCGTGCCTCTCCTGATCAATCGAAGTACTATCTTTTTGAAGTCCTCTCGTCGGTTACTGGTGAATATGTCTTTTTGCGCTTCGATGGCGGCAAATATCAACCCATCGCTTCAGGCACGCTCAATTCGGTTTTAGTCGGACCAGGGAAAACTAATACGCTCACTATAGAGGCGAACGATAATGCCTTTACGTTCGC
>CAXUHF010000137.1:0-13739 GCA_964250765.1 uncultured Ktedonobacteraceae bacterium | reverse complement strand
CCCCCCCCCCCCCCCCCCCCCCCCCCCCCCACCTCTTGTTTATAATGAAATGCTATTTGAAAGATCATGGTAGCTTCAAAATACGCTTTAACGGTGTTTCAAACTCTGTTGAGAGGCAATCCATGATAATCTCATCGTAGAATTTGCCCCCCCACAGGTTCACCTCGCGGCGGCGTCCCATGATGCGAAAGCCAGCACGCTGATAGGCTTTAATCGCACGCTCGTTATAGGCATACGTCTCAAGCGTGATATTGTGCAGACCGAGGATGGAGAAGCCATAATCAAGCATGAGCAGTGTGGTCTCCGTACCATAGCCCTTGCTCCAACAGTCTTTTTCGCCAATAAGAATGCCGTAATCGGCAGTACGCGCTCGATAGCTAATGCGACGCAATTCAGTGAGTCCAATGGGTCGCAGTGTTTCCTTCTCGTAGATAATATAATCTATGCGGTCACGTGAAATCTCGCGGTTGCTCTGCTCAAAACGCGACTCTGTAGTCTCTCTTGGTACTGAGCGCAAAGGATCGCCTGAAAAGAAAGACACCTCAAAGTCGTTGTCCCATTTCGAGAGTAAAGGTATCATGCCGCGATGAAACGGCCCCAACGCGACTCTTTCGCCAGAAATATTGATGATCGGTTCCTCTTCTGTACGAGCCATATGTATTCTTCTTTCTATGTTTTTATTTTCTGTTCTATTTGCACAACCGATTGTCGCATACTACAAGAAAAGACGCAACTAGAAAAATGTTCTGTTAGCAATAGCTATATGAACAATTCTATGCTATTATCCTGTCTGGAACATTCGTACAGAAGGAGAAAGCAATGGCAAAACACATTTTGGTCGTCAATGATACGCAGGACATCCTGGAAATATTTCGTCTGCTTTTGGAAAGTGAGGGATATAAAGTTACGTTATCTTCATTCCCTTTGCAAAAAGCGGCTGATATTGTGCAACTCAATCCAGACCTCATTATCCTGGACGTGGTATTTGGAGAGGAAAAACTTGGTTGGCAGATGTTGCAGTTACTCAAGATGCAGCCCCCAACTGCCTCTATTCCCGTTATCATCTGTACGGCGTCAGAGAAGTCAGTGCGAGAGATGGAAGGCTATCTTGTCTCGAAAAATGTTCTTGTGGTGTACAAACCATTCGAGCTTGATGATCTTCTTACAGCAGTGACGCAGGCATTACAATCAGCAGGTAAAACGCTCTCACATAGGAACCAGGAAAGTGATGCAAATGAGTAAAAGTATAGACAAAGTGCGAACATAGAGTATAATAGTAGGGCATTCCGACGCTTCAAAGATAACTATCCATTTTTTATAGTGGAACAGGGGAGTTTGCATATGGCAAGTAAGACCAAAATGCGCTGCGCTACCTGTGGCAAATGGTTTCAGTCGGCAAATGCTAAAGATACCATTTGTCCAGATTGTGCGCAGAAAGCTAGAAAAGAGAAGTTGGCAGCGAAAGCAGCTCCGCCAACACCAACAAAGGCAACGGTGGCACAGAATACACCTCCACCACCAAAACCAAAATCGCAGCATGTTCAGAGCGGAACCAACCAGTGGCTTGATAAGGTAAGCGATGTGAAAGTCGCAGAACCTGAGCAGCCAGTACGTCCAAAAATACCCTCCTCCCCGAAACCACGTGATACCCGTGGCACTCCTGGTGACACACGTGATGGGGAAAACGCTGGCGATAGGCGTGAGGAACGCGAACCTGGAAACTATCGTGACCGCGAGGGCGGCAACCGCAACCCCAACAACCGTGAAAATACCTACCGTCCTTCATCCAGTCCCTATCGTGTCGGTGGTGGCTCTGGATTGCCCGATGCTGGTCCACGCCCACGTCAACCAATGGATGGCAGCTTCAATCGAGGCCCACGCCCTGAACGCTCTACGACAGATCGTCCTGATAGACCACCGCGTCCTGCTGGACAAGGTGGACCGAAGGCTGGCAAACCGAAGGTAAAGATACCAAAGCCACCACCAGCACCGAAACCAAAACGCGAGAAGATAGAGCCTCCAAAGCCCTTTGAGCCAACCGCAGAACAGATCACGCAGGTTGAAACACGCTACATGGAGTTGGCAACTCCTATCGAGTTCGATGGCATTCGTACCCAGATTGCGCACGAACTTGAAATACCTAAAACGGCGGTCAAAAAGATCATTAAAGACCTGCGAGACCGTCAGCACATACCAAGTTGGTGGGAAGCACAAAGCTATAAGGGCGACGAAGAGGAACTGGCAAAAATCAAAACGGCCTACGAGCCATACCTGCCATTGCCAAATGTGGGTGTTCACAAAAAGATTGCCGAAGACCTCTCGCTCAAACCTGGAGACGTATATCAAGCAATCAAAAAGATACGTGCGGATATGGGTCTACCACAATACAATGATCCTGAATTGCATCCTGAACTGCAAGCCAAAGAACAGAAAGCGAAGCAGTCTACAGAAGCAACCAGCGAAACGCCATCTGAAACAGAGACGCCATCTGAAACAGAAACGCAACCTGTTGCAGAAGCAGCACCCGCACTTATGCCTACTGACGGACTTAGTGGTACAGATACAGAAGCAGTAGTAGACGTGGTGAAGGAAGAGGTCAAGCCAGAGGAAGCACCAGCCGAAGAACCTACGGCAGAGACAACAATAACAACAGAGGCATAATACGTTGTAGGGACCGATTTATCACGTCCTTCTGGCTACCAACAACCGACGAGGAGGTGATAAATCGGTCCCTACAACGTATCCATGTTATTTTTTATCATTCATAATAAGATGTATTGCTATTCATGAACAGAGGAGGCCCCTATTTTTATGGACCCAAATTGCATATTTTGTAAGATTGCGGAGGGTCAGATACCCGCAACTCTAGTCTTTGAGGACAAAGATGTTGTAGCCTTTCGTGACCTACATCCACAAGCGAAAGATCATATTTTGCTCATACCAAGACAGCATATTGTGTCTATGGCTGAGCTTACACAGGAACACGGACCACTACTCGCAAGTATTTATGGAGCAGCACAAACTATCGCACAGCAAATAGGTATCGAGCAAAGTGGCTATCGCGTTGTGACCAATGTTGGTCCCGATTCAGGGCAAACCGTTTTCCACCTGCACTTTCATTTACTTGGCGGCGAACAACTTGGCTTGTTCGGAAAGCCTCTTCTTCCCACGCCACAACCTGAATAAAAGGAACTCTCATGCGTATCGCACTTGACTATACAGCAGCCATTCGTCAAGGGGCTGGTATTGGCTCCTATGTACGCAATCTATTTGCAGCGATGCAGCAACAGGATACACAAACACGCTATACTCTACTCACCAGTGGACGCCCAACACCAGAACACCCGTTTCCTGAAGCAGGGAATGTTAGAGGGCGCAGTATCTTGATTCCTGATCGCTATCTCAATATCCTCTGGTATCGCTGGCACACACCACTCTTGCCAGCAACACTCTTTACAGGGCCGATTGATATCTATCACGGCCCTGATTTTACGCTTCCGCCACTACCTAAAAATGTGCGTAGAATTGTTACTATTCACGATCTAGCTTTTCTGGAGCATCCTGAATACGCAGTACCATCGCTCGCGGCTTATCTCAGCAAAGTCGTTCCCGAAGCGGTCGAAGCAGCTGATGTGGTCGCTACCGTTTCGCACGAAGTCGGGCGCACACTTATAAAACATTTTCAGACGCCACAAGAAAAGCTTACCGTCATTCCCAACGGAGTAGGAGCACACTTTCGACGTATCACTGACCCTATATTGCTCGGAGCTACACAACATAAGTTCAACTTAAAAGCTCCACTTGTATTGGCAGTTGGTACACTTGAGCCGCGCAAGAACCATATAGGATTGATTAAAGCGTTTTATAAAGCACAACAAAAAAAGAATGGGCCAGCGATGCTCGCTATTGCAGGTGGGCAAGGATGGCTTTATGAAGAGACGAAACAGCTTGTCGCCGAACTCAAGCTAGAGAAAAAGGTACGTTTTCTGGGACGCGTTACTGACCTCGAACTTGTAACGCTATATAGTATGGCTGATATGTTTGCGTTTCCCTCGTTTTTTGAGGGCTTTGGCGTTCCTCCTATAGAGGCGATGGCGTGCGGCGCACCAGTCATTACCTCAAATACATCTGCATTACCAGAGGTTGCTAAAGACGCTGCGCTCCTCGTTGACCCCTACGACATCGACGCGCTTGCTGACGCACTCACACGCTTGACGGAAGATGCCTCTTTACGCGAAGAACTACGACAAAAGGGGTATCAGCGTGCCAAGCAGTACACATGGGCTATGTCGGCACAAAAAATGCTTACGGTCTATCAAAAGCTGTACAATGGGGAGAAAAGTTTCAACCTTGAGGATTTATAAGCAATGAAAATTGGCATTAACGCCCTCTTCTTTCAATATCCCACCACGGGTAGTGGACAATATATGATTCATCTGCTGGCGGCACTTGCACAGGCAGATACGCAAAATGAATATGTCTTACTTGGACCACAGCCTGTAGAGAGGAAAAATTCGTCTACGTTTCCTTATCAAGTGCAGGCAGTTCCTAGCATCGTTGGGAGCAACGAGAATATCCAAAAGGTTATGTGGGAACAGGTAACGGGGCCAGCCGCAGCACGTAAAGCAGGCGTAGATATCTTCCATGTGCCCTATTTCGCGCCACCCTTACTACCACGAACGCCAACCGTCGTGACCATTCACGATGTGATTCCTATGCGCCTACCTGCATATCAACCAGATGCAAAAGTCAAAGCATATATGCAACTGGTGGCGAGTGCAGCGCATAGAGCAACTATGATTATCACAGTCTCACAACATGCTAAACAAGATATGGTGAATGCACTGAAACTTCCTGCCGAACGCATTCGCGTGATCTATGAAGCGGCAGGCGACGAGTATCATCCCGTAACCGACCCTGAAACGCTGGAAAAAGCACGTGCGAAGTACGGTTTAGGCGAGCGATATGTATTCTATCTTGGCGGTCTCGATCAGCGCAAGAACGTTCCACAACTTGTGCGTGCCTTTGCACACCTTCGTGCACAGCTTAGAGATGATAAGCTACAACTCCTTATATCGGGCAACCCAGATAAGCAAAAGGGGCCATTGTTTCCTGATCCTCGTCCAGTTGCCGCCGACATTGCTATGAATGGACAAATCATCTATCGTTTCGTCGAAGACGAAGATAAACCAGCAATTTATAGTGGTGCTAGCCTCTTTGTTTTTCCATCCTTATATGAGGGCTTTGGCTTACCTCCGCTTGAAGCAATGAGTTGCGGTGCGCCCGTTGTATGCTCAAACCGCACCTCATTGCCAGAGGTGGTTGGGGATGCAGCGATTACGGTTGACCCCGAAGATACACGGGCATTAGTTGAGGCGATGCGTCGCGTTTTAACAAACGAAGAGTTACAAAAAGATTTGCGTGCACGTTCATTGCAGCGCGCGGCACAGTTTCATTGGAGCAAGACGGCGGACGAAACCATTGCCGTGTATGAGGAAACATTTACACGTGGTACAAATCCACGTAAGACGGCACCGCTAGGAAAGATATAGACGAACAATGCGTGTACTTATGATTTCAAAGGCCCTTGTCGCAGGGACCTCACAACGAAAACTCGAAGAGATTGCGAAACTTCCTGACGTTGAGCTAACGGTCGTCACACCAGCATACTGGCAGAGCGATGATGGGAGCAAGCAAGTCCTTGAGCAACTCTACACGACTGGCTATCGTATGATCGTCACACCAATGACGCTCAATGGCAACTTCCACCTGCATTACTATCCGCAACTTGGCAAAATTCTGCGCGAGGTACGACCAGAGGTGGTACATATTGACGAAGAGCCATACAATGTCGCCACAGCACAAGCTATGTTTTTAGCGCAACAACAGAAAGCACGTGCCCTCTTCTTTACATGGCAAAACCTGTATCGCAGTTACCCACCACCATTTCGCCAACTTGAACTCTACAACTATAAATATGCAACCGCCGCACTTGCTGGAAACCGTGATGCAGAAAGTGTGTTACGACGTAAGGGTTACAAAGGCTCCATTCATGTCATTCCACAATTTGGCTTTGACACAGATATCTACAAACGTAGTGCTCCACGTATACCTCGCAAACTCGACGACCCATTCACACTTGGCTTTATTGGTCGTCTCAAGGAGGAAAAGGGCTTGCCATTGATGGTTGAGGCTCTTACCTATCTACCCGTATATTGTCGCGTTGTCTTCATAGGCAATGGTCCAATGAAAAGCGTCTTGGAGGAACAAGCGGCACGTTTAGGTGTCACAGATCGTGTTACCTTCAAGAGCGGTGTCCCAACGTACGAAGTGCCACACGAGATGGAACAGCTTGATACGTTTGTACTGCCCTCAATCACTCAACCAAATTGGATAGAGCAGTTTGGGCGTGTGCTCCCTGAATCTATGTCATGTGAGACGCCTGTGATCGGTTCTACAAGCGGCGAGATTCCGCACGTGATCGGGGATGCTGGCCTCGTCTTCCAGGAGGGCGACGCGAAGGACCTGGCACGATGTGTGCAAAAGTTGCTTGATGACCCTGCATTCTACGCCGACCTTGCCAAAAGAGGTAGGCAACGTGTATTGGAGAACTATACACAGGAACAGATTGCACAACAGACGTATGATGTGTATATGGAGATGTTGGGTGTTCGAGTATAGTCATCTATGAGATTGCCTGTAGGGACCGATTTATCACGTTCTTATTGACAATCGAGATGTCAGAAGAATGTGACAATGCGATTTGATAAAATAACGCAGATACGTCAACTGTAGGGGTCTAATTCTATTACACCTTTGTGGCAATGCACAATGTTAGAGGATTTGATGCAATGTTGCATATGTCCTCGAACATTCTTGATTGCTAGCAGGGTGTAATAGAATTAGACCCCTACAATATCATTTGCGTAGCAAATGTGTTAAAAGGAGCAACGATGACCACATCAACAGTTGAACTCATTCCAAGAAGAGTGCTTTTTGGCAATCCTGTGAACACTAGCCCAAGAATTTCGCCGGATGGTAAGCGTATGGCATATATTGCGCCTGTGAATGATGTGCTAAATGTTTGGGTCGGCACTATGGGTGCAGACGATGCCCGACCTGTCACAAAAGATACTGAGCGTGGAATACGTTCCTATTTTTGGGCGGCGGATAATAAACACATCTTATACATCCAAGATTTTGGCGGAAACGAGAACTTCCGCTTGTATGCAACCGACCTGGATACACAAGAGACGCGCGACCTGACGCCGTTTGAGGACGTACTAGTGGAGGTTATTGAGCGCGACAAGCACTTTCCTAATGAGCTAATCATTGGTCTGAATAAAGATAATCCACAAATTCATGATGCATATCGACTCAATCTGACAACGGGCGAACTGACGCAGGTGGCGAAAAATCCTGGCAATGTTGCGGGCTGGGTTGTTGATACGCAATTTACGGTACGTGGGGCGTTAGCAACAACGCCCGATGGCGGGAGCGAACTGCTTGTCCGTGACAATGAGCAAAGCGAGTGGCGCAAACTGCTTGTGTGGAGTCCAAATGACCTGCTTACAAGTAGTCCGCTTGGTTTTACCAGCGATGGGCAATCACTCTACCTGATTGATTCGCGCAACGGGAATACAGGGCGTCTCGTCACATTCAACATCGCAACACAGGAAACAAAAGTCATAGCAGAAGACCCGCAGTACGATGTGAGCGATGTCATTCTGCATCCCGACACGCATGAGATACAGGCGGTTGCCTTTAACAAAGATCGCGTTGAGTGGACGATTCTGGACGATTCGATTCGACTGGACTTTGACCGCATCAAGGAAATTCATCAAGGCGACCCTATTCTCACAAGTCGCAATGATGCTGATGATACCTGGATTCTCGCCTTTACTGTTGATAATGGACCCGTTCCCTACTATGCATACGACCGTAAAGAGCAAAGCGCGAAGTTCCTCTTTGACAATCAACCAGAACTGAGCAAGTATACGCTGGCACATATTGAACCCATCAGTTTTACCTCACGAGACGGCTTAACGATTCATGGCTATCTCACCTTGCCAGTGGGAGAGACCCAGAAAAATCTACCAATGGTCCTCAACGTACATGGTGGCCCATGGGCGCGTGATGCGTGGGGTTATAACCCGGAGGCGCAGTGGTTCGCTAATCGCGGCTATGCTTGTCTGCAAGTGAACTATCGAGGTTCAACTGGTTATGGTAAGGAATTTCTGAACGCTGGCAACAAGGAGTGGGGGGGCAAGATGCACAATGACCTTGTTGACGCGGTACAGTGGGCGGTGCAACAAGGCATAGCGGACGCAAAGAAGGTTGCGATCTATGGTGGCTCATACGGTGGCTATGCAGCTTTGGTAGGGGCAACATTTACGCCTGACCTCTTCTGCTGTGCTGTTGATATTGTCGGACCAAGCAACTTGCTCACGCTCATTGGAAGTTTTCCGCCATACTGGTCGGCCTTCCTTGCACAATTTTACAATCAAGTAGGCAATCCAAATACCGAAGAGGAGTTTTTGAAGTCACGCTCACCACTGTTCAAGGTTGACCAGATTCAGATTCCTATGCTCATTGCGCAGGGAGCAAACGATCCACGCGTCAAACAAGCAGAGTCGGAGCAGATTGTCGAAGCGATGAAAAGCAAGGATATCAGCTACGAATACATGCTCTTCCCCGATGAGGGACATGGCTTCGCCAAGCCTGAGAACCGCATCAAGTTTTACACTGCCGCCGAGAAATTCCTCGCCACACATCTCGATGGTCGCTACGAACCATAAAGAAAAAATGATATGATAAGAAGACCGAGGGAGGTATAGCATTCCCCTCGGTCTTCTTATCATACTCTTTATGACTCGAAAAAGAGGAACTTTTTATCATGGAACCCGATGGCATGGCGATTTTCGCGGGCAGTGGTAGTCGTAAGCTGACTGCTCGCATCTGTGAATACTTGAATATTCCACAAGGAAATAACGAAACACTACGCTTTTCAGATGGCAACATTTTTGTGCGCATTGAGGACAATGTACGAGGGCGACGTGTCTATATTGTACAGACAACGGTGTTTCCCGCCAATGACAATTTTATGGAGTTACTCTTCTGGATCGACGCCTTTAAACGTGCGGGCGCGGCAGAGGTCACGGTGCTTATTCCCTATTTTAGTTACGCTAAGGGTGATAAGAAAGATGAGCCACGTGTCTCTATTCGCGCCCGCGTCTGCGCTGATGCTATTGAGGTTGCGGGTGCAGACCGCGTAGTCACAATGGACTTGCATGCGCCACAAATTCAGGGCTTCTTTCATAAGCCTGTCGATAATCTTTATGCCCTGCCGCTCTTATGTGAGCGGATTCAAGCGTTAAACCTGGATGATCTGGTCATCGTATCGCCAGACGTTGGCTTCGCAAAACAGGCACGGCGTTTCGCCTCTAGCCTCGGTGTCTCCATCGCTATTGCTGACAAGGAGCGTCTTGCCCATGACGAAAAAGCCTCCATTCTGCATATCATTGGTGAAGTCAAAGACAAAAACGTCGTGATTGTCGATGATTTTACTATTTCAGGCGGCACACTGGTTGATGCTTCAATCAAACTGCTCGAACGGGGTGCACGTGATGTACACGCGGTCGTCACACACGGCGTCTTAGCGAAAGGCTCTATTGAGCGCATCGACAACAGTCCCCTCAAAAGCTTGATTATGACCGATACCGTCGAGAATCAACCCGTAGAGTTCTCTAATAAGATCGAAGTTGTCTCGGTTGCCTCCCTCTTCGGCGAGGCCATTCGCCGCATTCACGACCGCGAAAGCATCAGCGAAATGTTTGGCTAGAAGAGATGTGTCTTAAGAGGTGGTATGCCACCTCTTAAGACACATCTCTTCTATAGTGTAGTGAGATATGCTGGCAAGTCAGCGATTGAGGGCAATATAGCGTCGGGATGTACTTTTTGTAGAAGCGGTGAATCAGCTTTATGTTTACCTGTGTAAACAAGTATGCCACGCATACCAGCATGTTGTGCTCCTGCTACATCGTTCTCGATATCGTCGCCGACCATCAGGGCTTCCTGTGGTCGCACACCTATTGTGAGCAGTGCTTGCTCGAAGAAGGCTCGATCTGGTTTCCCTAACACTACCGCTTGTTTTCCGGTCGCAACCTCTAAAGCTCGCACATATGGTCCGCTGTCTAACTGCAAGCCGTTAGCGGTACGCCAGTACATATTTGTGTGCATCGCAAGCAGAGTGGCACCGTTCACAATTAAACGGAATGCCCTATTCATTGCTTCATAGGTGAGCAACTCTTCCGCGCCACCGATGACTACAACGCCGATATCCTCAGTGGATGAATCGACCAGTTCAATACCTGTGAAATCGGAAGTAGTATCACCTTTTGTGAGCATCCAGCATCGCTTTCCCGCGAAATGCTGACGAATATAGTTTGCTGTTGCGACAGGTGCTGTGAGCAGACGTTCTTCAGTGATGGGTAGGCCGATCTGTTGCAGGCGTTGTGCAAGTGTTGCGCGGTTCATTGTCGTTGTATTAGTGACAAAGCACGTCTGATAGCCCTTTTGGTCAAGCCAATGAAGCGTATCAATCGCACCTTGAATGGGTTGCATACTTACGTGCAATACACCATCAATATCAAGTAGCACACCACGAATCATAGCTTCACCTCATATCATGTAGGGACCGATTCATCGCGGCCTTGTCCCTCTTGACACGCCAACACGGCCGCTATGAATCGGTCCCTACTATTGGCGTATCATTTTATTCATGGACATTAATTACGTTCATGCATGTTATACGATACCATATAATTGGTGTTCTGCAACGTTGATATTACAGAGACGTAGAGGTATATGACGAACAGAAAGTCAGCATGACACAAGCGTAGAGATAGTGTATAATAAAGCCGCTAGCCATTCTTTGTCGAAGATGCAAGCTGGAAGATTTGAGGGAGGAGTTTCCTTTATGAATGGTGACATGACCGGACGTGTCATCAAGGGTCGCTATAAACTGATCGACGAGCGTGGACGGGGCAGTTTTGCCACCGTCTATATTGCGCGCGATCTGGAAGATAATCATATTTACGCCATTAAAATGATGCATGTCGAACTGTCGAACGATGGTGAACTCCTCGCACGTTTTCAGCGTGAAGCCCACATTCTCTTGAACTTGAGCGATCCCCATATTGTACGTATCGTTGATTATGGCAACGATGACAATATGCACTACATAGTCATGGACTACATTGATGGGCAGAACCTAAAGTACCATATGCTCACTGATGGGCAGATGGATACGTTACATGCTTTGAACTATGCACGTCAGATAGCGGAGGGCTTGGATACAGCTTACAGACAGGGGGTTGTGCATAGAGACATTAAGCCACAAAACATTCTTATTGATAGTAGTGATATGGTCAAGATCGCTGATTTTGGTCTGGCGCGTGGTCGAGAGACGGTAACGCTGACACAATCTAATGTGTTCATGGGTACAGCTTATTATATTTCGCCCGAACAAGCAGAGAGTGGTCGCTCCGCGGATACGCGTTCCGACCTCTATTCCGTTGCAACGGTCCTGTTTGAAATGCTAGCTGGCACGCCGCCTTTTCAGGGTGAGACAGCGGTTGATATCGTTATTAAACACATGAATGATAAAGTTCCATCTATCTGCCGTATCCGCCAGGATTTGCCGATAGAGATGGACCAGTTCATGCAAAAAGCACTTGCGAAATCACCACTGGATCGCTATGCGACGCCGCAAGAGTTCGTAGCAGCCTTGGAGCAAATTCATGAACGAGTCCTGGCAATGCCAACAGATAAGCGGCATGCACAACTTGCAGGGCCAGATGCGGGTAGAATGGTTAACGACGGTGAAAACGCCTATGCTATCAAACCTCTTCCGCAGAAAGAGGCTCGTATCATTGTCCTTTCAAATGGACAAACGATAGCTTTAAAAGGAGAACTGATGGTGGTGGGCCGACAGGACCCAACCCTCGGCATTTTCCCGGAAATTACGTTAGCGGACAAGACAGTTGGCAGACGGCATGCCTACCTGCGTAACCAACAGGGAACGTTTACCGTAGAAGACTTGAACGCTTTAAATAAGACGCGCTTAAATGGAGTCATCTTGACACCACACGAGGAACGCACACTCAAAGACGGTGATGTCCTTCGCTTTGGCAGTGTCGAGGTACGTTTTGAAATGCGATAAGTGGAATGTTGACAAGCACTGGTGAGCATTGACAGGTTTTCTTTCGTAGGTCCTGACATGCACGTACATGTTCTGACACGTACTGCGTCGCAGTTGTAGGGGTACCCTAGTATGGTACCCGATTGAGATCGGGTGGCAGAGATACACTCTACCGCCCCTACGAGCAGAGGGGTAAATTATTATGTTTGAACAACTTACGCTCTTGGTTGTCGCCATTGCTGGACTTCCAGTTTCAGGCACGGTCATTGCAGTTGCGGGTGTCGTTTTGGCGTTGGTTGTTGCTATCGGCGGGTTCTTAGTCTACCGCAGTGGTGGCAAGAAGGGTACAAAGGCCGCGACAGGTACAGGGAACAACGATTGGCAACGACAGTCACAGCAGCCAGGAGGGGCGGTAGGCGGCTGGAATCCACAAGGTTCCGGCAACGATCCACAGCAGCAGCAGTGGGGACAGCAACAAGTTCAAGGGCCGCAACAGGGTTGGGGTGCTCCACAGCAGCAAGGTTGGGGTGCTCCACAGAATGCGCCTATACAACAAGGAACGAACTCCTGGGGTGGACAGAACGGCATGCAACAAGGGGTGAGCACTCCCTGGGCAGATAACCAGGGGAATGCGCCTCAACAACCTGCTTGGGGTGGAGGCATGCAAAACGGACAGCAGGGAGGCAACCAGTGGGCTACTTCTGGCAATCCAGGAGCACAGCCCGTTCCTGTGAATCAATGGGACCCACAAGGCAATGGGCAAGGCGGACGTCAAGCTTGGGATGCGCAGCCTGCTCCCGTGGCACAAGAGCCTGCTTGGGGACAACCAGCACAACAACAATGGGGTGGACAAGCAAATATTGCTCCGCAAGCACCACAAGCCCCTACCGCGCTCGGTGGTGGGATAGGTTCTGGACCTTCCTGGAATCAGCAAGGATTTGGACAGAATGGACAAAACGGGCAGAGTGGTTCGGCTGATGGATGGGGTGCTCCACAACAGCAGCAACAAGCTCCACAAAACGCGAACAATGCATTGGGTAGTTTCGCTGGTATAGGGAGTGTTCCACAAGCTCCAGCATGGCAGCAACAACAGGGCGTCCCCGGTATCCAGCAAAATCAGGGTGTACCTTTCGATGGCATGAATAACGGTTTCGGTGCGAATGATGGTGATAAGACCATCATGCGCTCAGCTGGTGGCGGTCTTGGGCTGGTTCGCGTGGAAGAAGGTAAAGAGCCTGGACGCGAATACAAGATCGTCAAGGAGTCACTTAGCATCGGACGCAGCCGCGAGAGCGATATCTTCTTGGAAGACCTGGCAGTGTCACGTCTTCACGCCTCTGTTGTCAATCTAGGTAACGGGCAATACGCTCTCAAAGACGAAGGCAGTGCGAATGGCACGAAGGTCAACGGGCAACTAGTCAACAAATTTCAGACCTTTCCCTTGCAAGAGGGTGATCGTATTCAACTCGGTCAGACTGTGCTCGTGTTTGCTCGTGGCTAAGAGAATTTCCATAATGAAGCATGACGGCAAGAATAC
>CAXUHF010000136.1:0-13758 GCA_964250765.1 uncultured Ktedonobacteraceae bacterium | reverse complement strand
GGCACCTAACCTACTAAGTTAATGCGTATGGGGTGTAATAGAATTAGACCCCTACAATCCACATATCCGCCTTAAATTGTCAAACAGCATCATTACGTCCTCGTGGAGATTGACCAGCCAAACGAGGACGTCAATGCTAGCGTCCTCGCGTTCTCTAACAAAGGCATAGGGAAGGCGTGGTTAGACATAGTGTGCTAGCAATTTCGGGGAAACGATTCTATAATGATGGGGTGAAAGAAAACTCTATATAGGGCGTTTTGTGCGATATACAACACAGTAACCACAAAGGAGTGCTAGCATGTCTGGTATTATCATCTCGCTCTTGCTCATAGCTGTCATCGGCTATCTATGGGGATCGATTCCTTCAGGCTACTGGATGGGCAAGCTTCTGCGTGGCAAGGATTTCGATATTCGAGATTATGGGAGTAAGAAGACCGGCGCAACCAACGTACGTCGTACACTCGGCAACGGACCTGCAATTATTGTCCTCATCATCGACCTCTCCAAGGGCATTGGTCCTGCACTGCTCGCACGATCCGTACCCGCTCTAAATGGTGCAGGATGGGGCATTATGGTCGCTGGAATAACTGCATTGCTAGGACATTGTTACCCAATATTTATTGGCTTTCGCGGTGGACGTGGCGTGTTAACGGGTGCAGGCGCGACACTTGTAATGTCCCCACTCATCTTTTTAATTGCTGCAGTTGTAGCGATAGGCACAATCGCGATCTCGCGCTATGTCTCGCTTGGTTCAATACTAGGTGCGCTTACCATTATAATCTGTGGTATTATTTTCCGCATTCTCGGTTGGGTCAGTACGCCAGAAACCATCTTCCTCGTCGCTGGTCCTGCATTCGTCATTCTGTTGCACTATGACAATATCGGGCGTCTCCTCGCAGGCAAAGAGCGAAAGTTAGGCCAAAAAGAAGCCATTCCTGATAATGCCCCCACGCCCTCACGGGCGTGAACAAGCATAAAATATAGACAAGGTGTGCTCCACCGGAGCACACCTTGTCTATATTTTATGCTTGAGATGCGCTTTTCCCTTCGGTGTTCCGAAAAATTGGTAGCGCACCAATCATATATTCGATGCCTGAGAATGCTGTCCAGATGACAGCGAGGATGAGCAAGACATCTGCTATTAATAACAGCCAATCCCCGAAGGCGAGCGTGTGACTACTGAAGTTCAGCATCAATGGGAAGAGCGAGAGTTGGCTAGCACCCAGACCCTTAGCGAGCAGTAGAGCCGACATCGCGATAAGCGTGATAAACGTTTTCTGCTTGCCCCATATGCCTGCTGGAATGACGTGCCCTCTGGCTGCTGCCATAGAGCGCAGACCCGAAACCAGAAATTCACGAGTTACAATAATAAACACAACCCAGGCAGGCACAAACCCGACCTGTACCAGAGCGATCAAAATCGCACATACCAATATTTTGTCGGCGGTCAGGTCTAAAAACACGCCAAGCGAAGAGACAACTTTCAAACGGCGTGCGAGATAGCCATCAAAAAAGTCGGTGACAGATGCGAGCACAAACAATACAAACGAGGTCAAAAACGCCCACGGCTGATTTATCAGCACGAGCACAAAGATGAGAATCGTTGCCACCAGTCGGCCTAGACTCAGCATATTAGGAAGTTGTCGCATAGCTTCATGCTCTCCTTGTCAACTCTGAAGTACGCCGCCACAATGCATAGGTACTGCTACTACTTAGAATACCACCTGCCGTCTGTATACGTGCTACATCCTCAGCTGTACGAATAAAACCGCCTGCGATAAATGGACCAGGCAACATCTGTTGCAGTATAGGGGCAACAGAGGGAAAAATTACTCCTGGCAACACCTCGACCACATCAGGGGCCGCACGTGCAATTGTGCGTACACCCGTTTCCATTGCTGAATCATCGACAAGGAGCAGGCGTTGAATCGTCACTAACCCTTCTGCCTTCCCAGCCGAGATCAGTTGTGAGCGGCTGGTAATGATGGCATCTACACCGATCTGGTGCAGATAGTGAATACCCGCACGATCCTTGCCCACTCCACTCACAAGGTCTACATGCACCACGATACCCTTACCACGTTCATGTGCTTGTTCAACAAAAGGAGCCAGTTGAAAGGCATCACCTTTTAATAAAAAGAGGAGAGAGGTATCGGAATCCAGAGCAAGCTCCATATCCTCTTGTGATTTTATAGCTGCCGCAACGGGAAAAAGATGTGCCAAACGTAAAAATTCATGTTTCGTCATTATTTTATTTACCAGTCTTTAATGCAGAGTTCAAAGGGGCGGTCAACCCGTTGTAGGGTATAGGATGTCTCCACTTATTCTTCCAACATATGGTTTCACCACTATAGTCGGCGAGGAAAGGAAAAAGCTAGAAAGCCCTTGACAAATAGAACTCTGCCGAGTAATATCATTATAAGCCAACTGGAACGCCTTGTATAGTTCTTGTAAACTCTACTAGGTTCTTTCGCTTGGAGAACCTCACATTCATTTTAAGGCACCTTCGCCGTGAGAGAACAACACGGACTCGAAGATGTGTTGGACATGGTAAGACAAAAAACGCTCGTGACCAACTCGCCTACAACTGCATATGTTAGAAGGACAGTGAAATGAAAAGTCCTGAGCCACCTTTTCCAAAGGAAGAGGCTTGGGGCTTTGTTGTTTTACGCTAGAACCAGAGGTGCATTATGCCTGTTGGGTCCTGTGAATCACTGCTCGCTCTTTCAACGCAGTGCAAGATGATACCACTCGTCGAGAGCCGTACACAGCTTGTACGTATTCTCGATACTCGCAATATCAACGCAATTTTTCTTAGGCACTGCAACCTTTTTGACCTTGCAGGACTGCTTGAGCAAGTGCGAAAGCGAAACATCGCGGTGTATGTCAGTATTGACCATATTGACGGTATCCATGCAGACAATGCTGGCCTTCAATATTTGGCTCAATCATTGCACATTCAAGGCATCATTTCGAGTCATCCGCGCACTCTGGTACTCAGTAAACAGCTAGGATTAGAAACGATCCAACGTATTTTTGCACTAGATTCAACGGGTATAGAGGCCGCATTAGAGTCGGTGGACGTTGCTACAGTTGATATACTTGATATTTCTCCCGCTCTTGTGGTTCCTCACGTCGCCTCGAAACTTCAGGGAGTACGTCCATTTATCGCCTCTGGCTTGATTCAAACGCTACAGCAAATGCACACGGTGTTGCGTGCAGGAGCTATCAGTGTTGTGGTCGCGCGCGAAGAACTGTGGACGTAGTAGACAAAAAAGCAGTACTACTCGCTTACCTATTCCTGCATTGGCAGTGATGCCTATGCGTTTTTGATACATTGTCGTTATGAGTGCAATACTTCTATTGCGCTCAGGTACAAGGAAGAAAGAGGGCTACTCGATGGCAAAGTACATACTTGCCCTGGATCAGGGTACAACCAGTTCGCGCTCAATCGTTTTCAACCATGCTGGTGAAATCGTAAGCGTAGCACAGCAAGAATTTCCGCAAATTTTCCCCGCACCTGGACTGGTTGAGCATGACCCAGAAGCCATTTGGTCAAGTCAGTTGGCAGTCGCGCAAGAAGCATTCAAGAAATCGGGCGCATCAGCAGACGACATCGCGGCTATTGGTATCACCAATCAGCGTGAAACAGCGATTGTATGGGAGAAATCGACTGGAAAGCCTGTCTACAATGCGATTGTATGGCAGAGTCGTCTTACCGTTCCTATCTGTGAAGCACTAGTCGCCAAGGGTTTCGATAAGGAAATCTATAGCCGCACAGGTCTTGTCACCGACGCCTATTTCTCTGGCACGAAAGTAAAGTGGATTCTCGACAACGTTGCAGGCGCACGTGAGAAGGCGGAGCGCGGCGAATTAGCATTTGGGAATGTTGATACCTTCCTGATGTGGCGTCTCTCGAAGGGACGTATTCACGCAACTGATCCCACAAATGCTTCGCGTACTCTGCTCTACAACATCTACGAAAAGAAGTGGGATGATGTCATTCTCAAAGAGTTGGGCATTCCCTCCTCTATGCTGCCCGAAGTAAAGCCATCGAGTGGCATCTTTGGTGAAACCGATGCAGAGTTTTTCGGTGCTCCTCTCAAGCTAGCAGGTGTTGCAGGCGACCAGCAAGCGGCAACCTTCGGACAGGTATGTTACGAAGTTGGTATGGCGAAAAACACCTACGGTACCGGTAACTTTATGCTTATCAACACCGGCACCAAAGCCGTTCCATCCAAAAACAAACTCCTTACGACCATCGCTTGGGGCATCGGCGATGAGACTATTTACGCGCTTGAAGGCTCCATCTTCGTTACAGGAGCGGCAGTGCAATGGTTACGTGACGGAATGAAAGCAATTACAAACAGCGCGGATGTAGAAGCGTTAGCGGCAAGCGAAAAAGATAATGGTGGTGTGTATCTCGTACCTGCGTTTGTTGGTCTTGGTGCGCCATATTGGGACCCCTATGCTCGTGGTATTATCGCTGGCCTGTCGCGTGGTTCTACCATAGGGCATGTCGCACGCGCAACGCTGGAATCCATGTGCTATCAGACACGCGATGTGTTAGAAGCTATGAACGCTGATAGTGGCGTTGACCTCAAAACACTTCGTGTCGATGGTGGTGCGGTTGTTAACAACCTGCTCATGCAATTCCAGGCTGATATTCTCGGTGTACCTGTGCAGAGACCAAAAATCGCGGAAACAACGGCACTTGGTGCTGCCTATCTCGCCGGTCTAGCGGTTGGCTTCTGGTCCAGTGAAGAAGAGCTTACCAAATTGTGGGCTATCGACCGTACCTTCGAGCCGACATTCAGCGCAGATCAGCGTGAGTCGCTCTATGCTGATTGGAAGAAAGCTGTAGAGCGTTCTCGTGGTTGGGAGCAACCTGCCCCTAAATCGGCTAGCTAAATCGTAACCAGTTCCTCTTTTACAATGTATCAGGAACAGAAGCTTCTGTTCCTGATACATTCGTAAATTTTTATATTGTCTCATGGGATATGTCAGCACCTTTTCTCGTCTGTCATATCCATAACACTAACGGTTGTTCTTGTAGTGTTTCCCTTTAATGCGTTCCCTATCAGGATTTTTCTTTCCACGCGGCAACGTGTTGCCGCTCTTCTCGTGATGAGAGAAATGGAGTGATTCCTCATGGCACAAATCGTAGAAAGAAACAGAGTTCCCGCACTTGCTGGTACAGCAGGTGAGGCAATTGCTGAGTTCTTCGGGACAATGGTTCTTCTTCTTTTCGGCGACGGATGTGTCGCCACGTTTGTAGCATTTACCAACATAGGTACAAACAATGCAGCGACACCCTTTGCTAACACTTGGACGGTTATCATCTTTGGTTGGGGTCTTGCAGTCATGCTCGGTATCTACGTCTCAGGCGCAATTAGTGGTGCTCATCTAAACCCTGCCGTTACAATCGCGCTGGCGGCAACGCGCCGCTTCGCTTGGAACAAAGTTGGTGCGTACATCCTAGCTCAGGTCCTAGGTGCTTTCGTTGCTGCTGCCATTCTCTACTTCGTGTACTATGGTGCTCTTAATCATGCAACATCAGTAGCGGCGGCAGCGACACCAGGTACTGACTGGGTACAGGCTGTTGGTGGCGTCTTCTACACCTCGCCTAAGTCTTTCGTTGGTCTCTTTGGTGCCTTCGGCGATGAGTTTCTTGGTACTGCACTGTTGGTTGGCTTAATCGTAGCGATCACTGATACGAAGAACCAGCCGGTGCAGGCAAATCTGAATCCGCTTATCATTGGTTTCTTGATTGTGGCAATTGGTGCATCGTTTGGCCTCAACACGGGGTATGCAATCAACCCCGCTCGTGACTTCGGGCCACGCCTCTGGGTTGCTCTCGTCAGTGGTGGCGAAAGTTTCTCCGTTAACAACTACTACTTCTGGGTTCCGATTGTCGCTCCCATCCTCGGCGGTGTCGTAGGTGCATTCATCTATGACTACACCATTGGCAAAGTTATAGCGGCAAGAGGATTAATAAAGTCTGGTGATTCAGTCGCTTCTGGGGAGTCCGTTCGGGAACCCGCAGTAGACTAGGTACTAGTAACATCGCGCACATAGAAAGGAAGAAGAGACGACAACTCATCTACCAATCTTGTAGGGACCGATTTATCGCGTCCAAAGATGGGGGCGGCAGGGCAATGTGTGGGGGTAGAGGAACATAGCTGACACGTTGCCCCACTCCACTCAGGACGCGATAAATCGGTCCCTACGAAGGTTCTCGTTGTTGTCTTTTCGCGGTCAAGGTCATCATGCAACCACTTTCATCAGAGGTACGTACACAAAGCCTCTCTCAGTTAGGAAGCGACACGTTTGATGTACTCGTTATTGGTGGAGGCATCACTGGTGCCGGTGTCGCACTAGATGCGGTGGCGCGGGGGTACAAGGTCGCGCTGGTAGAGAAAAATGATTTTGCCAGTGGGACCAGTAGCAAATCAACTAAGCTTGTACATGGAGGTATTCGCTACTTACCCAATTTTGATTTCGCGCTCGTGCATGAAGCTTTGATTGAGCGCGGTCTTCTCTTGCAAAACGCACCCTATCTAGTTGATCCAGTTGCCTTCGTGCTTCCTATCTATGAAGGCGACCGTCATCCAGTCGGTATGCCTTTCACCACGCCTGGAGGTGTTGGCCTCAGCTTCATGCTGGATATTGGTCTCTGGCTTTATGATGCCCTCGCAGGGCGTCGTAACGTGAAGCGTCATCGTCGCCTCAGCCGCGATACAGTGGAGAAGATGGCTCCTACTTTGGTCACGCAAGGACTTAAAGAGGGCTTTGTCTATTACGATGCACAAACCAACGATGCACGTCTCACGATGGCGGTAATTCGTACAGCCGCTCAATATGGTGCAGTGATTGCCAACTATGCTGAAGTAACCTCATTTGTCACGGAGAATGGCAAGCTCACAGGTGCGCATGTCCAGGATAAGATTGATGGGCATGACGTAACCATTTCCGCACGTCACATTGTCAACGCGACAGGCGTTTTCGCAGAGGACCTGGAAGCACTCACAGGCGAGGAGCCACAGATCAAGATTGTACCGAGCAAAGGCATCCATCTTGTATTCTCACGCGAGGACCTGGATATTGGAGATAGTGCTATTGTTTTGCCGGAGACGGACGACAAACGCATTCTCTTTATTGTCCCCTGGGAATCGCGGGCGGTTCTTGGTACTACCGACACTGGTGCGGGTGATCTTGATAATCCAACCTCTAGCCCAGAGGATGTGAAGTATTTGCTCGATCACCTTAACCGCTATCTCTCTGTCAACTTGACGGCAGACGATATCATCAGTACGTATGCTGGTTATCGTCCGCTTGTGAAGCCACGCAAAGAAGGTCAAGGGCAAACGAGCGCGAAGCTTTCGCGTACACACGTCGTCTTGCAAGCTGATTCAGGGCTTGTAACCATCGTTGGCGGCAAGCTTACTACGTATCGTCGCATGGCACAGGATACCGTTGACGTACTCAGCAAGCGTGACAATACCAAGCCCGTACACCCAACCGAAAGTTTACCCTTACAAGGTAGCGCAGGCTGGTCCGTCTTACAAAAAGCACTGGCACAACGAGGAGCCAGACTTGGGCTAGATGCTAATGCTATCGTACATCTGGGTCATAGTTATGGGACAGAGGCGAACGCTGTACTTGATATTATCGCAGAGGACTCCTCGCTCGCCGAACGGTTGATAGAAGACCTTCCCTATCTCAAAGCGGAAGTTATTCATGCCTGCCGCCAGGAAATGGCAATGACGCCTTACGACATTCTGGCACGTCGTACCTCGATCACGTTGGAGGATCGAGACCGTGGGCTGGGCATCGTCAAAGACGTGGCAGCTATGATGGCACAGGAATTACATTGGACATCCGAACGTACTCAAGCGATGATTAACGCTTTCCGCACACCTATTCAACATCAGATAGACGCCGAAGTCGGCGTGTAAAGGAGAGAGCCAAACACATGAAAAAGCTTATCAACAAGCCGGAAGATGTTGTCAAAGAATCTCTTGCAGGCATGGCATTAGCCCATGCCGATCTGATCACAGTCGATCAGGAGACTCAGATTGTGGTACGTAAAGGTGCGCCAGTGCAGGGCAAAGTTGGCGTTGTCTCTGGTGGTGGTAGCGGTCATGAGCCAATGCATGGCGGCTTCGTCGGTATTGGTATGCTCGATGCTGCCTGCCCTGGTGCCATATTTACCTCCCCTGTCCCTGATCAAATGGTTGCTGCAACAAAGGCGGTCAATGGTGGTGCGGGTGTTCTCCATATCGTAAAAAATTATACAGGTGACGTACTCAATTTTGAAATGGCAGCAGAGCTTGCGGAAGCTGATGGTATCAAGGTTGCATCAGTTACCACAAACGACGACGTAGCAGTACAAGACAGCCTCTACACGACTGGGCGTCGTGGTGTCGGAGTAACCGTACTCGTCGAAAAAATCGTGGGTGGTCTCGCCGAGACAGGGGCACCACTTGAGCAAGTAGCCGCCATTGCCAAGAAAGTCAACGACCAAGGCCGTAGCATGGGTATGGCACTCACATCCGGCACAGTACCTGCGAATGGCAAGCCAAACTTTGATATTGGTGAAGACGAGATCGAAATCGGTATCGGCATTCATGGTGAACCCGGCCGCCGCCGCATCAAGATTGCTCCAGCCTCCGAGATCACTGAACTACTAGCAAATCCCATCATCGAAGACCTTGGCTTGAAGTCCGGTGAACAGGTTCTCGCCTTCGTCAATGGTATGGGCGGCACACCACTCATCGAACTCTACATCGTCTTTGAAGAGTTGAGTCGCATCCTCAAAGGTAAAAATGTGACTATCGCGCGCTCACTAGTAGGTAGCTACATCACATCGCTTGATATGGCGGGTACCTCTATTACGCTTGTTCGTCTTGACGACGAACTTACAAAGTACTGGGATGCACCCGTTCATACACCTGCATTACGCTGGGGTCGCTAATTCTTCCGTCTTTGCTCACGCTGTCGTCCACAAAAAGATTCTTATGGATGACAGCGTGAGAATTGTATAATACGCGGTAAAAAGGGAATAAGGGCACCCGCAAGGGAATACTCCTCCCATATAACGTCGTATTTGTACGCAAACCTTCGTCTATGGGAGGGGCATCCCCTTGCGGGTGCCCTTGCCTTTCCCGAAAGACTTATGCTGATGAATAATACAGACACACTACGCTGGCTAGGACGCATCGCTGATGTACTCCATGAGAATGCGCAATATCTTACTCAGCTTGACTCTCCTATTGGTGACGCCGATCATGGCACAAATATGGACCGGGGGTTTGTCGCGGTACGAAACAAATTTCCTACCATGACAAGCATGGACATTGCAACACAACTCAAAACTGTAGGTTCGACACTTGTTTCCACCGTTGGTGGATCAAGCGGCCCACTCTATGGCACAGCGTTTCTTCGTGCGGGTGCAGCAGTTGCAGGCAAGGACGATCTCAATGCAGCTGATGTTGTCGCTTTGTTAGAAGCCTTCGCGGGCGGCGTTGTCGCCCGAGGCAAAGCACAACCGGGCGAAAAAACAATGGTAGATGCCCTCACACCAGCCGTTACAGCAGCGAAAGAAGCACTTACGCAAAACGCGAGTCTTGCTCAATTAACAGCACAAGCTGCTGCTGCTGCCGAAGAAGGCGCGAAAGCCACTATTCCCATGCTTGCCACAAAAGGCCGCGCAAGCTATCTTGGCGAGCGTAGTGTTGGACATCAGGACCCAGGTGCTACGTCAAGCGCGCTTATGCTTAAAGCACTAGCCGAAATAGCTGCATAAAGCGTCTCTTGTAGACGCTTTATGCATTTTTCCCTCATGTGCCCACAAATAAATTACCTGATTAACTATCCATTCAACCGGAAGGGACACGACCATGACGGTGGGATTGGTCATCGTTTCACATAGTGAAAAGCTGGCAAGCGGCGTTGCAGAGCTGGCGAAACAGATGACACAGGGATCAATAACTATAGTGGCAGCAGGCGGTGCGGGCGACGATGTTATAGGAACATCAGTAGATACGATTCAACACGCCATTGAAGATGCGAACGGACCCGATGGTGTTCTGGTCTTACTCGATATGGGCAGTGCCATCCTTTCAACCGAGATGGCTCTTGAAATGATTGACGAAGAAAAACAAGGGCGTGTGCTACTCACCTTTGCTCCTGTCGTTGAAGGTACCCTCGCTGCCGCACTCGAAGCAACGCTTGGTCATTCATTACACGAAGTCAAAGCTGCGGCAGAAAACGCTGCAAACAAAACACAACTCCAAACATTAAAACCAATCACACAGACAGAAGAGACGCCAGATGATCCTAACGACGCAGTACAACAAACTGATGTATTTCCTGCTGACGCTTTAGAAAAACAATACATCCTCAACAATGCGCTTGGATTGCATGCACGTCCAGCAACTGCAATAATACGAATAGCAAAACCATTTAACGCACGGATAGAACTGCAAGCCAACGGGCGTAAAGCACAAGCGACGAGTTGGATCGAATTGTTAGGATTGGCTGCCCGTAAAGGTGATACTCTTGTCATACGCACAAGCGGTCAAGATGCACAAGCGGCACTTGATGCATTAAGTAAGCTTGTAGAGGCGAGCTTTTATGAAAACGACGAAGCATCTACAGAAACTCCCGCTACACTCCAGGTAAAAGAAAATGCCACGATCTATACATCTACGCAAACGAGAAACGAACTGCAAGGTATTGCAACATCGAAGGGGTTTGCACTAGGACCAGCACTGGCCTATAACTCGCAACGCATAGATTTACACGCCATAGAATCGCGTATCATCGAGCAAACGCAGATTGCATCTGAGCAAGTACGTTTACAGGAAGCGATAGACGTGACGGTCAAAGAACTGCAAGAAATGGTGCAACAGATGCAAAAACAGATTGGCAAAAACGAAGCTGCCATTTTTGATGCACAAGCACTATTGCTAAGTGATCCCCTTCTCCTCGCCACCGCTTCAGAGAACATTCGTCAACAACACTACGATGCCACCAGTGCGATTGCACGCGCAGGCGAGCAATACGCGACACAACTAGAGGGATTCGATGACGCGCTTGTAGCAGGGCGCGCGGTTGATATACGCGACGTTACTAGTCGGGTTGTGCAGCGTTTAGGCGGTCAGGCTCCTTCACATCAGGATTTCGGCGCACTTGAGACACCTGTTATCTTGATTGCACGCGACCTCACGCCCTCCGATACAGCTCAACTACGGCACGAAATGGTGTTGGGCATCTGTACCACTCAAGGGGGGCCAACAGCTCACACTGCTATTCTAGCACGTGCTCTCGGTATTCCCGCCATAGCTGGACTCGATGAAGCATTGCTACAACAGGTCAACAACGGCGATGAAGTGGGCATGGACGCGGAAAAAGGTATCGTGTATCTTCATCCTACAGCAGAAACACGCACATTCTTAACAGAACGCATCACTGAACAACAGCAACGCAATAGTGCGCTTAAAGCTGCCGCACGGCAAACGCAAGGACCATTGCTGCTCGATGGACAAAGAATTTCTCTCCTTGCCAATATCGGTAGTGCGGTAGAAGCTGAGGCAGCACGTCAATGGGGAGCAGAAGGAGTGGGACTTCTGCGCACAGAATTTCTCTTCGCCAGCGCACAAACTATGCCAAACGAGGAAGAGCAATATACAAGCTACACTCAGGTCTTCCAAGCATTTCGTGGTAACGATACAAAAAGTGGTTTTATAGTTGCGCGTACACTCGACGCAGGTGCAGACAAACCGATGCCCGCGTTAGAGCCATACCTGAGTACGACAACAGAAGCGAATCCCGCCCTCGGTGTGCGTGGTGTACGCATTCATTTAGCGCACCCTGAGCTATTAGAGCAGCAATTCAGATCATTGATACGAGCGGCACAAGCCGAGCATGTGGAACTCCACATCATGGTACCAATGCTCACTACGGTCGAAGAGTTGCAAACAGTACGAGCGATTTTTGAACGTGTCTCTACAGACTTGAAGGTGACAACACCCATTCCGCTTGGTATCATGGTTGAGGTACCTGCATCCGTTATCATGGCACCAGAGTTAGCAACGCTAGCGGACTTCTTTAGTATCGGTGCCAATGATCTACTACAATATACTCTTGCCAGTGATCGCACAAATACAGCACTCACTACACTTTACAACCCAATGCAGCCCTCAGTGCTTCGCTCGATTCGACAGGTAGCCGAGGCTGGGCGCAATGCAGGAAAACCTGTAGCAGTATGTGGCGAAATGGCAAGTGACATACGTCTGGCTCCCGTACTCGTGGGGCTAGGCGTCAGTGAGTTGAGCATGACACCAAACGCATTACCTGCTGTGCGAGCGGTACTTACAGGCCATACGTTAGGTAAGTTGCAAGACCTCGCCACTCGCGTATGTGGCGTTGGAACAGTAGCCGAAGTCGAGCAGTTATGCAACAGTTTCATTAATAAAGGGAAATAATAGTGTTAAGGCTCTCAGAACACTGGGTGTTCTGAGAGCCTTAACACTATTATTTCCCTTTATTACACCATACTTCCCAATGTTCGACCAATCTGCAACACATCTGTTGTCTCAAGATTGCTCAATACCACCACGTCAGTGTTCGTGGCGGGATAGAAGCCATTAAATGCAAGGAAGCCATCAATACGACCGACGTGATAGATAAGTCGGCCTTGTGGCTCTTGGGCGATAAACCAGCCATAGCCATAGCCGAGGTCTGCGTGCATTAAACAGCCACCAGGACCCAAAGATGGACAAGAAGCGTGTAATGCGAACATGGTATTCAGTGATTGTTGTGAAATCAGCGTATGCATTGCGAGAGCTTGATCCCACACATACATATCTTCTACAGTAGAGTATAAAGCACCTGCTGCATAAAGGACCGACATATCGTATGCATCGGGCTTGATATAGCCAGCATAGTAACCTGTAGCGTGTTGTGGTAGGGATGGATACTGGCTATCATAGCCAGTGTTATGCAGGGCAAGTGGCTCAAAAATCTGCTTCTGTAGAAACATAGCATAGGACACGTGCGAGACGCGCTCAATGATATACCCTAACAAGACATATCCTGAACTGCTATATCGGAAGACAGAACCGGGAGAAAATTCCAGAGGCATATCCTTGAAACGTGCAATCAATTGTTCTACTGTAACGGGTTGCGTCCATGTCACCGCGAAATCGGGAAAGTTCGTATAATCTGGAATACCAGACGTGTGCGTTAACAGTTGCTCAATGGTAATAGACTGCCAATCTGAGGGACAAGAGGGTATATAGAGACATATATGGTCCTGTATATGCAGTTTGCCGCGCTCCTGTAACATAAGAATCGCCATTGCGGTAAATTGCTTGGAGACAGAGCCAAGACGGAAACGCGTTTGTGGTGTATTTGGAATATGCTTCTCTTTGTCAGCAACGCCATAGCCTTTGTCAAATACCATACCACTGTGCGCGACAAGTACCGAACCATTCATCACACCTTTTGTCATGAGCTGTGTAAGGTATGCATCTATTTGTGCAGCCTTAGGCAATGGCACTGCTGTTGACGGAAACGTTGGCACACGTGCTGATGGAGCATGAACAGTAGTAGTCTTGTTGTTGGAAACGGAGGGAGTACTACTCTCTGTGCTACAACTGGTTGAAAGAAGAAGCAGGGAAGTAAGAAGGAGAGGAAGAATCCAACTAACTCGTGAAGTAGTTTGATAAGCAGCATAACAGGGGCAAGCCT
>CAXUHF010000135.1:9070-13830 GCA_964250765.1 uncultured Ktedonobacteraceae bacterium | reverse complement strand
CTGAGAGCAGATCAAGAGTAGAAAACTGCTGAAACACTCGAACCGGATCGTCCGAACTCAAGACCGTAACCGCGCTCGTCAGACGAATTTTTCGTGTGCGCTCAGCCGCTGCCGCCAGTACCACTGCTGGTACCGAGACTGCATATTCAGAACGATGATGCTCACCAACCCCGAAGACATCGAGACCTACCTGATCGGCCAGTTCAATCTCTTCAAGGAGATTGCGTAAACGTTGAGCGGGGCTAATTGTCTCGCCCGTCTGCGGGGAAGCCATCACATCCGCAAATGTATAAAAACCAAGTTCCATCATGAAATCCTTGCAGCATCATATGTAGTGAGAGTATATGCTAAACACTGTTCTGTCTATACCTACAAACAAATGTCAGAGAGATAATCATACCACATTTTTTACTTACTATTAGTATGTTACTTACCATAATATTGTATACATGAAGAGTAGTCGTCGTCAAGTCAGTGGTGCTTTGTCACTAGATACGATATACTTTTCAGAGATAAGCAATGCAGGCAATTGAGAGTTATGTCTTTTTTTTAAGGAGTGAGGTCAATAGATGACAGAGGTACATCAACAACATGCGAAAGCATTGGTTCTAGGCGGAGGTGGTACTACTGGTATCGCCTGGGAAATGGGTATTCTTCTCGGACTCTACGATGGAGGCATTGACGTGACCGATGCGGAACTGGTCGTGGGAACGTCAGCAGGGTCAGTCGTAGGTGCGCAAATCACGAGTGGTTTCAGCCTTGAAAACCTCTACGCACGCCAGTTGCAACCGCTTGAGGAGACGAAAGAACAGGTTGTACAATTTAACATGAACGAGTTGATGCACGTGTTCGCAGCCGGAAGCGGAGCACCAGATGCTCAAACGGCGCGAGCACGTGTTGGAGCAGCAGCACTCGCAGTGAAGACCATGCCTGAGAAAGAACGCCTGGACATCATTGCGTCCCGGCTACCTGTTCAAGAATGGCCTACTCAACAACGGCTCGTCATAACAACTGTTGATGCTCAGACGGGAGCATGGGTCCAATTTGACCGCGATGCTGGCGTCCCCTTAGCACTGGCAGTCTCGGCAAGTTGCGCCGTTCCCGGTGTCTATCCTCCCATCACCATCGGAAGTCATCGCTATATTGATGGGGGTGTCCGTTCAGGAACCAATGCTGATATCGCAAAAGGGTACCAGCGCGTGCTTATCCTGAGAGCTGAAACGCTTGACTTCTCGGCAGTGGACCCACAGCAGACGACTCCTGTTATGACTTTTGCAGACGAACAGGCTGAACTTGAACGGACTGGCTCCCAAGTCCTGGTGATTACACCAGACGAAGCATCAGCAGTCGCTAGAGGACCGAACGCGCTCGATGCCAGCCGACGTGCCATTTCAGCTCAAGCGGGCCGTGAGCAGGGTCGCCTGCTTGCCGAGAGCGTCAAACGGTTTTGGAAAGAGTAACACTCGACCATCCCAAATGGTAGCAACACGCGATGATAGAAGACTTAATTCAAAGTGTCATGCTCTGCTACAGAAAGTATAGGCAAGCGGGGAAAGGATATTCTTTCCCTGTTCACCTTCTCGTTGTGAGTATTCTCACTCCTCATGCGAATGGGGAATTTGTCCCGGAACGAGAGGCGTCAGTTGCTCAATATCATACCGTTTTCTCATCTCAGCAATGACTTCGGGATTCGGCGGTCCACCTCTCCTCAAAATAGCGAGAAGCTCCTCAAAGTACTTCTCATGGCCTACAGGAGACGCCTGAAAGAGCATTCGAGCGGATGTCTTCCCGGAATTTGCGAATGCGTGAGGGCAACCGGGCGGCACAAACATCATGCTTCCTGGACCTCCACGGAACACTTGAGCACCTGTATGTGATTGCCAGGTCCGCCAATTTCCCTCAGTCCTTACTAAAGGTTCAAAGGCGAAGAGATCAAGCTCACCCTCAAGAATATAAAATAGTTCCTCTTGATGCCCATGTACATGAGCACCCACGTCGTATCCTGGGTGGACAACTATCTCAAAACTAGAGGTGGTTGCTGACTGTTCAGCCGTCACCTTAAACGTGATCTCCGTTCCGCCTGCTGCGAAGGTTTTGCCCTGCCCACGTGGGATAACAAGCCCATCACTCATTGCATGCCCTCCTGATTTGCTCTCTTCAAACATGATCGCGCCGAATACAAAAACTATAAGAAATACAGGTGCTACGCCACTGGCGTTTCGAGTTGACCGAGGTCCTCGATTTCCACGACCATCGTATCTCCTGAGTGTAAATATTCCGGCGGACGTTTGCCATGTCCAACTCCGGCGGGCGTTCCTGTCGCAATCACATCTCCCGGCTCCAATGTCATTATTGAGGTCAAGTGCTCTATGATTTCTCGCACGGAAAAGACCATATTCGCGGTGTTCGAGTTTTGCTTGACCTGCCCATTGACGCTGAGCGTCAAGGAGAGCTGCTGTGGGTCAGCAACAAAGGCAGCAGGAGTGATAAGTGGACCCATCGGGGCAAAGCCATCGAAGGCTTTTTGCATGACCCAATCAATCCCTAGTGACGGTGCCTCGGCGATCCAGTCTCGTGCGGACACATCGTTGAGAAGACTATAGCCCGCGATACATGCCATCGCGTCCTCTCCACGTACATGACGTGCTTTTTGCCCAATCACGACCGCTAATTCCGCCTCCCAGTCAACCATTTTTGCCTGCTCAGGAAGCTGAACGGGAGTTCCTGAACCTATCAGCGTGGTTGTCGCAGGCTTCAAGAAGCTATAGGGATACTTGGGTCGTGTGTTAATCCCCATCTCAGCGATGTGGTCTTGATAGTTCGTTCCAATGCAGATCAGTTTTCGTGGATAGAGCAATGGGGCAAGCCACTGCAACTCGTCTTGACGCAAAGAACCAGAAAGCTCTTGTGCTGCGCCATCGGTAAAGATAGCATTCACAACCTGCGTAAGTTTCTCGTTCCAATAAGGCCAGTCTTCTACCACTTCTAGCAATGAAGCAGGAAGTTCACGCACATCGAGAGAAAGTGAAGTATTCGCTTTCACGTTCTGTAAGAGAATCTGCAGGTCAAAAAACTTCTCTTGAGACGCAAGAATAATACTCTGCTTGCTAGAAACGAGAGCAGTTCCTAACTGATATTTTATACTCATCTGTGTTCTCCACTCTTGTTGAGACGAAATTTGTCCCTACTGACGCGACCCAATCGTACTCTCAAGAAACGAGTACATGGCAGCGACATCCTTTTCTCCTAATCCAGACGAGATCGCATCCTCATAATACTGTGCTGCTTTATCAAGCATAGGCGTCGGGCAATCCACAGCATCTGCAAGCCCGTTGATGACGCCAATACACTCCTCCATCTGGAGAATAGTGCTTAACGCAGGTTCATAATGATGCTCAGCCATCATCGATGCTCGCGCCACAAACTGAGATGAACTTGCCACACTCGGACTGATCACCTGTATGACCATCGCTGGGTCGAGTCCCACTTTCGTGCTGAGCGTCATTGCTTCCGCCGCCGCAAGGACATGAATACCTACCAAGAGGTTGGCGACACATTTCATCTTGGTTCCAGCACCAAAGGCGCCCAGGTAAAAAATTGTACTGGTAAAGCCCTCAAATACGGGCTTGCATTGCTCAAAGAGATGCTTTTCGCCACTTGCAAAGAGCACCGTCTTTCTGCTCAGGACCTGCGGTGGAATACCACTAATGGGACAGTCAAGCATATGTGCTCCCGCCTGCTCAAGTGAACGGCGCGCCTCCTCTTTGGCTTGTATCGTAAGCATGCCTATATCGACAACAACCAGTCCAGGATGGGCACCGTGAATAAGTCCATGTTCACCCGAAACCGCTTCGAGTAACGCACGATCTTCTGGAAGACAGGTAATTACGACATCGCATTGTTGAGCAACCTCCTCACAAGAATGTGCGGGTGTGCCTCCCATCGTGATGAAATCGTCGATCATATGGCGGCGATACCCGATGACCGTAAAGCCATGCTCAAGCAGGTTCGCGGCGATAGGCAAGCCCATTTTTCCTAAACCAATGATACCGACAGCCTTCTTCATTTTCCTGTCTCCTCTCTCGCCTCGGCTGTGAGGCAAGCACATATACGTTACATAATGCTCTATTACTCAATAGAATAGCTGCCGTCGGAGTAGTGTATTGTGAGTGTGTAACTGCCCTCGTTGAGTTGCCATTCCCGTATCTCGAAGGTGCGCATACCAGAGATGTTGAAGGGGTCTTGCTCGGCTGTTGCTTTCGCCTCTTCCAGTGAGGATGCGCGAAGAATCGTCATACCGCTTCCAGGAGCGACCTGTTCGCCTGCAAGAAATGGGCCAGACGCAAACAAAACACCCTTTTTCTCTAAACCGATCATGTAGTTGAGATGCTCTGAAAGGAGTGTAGCAAGTTCGCTCGCAGGCTTAAGCGGCGTGGTCAATACGACATAAAGCCGTTTCTGAAGCATACGAGCACTTAACTCGTCTGCCTTTTCCTGTAGTTCAGACATAATTGCTCTCCAAATAGCATAGCAAAGAAATCTGCAATGCCAAGCACCTTCAGTACGGACGCTTATAATGGAAGCGTCCGTACTGAAGGTGCTTAATAATCTATGAACATGAAATCTGGTGATGGCATAGGTCCCCAGTGATTGGTTGCATCCAGACCATCTTTCCACACCTTTGGTTTTTGTGGAAATTCTTCATGCCAAGGCCGAGGTTCAAAGTATCCTAACTCTTCGTTCAGGATAATATCTAACTC
>CAXUHF010000135.1:0-8970 GCA_964250765.1 uncultured Ktedonobacteraceae bacterium | reverse complement strand
GAAGGTTGAGCCTTCGCCTGCCTCCGGTCCAACACCGTCCTTGATAGGACCAAGCAGTCTGACCCCTTTGCTTTTCAAGTATGCCACAGCAGCCTCCATGTCATCAACATAAAAGGCTGTGTGGTGCCCATCATAATCGCTAAACTTGGGCACAGTCTTATTTTGACCGGGGGAGTTAAACGTCAACAGTTCAAAGTGTGCTCCATTTACACAACGCAAAATACGAATTTCAGGTATTTCTGCTCTTGGATGAACGTCGAGATTCTCCGTCATCCAGTTGCCTGCAGGGTCCATGAACGGGCCAATTGAGTAATAAACTTCGCAGCCAAGTACATTCACGAAGAAGTTGGTCGCTTCCTCAAGGTCTGGTACCGTCAGCGCGATATGATCAACGCCACGCATCCCTGGTATACCACCTCTTCCAGGTGGAGCTATCTGTTCTCCGTTGTCAGATACCATGTTGCTTCCTCCTTGTACATAGTCCGATACGAACAAAACGTGATTGCTAAGTAGGTTATTCGACTTCTTATCGCGTCGTGCTTCTATCTCGCAATGCAACGACTTGACGGAACGTGAAATATCTTGTATAAAAACTTTAACATAGAAATTTTTGATTGTCAATATTCTCAAGTGAAGATTTATTATCCCTAAATATCTACTTCTCTGGATGGAGAGTACAAGTATGGCAAACTATACGAGTGTGAGCGGAGGTTGCACAATGACGCTATTTATACTATACTTTTCTTCAATGTCAGATAGTTATATATGAAAGGAAATATGGGAACACATTACAAAGGAAATCGTGAAGAGATACGCGCCATCGATGCCTATATCAAATTGCAGAGATCGGCAGAGTCATCATCAGCACGAGCAACACGGCACCTCGTCTCCGCAGGCTTAACCTTTAGCCAGTATGGAGTGCTTGATATTCTCTTTCATCTGGGTCCGCTCCCTCTTGGGCAGATTGCGGAGAAAATTCTGAAAAGCGAGGGCAATATGACGACAGTTGTTGATAATCTCGAACGGCGAGGATTGGTGAAGCGTGAGCGGAATGAAAGAGATCGTCGTGTCGTCACGTTATCGTTGACTGGAGCAGGACAACGTATCATCGAGGAGGTTCTTCCACAGCATATCCAAGCCATTCTTGAGGAAATGAGTATCTTGACACCGGATGAACAAGAAACATTGAGTCGTCTTTGTCGTAAGATCGGCAAGCAAGAACATTGTGCGGACGATCAGCAAGCACTCATAGGAGAGTTGAAAGAGCAACAAGTAGGGTAAGAGCTGTTCATCCGCACAATTATGCTGAAAAAGATTGGAGGAACCTGTGTTGTCAGTTCCTCAGCTAGGACAACGGCGTCCTCCATACCCATTGCAACCCCTGGCCTATATGTGCCGTCGTTGCACGTGCAGCATCGCCAATGAGGACGACCTTCGGAAAAATTAGGCAGTAATTCTATTGAATGTTCATTCAAAATATGGTAGTCTTTATGTACTGACGATTTCGACAGCTTCATGGACGACTGACGACAGCTATCATGTACGAAGTGCAAAGAAGGACAAGAGTACAGATGGTCGCAAAAACCGCTCGTGGTATTCGCCGCGAGGAAATTATCGCCGCCGCAGATGATCTCTTTAGCCGCAAGGGATTTCACGGGACCTCAGTACCCGATATCGCTCGTGCCGCAGGAATCAGCACAGGACTCATTTACTACGTCTTCCCCAGCAAAGATGATATTCTGCTCGCCTGTTGTGAAAAGACCGCGCTTATCCATCTTGACCTCTTCAAACAAGGGACCGATATTGCCAATCCCCTCGAACGCTTCGATTTCATCGTGCGCGAACTCTACAAAGACCTAGATCGTGGTTCAAAAGGCGTGCTGATTACTTACCGCGATAGTTCCACTCTTCCACGCGAGGTACGTCATCGCATCCTTGAGATGATTAAGCATCTGGATACTCAATTCCTAGCACTTTTTCAGGAAGGACAACGCATGGGCGTCTTTCGTCCCGATATCCTGGAACCTCATGTATTAGCCGCAAACGTACTCGGTCTCGGACACCTATGGGCACTTCAGAAAACCTGGCATTTTTTACCTTCCATTGATCTGGAAACCTACACATCCGTTCAACTTGATTACTTTCATGCACAATTATTATCTCTGTAGATGTCGGTAACTCTTTAGTATTTTTTTCAGGCAGAACGAGAGAACTGAGTAGTTTCCCTCAACCTACCTGGCATCACGGTCAGCAAGCACCGCAAAGGAGCAAATCATGGATTTTAGCTTGAACGAAGAACAAAAAATGGTACAGCAAACCATCCGTGAGTTTGTAAACAGAGAATTGGTTCCCTTGGAGGGCGATGTCCTACGCAATGAACGCGAGGGGCGTCCGGCTCTCGAACGTGAGAAGATTCGAGAGTTACAGCAGAAAGCCAAAGATCAAGGCTTTTGGGGCATTAACACACCAGAGGAATACGGCGGAGCCAATCTTGGTCCAATCATGGGCGCAATCATCGCTATGGAGATATCGCGCACATTTGTGCCATTCAACTTCGGTGGGAATGCTGATAATATTCTCTATTACTGTAACGAGGAGCAGAAAAACCGCTATCTCATTCCAACAATCAATGGAGATCGTCGCTCCTGCTTTGCGCTCACTGAGCCAGGAGCAGGTTCGGACGCGGCGAATATTAAGATGCGTGCGGAAAAAGATGGCGACCATTATGTGCTGAACGGGGAAAAAATCTTCATTACAGGTGGCAACGAGGCTGATTTCGCTATGGTTTTTGCAGTAACCGATTCGGTGAAAGGCGGGCATGGTGGCGTAACCTGCTTCCTGGTGGACCGCGAGATGGGCTGGACATCCAGTTATATTCATACAATGGGTGATTGGGGGCCTGCTTCGCTGTATTTCGAGAACGTGCGTGTACCCGAAAAGAACATCCTAGGCGAATTGCATAACGGCTTCAATTTGGGAATGCAATGGATTGGCGCAGGCCGCTGGCGTATTCCTGCTGGTGCCATTGGCACCGCCGAACGTGCGTTGCAAATGGCGATTGAGTATGCCAAGCAACGTGTTTCGATGGGTCATCCCATTGCCGAATATCAAGCCATTCAGTGGATGATTGCGGATTCATATGTAGAAATTGAGTCTACACGCTGGCTCGTGCTCTACGCGGCTTGGCTGGCTGAGAATGGTAAGGACGGACGCCACGCCTCTTCGGTAGCTAAACTGCACGGTGCTGAAATGGCGAATCATGTGATTGACCGCGTGATGCAGATTTTTGGCGGTATGGGATATACGAAAGAACTCCCTATCGAACGTTGGTACCGCTTGGTTCGTCTGTATCGCATTTTTGAAGGCACCGACGAAATTCAGCGTTACATCATCTCACGCAACCTTTTGCGTGGGCATGTAAAGGTTGGGGAGGCACTCTAATGGCGCGTCTCCAAGCAGCGATTGTGGGTGTAGCCGAGTCTGATCTCGGTCGCACCCCCGATAAAACGGTGCTACAACTTCAGCATCAAGCAGCACGAACCGCCCTTGCCGATGCGGGACTTGTTTTTGACGATGTGGACGCGCTCTTCTGCGCTGGCGGTTGGGCTTGGTCCCCTAATTTGATGTTGGCTGAATATCTTGGCATCAGGCCCAAGTATACCGACTCGACAAACATTGGTGGTTCGTCCTTCGAGGCCCATCTTGGACATGCGGTAGCAGGTATCGAGGCAGGTCTGTTCGAGGTCGCGTTGATTACTTATGGCAGCACACAACGTTCTGATCGTTCGCGTGGGCGAGGCGGCTTTACCTATAAGCTGACCGAGCAGTTCGAGGCACCTTTTGGCCTGCCAACTCCTGTTGGGGCCTACGCGCTCGCGGCTACACGTCACATGTACGAGTATGGCACGACAAGCGAGCAACTGGCAGAGGTCGCAGTGGCAACACGTAAGTGGGCTACGATGAACGAAAAGGCGATGATGCGTGACCCGATTACTATTGAGGATGTGCTGAATTCACGCTGGGTCGCCGAGCCTCTGCACTTGCTGGACTGTTGCCTGGTCACAGATGGAGGCGGTGCCGTCGTTGTAACCACCGCCGAGCGAGCACGTGATTTGCAGCACACGCCTATCTGGGTGCTTGGACACGGCGAGGCGCACACACACAATACAATCATGAACATGCCTGATCTCGCTACTCATCAAGCAGCCGTTGCTTCGGGACGTGACGCCTTCGCTATGGCAGGTTTGACTCCGGCTGATATCGACGTAGCCGAGATTTACGATTCGTTTACTATCACCGTCGTGATGACGCTGGAAGCTTTAGGTTTCTGTGGACGCGGCGAGGGTGGTTCGTTCGTCAGTGGACAGCGTACGGCTCCCGGCGGCCCATTTCCAATGAATACAAATGGCGGTGGACTCTCTTACTGCCATCCGGGTATGTACGGCATTTTCCTGCTTATCGAGGCGACACGACAATTGCGCGGTGAGGGTGGTCCACGTCAGGTGGAAGGTGCACGTATCGCGCTCGCCCACGGAACTGGTGGCGTGCTCTCGTCGGGTGCTACCGTTATTTTAGGAAAGGATTGATGCGCTATGCCAGAACACATTCCAGCTTCTATGATTCAGCAGGATAGCGACTCACGTCCCTACTGGGAAGGTCTGGCACAAGGCGAATTGCGCATCCAACGCTGCACTGCTTGCTCAGAGGCCGTGTTCTATCCGCGTTCGATCTGCCCACATTGTCATGCAGATTCACTCTCGTGGATTGTAGCAAGTGGCAAAGGTACCATCTACTCGTACACAGTCGCACATCAGGGCTTCGGTCCATTCGCGACGGACGTACCTTTTGTCATCGCTATTGTCGAGCTAGAAGAGGGTGTACGCATGATGTCACGCATTGTGGACGCTCCACGCGAACGCGTTATGGTCGGTGCTGAGGTAAACGTGCTGTTCGAGAGCGTCGGCGAAGACTTAACACTACCGTATTTTCGTTTGGTTGAGTAAAACGCTCGTAGTTCAGTTCTCTTACGATGGTGTTCGAGATATGTATATGCGAGGTACTAAATGATGATGCCATCCCAGCATGTATCACCAGAGCAACTTCGGCAATTTTTCTGTCCTCAAAGCATCGCTTTGATAGGTGCGACTGACAATTCGCGCTGGTCCATCTATACCTACGAAAATTTAAAAAACTATAGCTTCCCCGGCGCGATCTATCTGGTAAATCCAAACCGTGAAATTGTGCATGGACAGCAGGCGTATAAAACACTACGTGCTCTTCCTGAAGCGGTTGATCTAGCGTTCGTGATGGTCTCGACGCCGCATGTCCTCTCGATCATACAGGAGGCAGCGAAACTAGGCACGAAAAACTTTGTGATTCTGACTTCCGGTTTTAGTGAAATAGGCGAGGAAGGCACGAGGCTTGAACGCGAAATCCTCACGTTCGCGCAAAATCATGGACTGACGATACTCGGTCCAAACGGAAACGGTTTTATCAACATCACTAACCGAATTACGCCCTATGGCTTACCCATTATGCCACCGCTCAAGTCTGGTCCGGTAGGAGTAGTTCTGCAAAGCGGTGCATTAGCGAGCGCGGTGCTGGCTTACGCTCAGGGTCATGGTATCGGCCTGAGTCTTCTGGTGGCGATGGGCAACGAGACCATGATTTCGGTGACGGACGTGGTAGACTATTTGCTTGAGGAAGAGTCCACGCAGTCTGTCGCCCTTTTCCTGGAGAGCATTCGTCGCCCTGATGAACTACGCCGCGTGGCAGAGAAAGCTCGCTCGTTACGCAAAACCATTGTGGCACTGAAGATTGGGAGTAGCGAAGCCAGTTCGCGTACCGCTATGGCTCACACTGGAGCACTTGTGGGCAATAACGCCATCAACGATGCTGCATTACGCCAACTCGGTATCATCCGCGTCTCTTCGCTAGAAGATCTGCTGACCACAGCGGGTCTTGCAGGGTACACTGCTCCACTACCAGGACGCAGAATGGGCGTAGTGACACCTTCGGGTGGTGCGTGCGACATCATCTCGGACTTAGCGGAAGAAGTCGGTCTGGTGCTACCAGAGTTCGCGCCAGAGACAACGAAAAAGCTACAAGCCATTCTGCCAGCCTTTTCAACCTGCCATAATCCACTCGATGTGACTGGCTATGTGGTCGTAGACTCGTCGATTCAACAGCGTTCACTGGAAGTGGTAGTTAACGATCCCAATATAGATTTTGTGCTGAATCTGACAGCCACAGAGGGTGGACGCGAGCCAACGCCGGAAATGCTGGCACTGATGCTACCCACGTATGACAATCTCAACAGTGTTATTCGTGAGTCGCCACGCCCAGTTTTGCTGACCTCTAACACGTGCATGGACCTTTCGCCTATGGCACGATTGGTCGTGGAGCGCACGGGTCTCCACTGGACCGCAGGCATGGAACACGGCATACGGGCAATTGGTCACTTCCTCTGGTGGTCCGAGTTCATCAATTCCACATCTGTCGAAGCGGAGACAGACACACTGCCAACAGTCTCACACGCATCGTCGTTCAAAGGAAGTTGGTCCGAAGCTCAGGCACGTACACTACTGAAACAAGCCAGCGTTCCCATGATCCCTGCCATACTCGCCACATCCGCCGATGAAGCTGCACAGGCTGCGCACGAAGTCGGCCTACCTGTAGTGCTCAAGATTCAGTCGCCAGACCTGCCCCACAAAAGTGATGTTGGTGGTGTTGCGCTCAATCTAACCAGCGAAGAGGCAGTGCGCGAGGAATTTACGACCATGCTGACACGCGTGCGAACAAGGCAGCCGAACGCCGAGGTCGAAGGTATTTTGGTTAGCCCAATGCGCCCATCGGGTATTGAATTGCTGGTTGGCGTGGTACGCGATAATCTATGGGGATTGGTGCTTACGGTGGGTCTCGGTGGCGTCTGGACCGAAATTTTGAATGACACGGCAGTACGCATCTTGCCAGTACGACACGAAAACATCGAGAAGATGCTTGGCGAATTGCGTGGCGCATCTGTACTACGTGGCGCACGTGGACAGGAAGGCGTGGATTTCCAGGCAGTGAGCGAGGTCATCTATCGTGTCAGTAGGCTCGCACTCGCACTCGGTCCGCAACTGAACGCGTTGGAAATCAATCCGTTGCTGGTTAAGGGTTCGCATGTCGAAGCACTTGATGTACTGGTAAACTGGCTGGAATAATTGGTGCATCTGGTAATCGACGGTTTTTCGTAGGGACCACGTTTACGGCGTCCAAGGCGATTTATCGCCTATGCTTGGAAAAGATGTGAAAAACGCATTTCGCGCAACGAATTGCGCCCTGGACGCGATACATCTGGTCCCTACAACGATAACAGTACGATTGGTGAATTGGTAGGAACTGATGTATCACGTCCTCAGCACGAGCGAAGCAACGTGTGCTTCCTACTGTTACCAACCTAGTGTGCCAATAATCAAGTTTTTGCAAGGAAAAGGAGGAAACTACTAGCAACTCTCACTCATTCAAGACTGGATTACTCGTATCACTCTTAGACTCGTTTTACGAACTTGTTAGTACACAGTAGGACTAGCTGACGGGCATCAAGGAGGTTTCCAATGAATAGCACTCTGCAAATCGGACCTGGACACCGCTTTCTGGAGCATTATCCTACCAACGGCTGGCGCATCTGGTATCTTGCGCTAGCAGTCATTGCCACCATCATGCTTTACTACGAATCATATGTCCTTTCCTCTGTAGCACCTCTCATTTTAACATCGTTCAAGCTCAGCGTTTCAACTTATACGTTCATCTTGCTACTCAGCAACTTGATCGGGGCTATCTCCGCCATCTTTGGTAGCCTATCGGACCGTATTGGGCGTAGCAACCTGATTGTTTACGGTCTGCTTATCACTGGTGTTGGCACTATCATCATGTCGTTTCTGAATGTGTTCTGGCTATTCTTACTTGGTATCTGTATATTAGGCTTTGTTGAAGGGATCATCCTGGTCGCCACACCTGCGCTGGTACGCGACTTCTCGCCTCGCTTCGGACGTGCACTCGCGATGGGCTTCTGGACCGTGGGTCCTGTTGGAGGTAGCGTTCTGGCAACCACGGTAGCTAGCCGAACACTCACAACATATGGCACGTGGCAATCTCAATACGTCATTGCTGGCATTGTTGGCGTTATTATCTCTATCGTGTGCTTTCTCTTCCTGCGTGAACTCTCACCAGGAATGCGCGATCAGGTGATGAACACTCTACAGGAAAAAGCCACTATCGAGAGCCGAGCGAACACAATTGATGTCGAAAAGGCGATAGAGCATCCGTGGCGACAAATGCTCAATCCTCGCTTAATCGTCAGTGCCTTCGGTATCAGTGTCTACCTGCTTATCTACTATGCCGCGGTAGGCTTCTTCCCACTCTATCTGGTCAGTATCTTCAAATTCACCATCGCCGAGGCCAATGGACTTGTCAGCGTCTTCTGGCTTGTCAACGTGGTTGCCGCGATCCTGATTGGCTTCATCTCTGATAAGACGCTCGTGCGCAAGCCCTACATGCTCGGCGGTTGTATCGCAACAATTATCGTTACCATCCTCTTCATCAGCAGAATTGGCGTACCCACCAGCAGTGGGCTGATAACTGTTTTCCTCAGCCTCTTCGGTATCACGATGGCTGTTGGCTATGTGACCTGGATGGCTGCCTACACGGAAACCATTGAAGACATCAATCCGGCGCTCATCGGGACTGGCATGGCAGTTGAAGGCTTTATCCTGCGTATGGTTGTCGTGCTCTCAACTCTGGCCTTCTCGTTTGTCGTGACCAACGCCCAGAACGGCTCTCAATGGGCTACATGGTGGTGGGTTTGCATTGGTGGTCTGGTCGTCTTCTTCCCCACGATCTTCGTGGTTTCAGGCTATTGGAGTACAAGGCGCACTCGTGTGGCTGCCCAGGAGCGTGTAGGAAGCATTGAAACGGCATAGTGTATTC
>CAXUHF010000134.1:12805-13895 GCA_964250765.1 uncultured Ktedonobacteraceae bacterium | reverse complement strand
TTATGTAACCTCGAAGGCGTATAATAGTTCAGGCACAGCGCGTGCCATCCCTGATACACTGTTGTGGAGATTTTTGCCTTGAGCAATGAATATAATACATCGGGTCCTAAAAGTAACGAAACGCCAAGCAATAATGGGAGTGCATTTGTAAGTCGTCGTGAGATGCGAGCGAGCAATGTTACTGGTGCTTTACCTGTGTTAAGTCCGACGCAAGCAGGAACAGAGCACACACATACCAGTTCCTCCGAATTTGAGCGCCTCATACAATCATTACGCGAACTGTTCGAGCGTGATCGTCATATTGCGAGTCAGCAAGATACGACACGCTGCGGCATTTGTTACCTGTACTTCTCGGTCAGCGAGCTTAACTACCGTGAAGAAGGGTACTATACCTGCCCTGCCTGTGAGCATGCACTCGGCAGACAGCACATCACCATGTTGCGTAAGCAACAAAAAATGTAGGAAGTAGTAAAAAAGGTGGTCTGTGCTGGTAGAGGCGCAACGAATTGCGCCTCTACCAGCACAGACCACCTTTTTTACTATAAAACTTACTCGATGACGCCTGCGACTTCCTCTTCGAGTTCTTCCTCCTCGCCGACTTCGCGCAGGTCTTCGGGCCGTTCGAGACGGTCAAGGAAAAGTACACCGTCCAGGTGGTCGATTTCATGCTGGAGAATGCGTGCAAACCAACCCTCGGCAGGTACACGAATCGCTCTCCCCTTCACATCTTGCCCCTTGACGAGTATCTTTGTGGCACGTCGAATATTATCTCCGACATAGCCTGGAATGCTCAAGCAGCCCTCAGAACCGTATGCCTCGCCCTCAGCCTTGACGATCTCTGGATTGAAGACAACAACCTTGTGATGCTGTCCGTCCTCTTCCGGGTCGTTATATTCAGCAACGAAGACGCGAATGGACTGTGCAATCTGCGGGGCCGCGAGACCAACACCGTTTGATGCATGCATGGTCTCAAACATATCATCGACCAATCGCTGCAGCGATGAGTCAAAGCGATGAATCTTCTTTGCCTTCTGGCGCAGAATTGGATTTTCTGTTGTAATTACTTTACGAAGTGCCATTTTCTACATCC
>CAXUHF010000134.1:0-12705 GCA_964250765.1 uncultured Ktedonobacteraceae bacterium | reverse complement strand
ATGTTTGGAAAGCCCTATCATCCCATACATGTACCAAGAATAAGACAAGGTGCTATAATTATTTCTATCGTATCATAAGAGCTATATTGGATGCAATCATGCAGGAGAGAGTCATCGCCTATATTGAGCAACACGCCCTGTTACCAGCACACGGCACCGTTGTTGTCGCCGTCTCTGGCGGGGCCGACTCACTGTGTCTCCTACACCTATTATACACACTATGTGGACAAGGAAAACGCTATCCAGACGTACATGTACAGGTCGCGCACCTCAATCATCAACTACGAGGCAGTGAGAGCGAACAAGAAGCTGCACAAGTCGCACAGTTAGCGACATCTTGGGGCTTGCCATACACTATTGGAACATTCAACGTTCCTCTGCTTGCACAACAAGAGGGACGTTCACTTGAAGATGCGGCGCGCTACGCGCGCTATCGCTTCTTGCGGAAAGTCGCTCAGGGACAACGCATTGCTATTGCTCATCACCAGGACGATCAGGTGGAGACACTGCTTCTCCACTGGATACGTGGTGGTGGCATTGCTAGTATGATTGGACTCCAGCCACGGCAACAAGATATTATTCGTCCTCTACTATCTGTTACACACGCTGAAACACTTGCTTATTGTGCACAACATAGCCTGATCCCCATTGAGGACGCGAGCAATAACGATACGCGTTTCTATCGCAATCGTATTCGACACGAACTGTTACCACTCATTGAAACAATGAACGCAAGTTTCCGTACAACACTCCTACGCAATGCTGAAGTGATGCGCGTTGATGCGGAATGGATCGACACACAGGTAGAGCAGGCATGGCCTACAGTCGTATTAAGTGAACAAGACACAATGCTCGTTCTTTCAATACCGCATATACTCGCCCTATCGCTCAGTATTCAAAGACATCTTCTACGTCGTGTTACAAGCGTACTGAGCGCAGGACAATCCCCGTTAGAGTTGCGTCATTATCTCCTCATCGAGCAACTTGTGCAGCGCGAGAACAATACAGAAAACGTGGCATTAGACCTGCCCGACGCACTCGTTGTACAGAGGAATAACGATGCGTTGATTTTCCATCGACGTAATGGAGAAGAAACATCCGTAGTCGCTATACCTTCCGGCATAGACAAACCTGTACAGCTTTCTGTTCCAGGAAGTGTTTTTTTGACAGGAACACCGTGGCAGGCTTTTGTAGAGGTCCTGTCAGAAGAGATAGGAAGCAAAGTACGGGCGTCTATAGAGCGTCAAGATTGGCAGGACGTATGGCGTATCTTGCCAACGACACCGTATACTGTGTTTCTCGATGCAGACTATGTAGGGCGGCATCTGTCTATTCGTACTCGTCATCCAGGTGATACGCTACGACCATTAGGCATGACACACGAAAAGAAGGTACAAGATATTCTGATAGATAAACACATTCTCCGCGATCAACGCGATACGATACCTCTCTTTTTTAATAAAGAGGGTAGTCTCATCTGGCTTGGCGGTATCTGTGTTGATGATCGCGCACGACTTACAGCGCATACACGACGGATTGTCTGTTTAAAATTATTAAAGGACTGAGAGAAGAGGTACATGCACGAAGACATCTTGGAGATACTCATTTCGGAGGAACAGTTGCGCGACAAGACTGCTGAACTGGGAGCGCAAATCACACAGTATTATCGAGGTCAGAATCTATTGTTGTTAGGTACGCTCAAAGGAGCAGTCCCTTTTATCGCGGACCTCTCTCGTACAATTGAGTTGCCACTAGAAATTGACTACATGGCGGTTGCGAGTTATGGCGCGAGTACGCATTCCAGCGGAGTTGTGCGCATCGTCAAAGACCTTGAGGGGCCAATCAACCAGAAGCATGTGCTTATCATTGAGGACATCATTGATAGTGGTCTCACGTTACACTATCTCGTAGACCTGCTCAACAGGCGCAACCCCTTGAGTCTGCGTATCTGTACACTGCTTGATAAGCAACGTGAGCGACTCAAAGCAGTCACAATTGACTATACAGGCTTCTCTATTCCCGATAAGTTTGTTGTTGGCTATGGCCTCGACTATGCGCAACGCTATCGCAACCTGCCCTATATCGGCGTCCTGAAGCCCTCCGTCTACGAGGATTCGCATGATCCACAAACACAACATCAAAGTCCCGCAGAGTGAGGTAGGGACCGATGTATCGCGTCCTCTTGGTCTTTCGAGTGCCAACAAGGACGCGATACATCGGTCCCTACCAATTCTTTTATTTATTGATATTAACATGGTTGAGTACTCGTTACTATCATGCTATTGGTACCGTTAATACATAAGGAGAACCTCATTTGGGAACATATGAAACACGCTTACTCAGCATATAGAGCAAGCAGTCCATTTTTCAAGAAGTATGTATAACATTGTGAGCTATGAGTATTCATATGACGTATTTATTGTAGAGAGTAAATTTGTGTTTTCCTGTGCGATATTTTAATGTGGCTTTATATTTATGTACATATAGGGTGTGAGTGGGGACAGGGAACGTCAATACTACATGCGCTCTTGTTCAGAAAGAAGCGGGTTATGCAGACTGAGCAGCATTCATCAGAACCATTACAACCAGCGCAATCATCCTCAAACCTCCAAAAGTCTTCTCAAGACGGCAGTGGACAAGCAATATCACGTTCAGTTGCTCAGCTACCCGTACACAGTCGGGCGGCGGCGGCACAACGACTCAACACGCAACCCGAACGTCCAGAACGTGGGGTGTATTATGCAGTGCCTCACAATCAACCTAACGCTACTGGATGGCGAACCAAACGTCATATTAAGCGAAAAAATCTGCATAACAGCAATTTGCGCTATGCGGCAGTTGACAACATAGGTACAAAGTGGGCCATGCTGCCACTTGCGTTTGGCGCGCTTATCGTCATTGTCGTACTCGCTTCTGTACTGGTAGCACTGACGGCAGTGGTAGGGGCGACGCAGCAACGCTATCAGCAGCAGGTAACAACTCTGAGCGATATCTTGCCGAAAGACAGTCTGAAGATGTATGACTCGCATGGTACCATAATCTATCAAGCTATCGATCAGGGCTTACAGACAACGGTACCGCTCACAAAAATCTCGCCAAATCTGGCACATGCTGAAATTGCCATTGAGGACCAATATTTTTATACCAACCCAGGCTACGATATCACTGGTATCGTGCGTGCAGCTCTTTCAGACCTAACTCGTGGACACGTCGTCTCTGGTGGCAGTACCATTACACAACAACTTATTAAGAACGCGATTGTGGGCAACCAAGAGTCCGTTGTGCGTAAGTTACAGGAAATTATTCTTGCGCCTTCCATCACACGTCAGTACACAAAAGAGCAAATACTCTCAATGTATCTCAACACCACGTACTATGGAGAGCAAGCGTATGGAGCTGATGCAGCCGCATTTACCTACTTTGATCTGAAGGACACGCCAACCACAACAGCAGCATCACAACTTGATATCGCACAATCAGCTATGCTCGCGGGTATTCCTAGCGCGCCCATTGGACGTGATCCATTCTTGTATCCCAAAGCGGCACAAGCACGTGTACAGGAAGTGTTGCAGCAGATGCAAGTACAAGGATACATCACGCGTAGTGAGCAAGAAACTGCACTGCATGAAACGCAAAAGCCAAATTTTCTCCATCGTGGCGTGATTCAGCAGAATACACTTGCGCCACACTTCGCACTCTACGCTCTCAATGAGTTAGCACAAGAGTTACATGTAAAAATTCCTGATCTCTCACGTGCAGGTCTGGTTGTTTCTACCACACTTGACTTGCCACTACAAAACAAAATCTTGAAGATCGCGCAACAGCACATCGCCGCACTTGCTCAGGCTCATCATATGTCGAACGCGGCTGAGGTACTTATCGACTTTCATAATGGCGATATCCGTGTCCTGCTCGGCAATATCAATCCAAACGATCCACGTACCGGCGCTTTTGACGTAGCCTCGCAGGGATATCGTCAGCCGGGGTCTTCATTCAAACCCTTTATCTATGCTACTGCTTTCTCACAGGGCGTGAGTCCTGGAGAGGCTGTAGAGGATGGGCCACTATCAGTACAAATGTGCTGTGGTCTACCGCCTTATGTGCCGCAGAACTATGATCTGCGCTATCATGGGCTGATTACCTATCGCTATGCGTTGCAGAACTCGTTCAACATTCCAGCAGTGAAACTCATTATGAAGACAGGCGTTGATCAATCGCTGCATACAGCGCAGGTAATGGGCATCAATAGTTATCAAGGAACGCCCAACTATACGCTCGTGCTTGGAAGTCTAGGTGTACATCTACTTGATGAAACCTCCGCGTATGGCGTCTTCGCCGACGGTGGTGTACGTGTTCCACCACATGCTGTAGATACGGTAACAGATGTGCAGGGGCATGTGATTCTGCATGTACAGCAACCTGGAAAGCGTGTTATCTCAAAACAGACTGCGTTTATCATGACGAATGTGTTGAGCGACAACACCTCGCGTACATACGAGTTTGGCAAGTGTAGCGCGCTTGACCTGCACAGCAGTAGTGATACTGATTGCTATCTCGGCAATCCAGGCACCATTCGACCATCCGCCGCGAAGACTGGTACCTCGACCAATTTTGATGACAACTGGACCGTAGGTTACACCACTGATTACGTGATGGGCGTGTGGGCAGGCAACAACGACAACTCGCCAATGGTCAACGTCACAGGTGTTGATGGTGCTGCTCCCATCTGGCATGACAGTCTTTTGTTAGCGGAGACAGGTAAGCCCATCAAAGGCTTCTCCAACCCCGGCGGCGTCGTAAAAAAGACCGTCAATTATGGTGGTATTACAACAACCGATTGGTACCTCAGTAAATAAATATAAATATCGTGTGCTGATGGTAGGATACGCCCATTAAGGCGTATCCTACCATCAGCACACGATATTTATATATCAGATAAAAAATTAGCACAGGTGAGTGTACCTTCTCCAAGTTGACCATTATCCTCAATACCCCACCATGCGGCTAGCACCGCTTGTGATAAACCCCAACCACGTATACGAGCACGGTCAAAGCCAAGTTCCTCTGAGAACTGGTCTACCCGTCGTGCAAGTATCCGTTTCGGATCGGGCATCTCTAATAATTCAGGAAGAAAGTTGCGTAGCATTGCTCCTGTCTCATATGCAGGTTCACCAACCAAGCCTTTGGGGTCGATAGCTAACCAGCCGCTCCGCTCCGAGGACAGAATATTATCCTGATGTAGGTCGCCATGCAGTAACATTGGTTCTGCCATAGATGCGCTCAACTCGGCATAGAGCGTTTCTGCCTCTCTAAGTAATGCTTGAGGGAAAGGACCGTTGCCACCTTGATAATGTTTGCGTAGGCGAGCAAACCCGCGTCCCCACGTTTCGACTGTAGGAAAGGGATGTACAGATGACGCAGAACGCCACAATTGCGTCATCACTGTTGCAGCAGTTGAAATCGCCCGTTCATCATTCTCCATTTTTCTAAGCGATGTACCTGGACGTAGCCGTTCTAGCAGTAGCACTTCATCGTTGACATCATAGGCTAGCAATTTTACCATGCCATGTCCATCGAAGAGGCGCAGGGCCTCTAACTCCTCTTTTTCAGCATTTGGGGCTAGAGCTTTTACAACAACAGATGTACCATCAGTGCGTACTGCGGGAATTACATAATGGAAGGATAAGTTGGGAAATGGTGTGCCAAGTGTGAGATGCCAGCGTTGCTCACATGCTGTAAGGATAGTAGGTAAACGTTGGAGCCATGCGCTACCTTCGTCCCCATTAAGCTCAATCATGAAACGTGCGAATGTATCGGGAATGTCAAACATATTTCCTACAATATTGTGTGAGCAACGAAATATCCAATAACGAAGAAGGCAATAAATACAATCAGGCAAAATAGGATCAATACAGGTATGCTTAGGCGACGTGCGGGTCGTGCTCCTGATTGAGGAGCATAGGATTGTGCGAGTTGAAATGGTACATCTGAAGGAGGTTGCGCGAACGGAGGACGTTGTATCTGTGGTTCCATAACCGCCATTGGCCCATTGCCTTCCGCTTGAAATGCGGACAGACCACTGCCCACTTGCCCACTTTCGCGCACAGGCAGAACCGTTACAAGCTTCTCTGGTTCTGACTGAACTATACTACTTGGCGGGATAAACGCCGTGGAACTGTCCTCGGTCTGGTTGCCTGTTCCTAGTACTGGTTCTGTACCGAGTTCGAGGAACTCTACCTGTTTTCGCAATTCTTCGTACAGTACTTCCGGTGTGTTGATGTGCTGAGGATGCTGCACAACTACGGTACGTGCGATAATTTCGCACAACTCCACAGGAACATTGCGTAAGAAGCGTAGGCGTCCGTCCGTTGGTGGTTCCACACTTGTGGCTCCAGAAGGACGCCCGGAGAGCAGTTGATAAAGCAGGAGACCAGTCGCACGGGTATCGTCGGCGCGTCGTCCATCACTCATTGTGCCCCAAGGAAGTTCCGTATCCGAAACAGCATTGCCACTACCTCCTACGAGACTCCATGACGCGAAGTATTGCATATCACTGGGCAGCGCAAAGTCGTTTATACGTACCAGTCCACGCCGATCACGTATAATCGCAGCAGGCGTTAAATCGCCATGACACACGCTACGCGTACTACTTCCTGCATAGAGCAATGCTTGACAAACCTGTACCCCGAAATCCGCAACGGCATAGGGCGAGAGTTGTGTTTGTAGTAGAGTGCCGAAGTTGTCACCATCAACATATTCCTGCACAAGATAGAGCATGTCTGGCTCTTGAATAAAGTCATACGTTCCAATAATATTGGCGTGAGAAAACTGAGCGGTGAGTCGAATAGAGGTTTTGTAAACAGCTATATGGTCAGCGGGAATAATTTTGACCGTCACGGCGCGCTGCAATACCTGGTCAAATGCCAGATAAATTGTGCAAACTCGCCCTTGCGTCAGTACACGTTGCAATTGATAGCGTTTCTGAATGAGCCGCTCTCTATTCACCATAGGTTTCCTCAAAGTTTATAAATATACATAATTTTATACAGCATTATACATGATACTATGCCGATAGCCAGTAAGACAATGAAAAAGACACAATCCTCTGTGGCGTCTCGCCTACGCATAGCGGCGGGAATAGTATATCATAGTACAATGTGTAGGGGCAATAATTATGCACATGGACGAAATAATGTGGTCATGAAACCCACGGATGCTCATAAGGGGCGACCCTACTATATACGATATCATATATAGTAGGGTCGCCCCTTGTGAGCGTCCGTGGGTTTCTACTGTTCCTCTGGAAGTAAACCTTGACGTAATGCTAGAATCGCTGCCTGTGTACGATCACGGATGTTTAGCTTTTGGAAGATGATCGAGAGATAGTTCTTGACCGTTTTTTCAGAGTAGGCGAGTTTGTCGGCAATCTCTTTATTGCTCATACCCGTAGCGACATAGCGCACAATATCAAGCTCTTTTTCTGTAAGCAGATCGAGTACACGTTGTCCCCTCTTTAAAGGACTCTCAGAGAGGCGGCGTAGCTCACTCACAATAGCCCCGGTCATCTCAGACTCAACAAGCGTACCACCCGCATGTACAGTTCTAATAGCTTGCGCCACCTCACTGATTGGGCTACTTTTGAGTAGATAGCCACGAGCACCACTCTGCATTGCCTGTACTATATGTTGCTGATCACGGTGCATGGTAAGCATAATAACCGCGACATCCGGCATATCCTGTGTCACCTGCCGTGTCACTGCGATACCATCGACAATAGGCATATGTATATCCATCAGCACTACATCAGGATGCAAATGTCGAATAGCGCGCAACGCCTCAACGCCATCCGCAGCTTCTCCTATCACCTGTATATCTTCCTGCAATGTGAAAAGCTGACGTAAGCCTTCGCGAACAAGTGCGTGATCGTCTACAAGGAGTACGCTGATTACATCTGTACATAATTGTTTACGCTCAAATACATGTATAGCATTTTGGGTGAGTGGTAAAGATGCTTTTATCATAATAACTCCTACCAATGGCGTTAATATTGCGTATAGAATATTTCTTGTTGTCAGTATAGCAAGCAAGCGAAATTAAAAATTATTCTGTTGTCAGCCATGACAAATACGTTATAATGAGGAACAATATCCTTACTTAGTATAAACATACCGAAGAAAGAAGTGTTGTGTTTTTTATATGGAAAAGAGAAACAGCGTATTTAATCCGTCATATGTACTGGCTGCTGTACATACAGAGGTAGAACAGCGTTTTACAGGAATAGATGATTCTGCGCACGGTTGGGAACATGTGAGTAGAGTTTATGCCCTCGCCCTTTCTGTAGCCGAACGGGAGCAGGGAGACCGCTTCGTTGTAGGTATGGCGGCACTGCTTCATGACTTAGGACGTACAGCACCCTCCACTGAGACAAAACATCACGCCGATCTCTCGGTATCACTTGCGACTACACTGATGCAAGCGCATCAAGTACCACAAGAGCAACAAGAAGCTATCCTACATGCAATTATCGCGCACAGCTTCAGTCGCGGAGTCGAGCCACGAACTCAAGAGGCGCGTATCGTGCGTGACGCGGACCGTTTGGATGGACTAGGTGCGATTGGTATTCTGCGCTGGGCTATCACAGGCACAGTTCGACGCACACCAGAGACGCGTTCATACCATCCACAAGACCCATTTGGACAGCTGCATACGCTCGACGATCAGCTTTATATGCTAGACCATTTCTACTCAAAATTATTGAAACTAGAAGAGACGATGCTGACTGAGACCGGACGCTCCCTTGCTCGACAGCGCACAGCGTTTATGCGTAGCTATTTACAGGAGTTCAAACGCGAACTGGAACTGTTGTAGACTATGCTACAGAAATTGCTCACGTGGCTTATTGACCAGTACACAGAGATTGTGGGGGCAACACGTTTTCTTTCAGTGTTGCCCTTGCCTGGACCTCCAGACCGTTTCGAGACGAGTAGTGCCAACGATTCAGCACTCCAATTACATTTAGGTAGTGCATATTTTCCGTTTGTTGGATTTTTGCTGGCAACTCTACTGTATCTCATACAACTCCTCTTCGGCTTCCTGTTGCCACATCTTGTACTCGCGGCAGTACTTGTCGTCGCACTGGTGTTGTTAACGGGAGGACTACACCTGGATGGATTAATGGATACCTGTGACGGTTTGTTTGGAGGCAGGACGCGTGAACGTCGGCTAGAAATCATGCGTGATAGTCGTGTCGGAAGTTTCGGCGTTCTCGGCGGTGTCTGTATCCTGCTCCTCAAATTCGCCTTGTTCACTAGTATCGAGCCGCGTATGCTTTCACTTGCGTTTTTTGTTGTGCTACCAGCGTCACGCTGGGCAATGGTGCTAGCACTTCGTGTATTTCCCTCAGCACGACCTAGTGGATTGGGCGCGACATTTCGACAAGCCGTTACGTTGCCAAGACTCATCGTCGCTGCAACAACCGCGTTGTTACTTGCTCTACTGGTGGGGCATGGAGCAGGTGTGCTTCTGTGGTGTACAGCTACCTGTGTCGCTCTCCTGCTCGGAGCATGGGCTACACGCCTAATTGGAGGACTGACTGGTGATACCTATGGAGCAATTGCAGAGTGTAGCGAGGTTGGCGTCCTGCTTATGCTGGTGTGCATGCGTTCTTTTATATGATATATCAACCTCTATGTAGGGACCGATTTATCACGTCCTTTGCACCATTCGTACATGTGGGAGGAGATGAAAACCTTTTCCACATCCTCTGACATTCTCAATTGCCGACAAGGACGTGATAAATCGGTCCCTACCACGTTTCTTACACAATTAAGGAAAATATATTATGACTCAACCACAATCTCCGCGCCTTATTCTGATCCTGGGAGGTGCGCGCAGTGGAAAAAGTACCTTTGCTGAGCGGCTAGCAGCAAATAGTGGCAAGCGAGTTGCATTTATTGCCACAGCGACGGCAGGTGACGCGGATATGCAAGACCGTATTGCACACCATAGAGCCTCACGTCCTACCACATGGACGACAATAGAAGAGCCACTGGACCTTGTACATGCCTTACAAGAAGCCAGCAATCAAGCAGATATAATACTTCTCGATTGCATGACGCTCTGGCTCTCGAACTGGATGGCACAGCAAGAGTTTGTAGTAGAGGACGAAGTACCCTACAAAAACAGCACTACTGAACATGTATTTACCGTAATTGAGGCATTTCTTGCTACCGTGAGAACACTTTCTATAGAAAAAACTGTGCTCGTGGTTTCTAATGAGGTTGGGCTTGGCATTGTGCCCATGCATCCACTTAGTCGAACATACCGTGACGCACTGGGTTGGGTCAACCAACGGATTGCGCAGGATGCGGAACGCGTCTATCTTATGATTGCAGGGCTTGCAGTAGATATAAAGCAACTTGATAGTAAAGCAACTCTTTAATGTATTTTCATGAGAGATGCTTCATGTTCGGTGCACATTGCTGGTTATCATAAAGGAGTGACCCGTTTCTCCTATAAATCTTCCATTTCTGATTATATACTGTATAATCATTTTCACCACGATTCTGAGATAAGATGCCATAAATAGGGGATATGGTCTCTTATTTGCACAATATATCCATATTGATACATGCAAAATATTTCTCAGTTATCATGTTCTTCTTTACTTCCATCTGTTTTATAACACTGGAAGGCACACAGTACTGCCATTTTTATTGGAAATACTACAATGAACTGGAGTAGTTTATGACCAAAAAAGGGAATGTCTTCGCTCGTATCGCTGGCATGTCTCGTTTCTCCCTCATCTCTATCGTAGCCGCCCTTGGAATCGCACTTGTTTCTATACCTGTAGCCACATTTGCTGCGGGTGCTGCTAATCCACTCGTCAAGGTTGCGTATAGTAGCACACCTTCGCTTAGTACCGCAAAGGTTGTGGGACCTCATACTGCAAACGATCAGATCACGGTAGGCATTGTATTGAAAACTAGCCATCTGGATCAACAGATGAGCTTAATGCACTCTCTCTACAATCCCAGCAGTCCTTTATTTCATAAGTGGATTGCAGCAGGTAGCTTTGATGCACAATTTGCGCCAGCAGCTAGTGATGTTGCGGCAGCAACAAACTATCTGAAAAGCCATAATCTGCAGCAACTCAACTCACCCAGTGCAACAATGATACTAGCAACTGGTTCGACGCAGAATGTTGAAGCTGCATTCCACACCACTTTCAATGACTATATTGGAGCGGATGGTCAGCAATTTTTCGCAAATAGCACCGCCCCACAAGTGACTTCTGATGTTGCTGGGAGTATTGTTGGTATACTAGGCTTAAACAATGCCACAAAATCAAAAAGTCATGCAATACCAGACTCAAATTCCAAGCTGTCGCCTCCATATGGTGCAGGTCCTTATGGACGTGGTCTTACACCATCACAGATAGCAGGTATCTACGACTTCAATTCTGTATACAAGAAGTTGAATGACAAGGGTCAAGGTACAACACTTGGCTTGTTTGAGCTTTCTGGGTATACACGTAGCGACATCAATTATTATGAAAAGACTTTTGGTCTGCACAATGTACCTTTTGTGGACAAAAACGTGCTTGGTGGCCCGATTGCCATTGGTGGTTCAGTAGACTATGGCGCGGCTGAGGTCGAGCTAGACATTGAGTTGCAAATAGCCACAGCACAGAACGCGAAAAAGATTCTGGTCTACAACGCTCCCAATACTGAACTTGGCGGTATTGCTGAATATCTGCAAATTGCAAAAGATAATCAAGCTGATGCGATAAGCAGCAGTTGGGGACAGTGTGAGTACTTCACAGACACAACCATTCATACCGAGGAATTGCAGGCTTTCACACAGATGGCTCTGCAAGGACAAAGCATCTTTTCGTCTGCTGGCGATAATGGTGCGTATGATTGTGGTGCCGGTAGTGGTCTAACAGGTGCAAATGCCTTACAGGTAGATGATCCTACCTCCAATCCGTTTATGACGAGCGTTGGTGGTACTTCGTTCCGTCAGATCAATCGCGGACCTGTCACCTTTAATCCAGGCACCAACCCTAATCCCACCTATCCTGGTGCATCTTCGGAGTGGGTATGGCTAACATCATGTCCCACCTCTGATAACTGTGAAGGTGGCGGTGGCGGCGTAAGTCGTGTCTGGGCCAGTTCCGATTATGTCTTTTATCAAGGACAGGTATTGCCAGGCATTATTGAGCCTAAGTATAGCAAGACTGGTGCGTATTGTGGGCAGACAGCAGCGAATCTATGTCGTCAGGTACCTGATGTCTCGCTCGACGCAGACCCATACACTGGCTACGCGATTTATTGTACTAACGCGGCTGGTGGTTGTACAGACCCAACGTATTCGGTCAACGGTTGGACACGCTTCGGTGGAACCTCCTGCGCAGCCCCTGTCTGGGCAGGTATTGCGGCACTCTACGATACCTATCATCATGGACGTGCTGGCTTGTTCAACTACCTCGTCTATCCATACGACTCGACCTCTGGTTACGCCAATCAGTTCCATGATATTACTCACGGGAACAACGGCTACTATCCAGCAGGTGCTACGTATGATTTAGCGTCTGGCATTGGAACTCCCGATGTCTACCGCTTGATCAAACCGTAACAATCATCAAAAGTCTCGTTTGAGACAGAGTGCTCATAAGGGAACGCCCTCCTATGCATGGCATAGGAG
>CAXUHF010000133.1:0-14016 GCA_964250765.1 uncultured Ktedonobacteraceae bacterium | reverse complement strand
ACCCTCTTCGCTATAGTCACCAGCTCACCTGCACATGCAGGTGGTTTCTCTTGACACGGTGTATATTACCATAAGTGTTGCGATCTGTCAACACCTTTTGGACAGAAATTTCAAAACTCAATACTTGCTAACGGTCTCCGGCAGTCACCGCCTCCTCAATCCTCATAGACAACAACCGTGATACGCTTTCACGCATCGAGACTCCATACACGACCTGTGCGACGGTCATGGTGACACGATTATGGGTAATCACGATAAATTGTGTGCGCTGCGCCAACCGTTTTAAGATATCGCAGAAGCGTGTCACGTTTGACTCGTCAAGGGCAGCATCCACCTCATCAAGCAAACAAAATGGCGGAGGATTGATTTCTAGCAAGGCGAACAGCAGCGCCGAGGAAACAAGGGCACGTTCGCCGCCCGAAAGCAACGAGAGGTCTTGCACCTTTTTTCCTGGCGGTTGCACAATCACATCCACGCCTGCGGGCATACTTGATGGCACCATTTGTTCCTCATCGTTAACTTTCGCAGTGAGCAGTTCGAGACGCGCAGTTCCTCCGTTAAAGAGCGTTGTGAAATGTTCGCGGAATCGCATATTGATTGCCTGGAATGTCACCTCAAACTGTCGCGCCATCGTGTCATCAAGTTGACTGATAATGGCATGTAACTGTAATGCAGCTTGTTCCATATCGGTAATTTGTGTTGAGAGAAACTCAAAGCGCGTGCGTGTCTCTTCGTACAGTTGAAGTGCATTGCTATCATAGCCACCCATTGCCTTGAGGCGACTACGAAGCGTATCCACACGTCGTCGCAATTTACGTAATTCCGTCTCTTCTCCTTCTGAGAGTACGCTTTTCCCTGCCGTGGGAACAGTTTCATCGTCAGTAGTAGTAAGCATATGAGACTCATATCTCCCTAACGTTTGTGGGTCGTCAACGCCCATTTCTTCACGAAGCTGCTCGATTAGTGTTGTAACGGCGTCGCGCGCACGCTGACTTTCGAGCAAAAAGCGTCGATACAGCGTTTCCTGTTCGGTCATGCGTTGTTGCACCTGAACACGTTGTTGCTCTGCTGTTACAATATGCTGATCGACTTGCGTTAACTCACTCTCTATCGCTTGTAGGGCCTCATTTGTAGACTGTACTTGCGTTCGTGCGTTCTCTAGTTCAAGGCGTTGTAGCGTAATTGTTTCTTGCACAACCTGCAGTCGTTGTTCAGCATCTTTGCGGCGCGCTACCTGTTGGTCAACCATGCTCTTGAGTTCCTGAGCCTGTGAACGCTGAACAGACAATTGTTGTTGTAGAGCCTTTGCCTCTTGACGTTTCACTGCCACGTTTGTACGCACTCGTCCTACTTCATCTTGTTGACGACGATAAAGAATAGCTCGCTCTTCCATCTCATATTGTAGTTCTTCCGCACGACCCGCTAACTCACGCTGTGACTTTTCATGCGCCTTGACACGCTCCTGGGCCGCTACTACCTCTTGCTCCAGCCCTGTTACCTCTGCGACAAGTTGCTGTTCTACCGAGGCTCCAAGCTGTATCTCTGTGTGAGTACGCTCCAATTCTCGCTGTGATGTCGTGACAATTTTATTCAGTTCGTTGATACGACCTATCAGTTTCTGAAGTTCTTTCTCTACCGCGTTTTGCTCTATACGTCTGCCTTCTTGCGCACGTTGTACCTCACTTAACAAGCCATTCATCTGGTCGATGCGTGTTTTCTGTTGCTCCATGTGCTGGGGGAGTTCGCTCAGTTCACGTTCGTGCGCCAATAATCCTTGTTGCGCGCTATCTTTTCCCCCACTCGTAAGCCACCCATCAACATGAAACGTTTCCCCTTTTAAAGTGACTATTGACGTGAAGGGCAAATCGCTACTCGATGAAAGGCTTAAAGGCAAAGCCCATGCAAGTAACTCCTGTGCTGCTTCTCCTGTACGCGCCACAACAATACCACGAAGTATTCTGCGAAATAATGCGGTGTAGCGTGCCTCACACGAAATAGATCGCCAAGCGAAACCAATAATGCTATCGTGTAACGTCGGTTTCTCGGCGAGAAAGCGTTGCAGTACCGTCTCTTCCTCTTGCCCTTGTATCGCCAGTACATCACTATCGTCGTCTTCCCTCTCTAACCATACGATCATCGCCTTTCCAGAGCTTTGTAAGAATGAAAGGGCGCGGTATGCATCATCGAGGGATTGCACGACAACGGCTTGCATGTATGGGCCAAATGCGGTCTCTAATGCAACTTCCATTCCTGATGGTGCAACACAAAGTTGAGGTACGGGACCAATGAGTCCTGTTATTTTGCCAGCAGGAGCACGCAAGAGGCTACGAACGCCATCACTATAGCCGCTCAAGCTTTGACGCCAATTTTTGAGCATGTTCAAGCGATCAGTCATGGTGCGCTTCTGCCGTTCTGCTTCGGCAAGTGTTGATTTCAGACGCTCGACTTCTTGTTGTGCGTCGGATAGAGCACGCGCAAGGGCTTGTTTACGTTGTATTACCTGTTGCTCTTCGTTACGCACAATACTGAGATTGGCCCGCTCGTCAACAAGCCGTGTTTCGATTGTGCGTAGAGATTGTTGCGCTTGAGCGATTGTATCTCGCCGTCCAGCAAGAGTACGATTTCGCTCCCCAAGTTGCTTTTGTACGCGACCCAGTTCGGTTTGGCTAGATCCCAGGCGCGCCTGTATCTGAATAAGATCATTTTGTGCACTACGCAGGCGACGTTCATCTATCTCATATTCTTTTTGTGCCTTCGAGACTTGCACTTCCAATGTTGCCAGTGAAGCAGCTTCGTTGTCTACTGCCTCATCTGCGGCATTGCACTGCTCTTCAAGGTCAATTGTTTTCTTTTGTGCGGCAATAACGCGTTCACGTAGGCGCCGTTCTTCCTGCTGGACGTCATTGCGTTGTTGCTCTAAACTCACAACACGTTCCTGACTGATAGCAAGACCGCGCTCACTCTTCTGCATACTGCTATTTGCATCATTGTATGCTTGCCGTGCAGTACTCATACGTACCTGTATGTGTTGACGTTTGGCTCGTAGAATATTTCCTTGCTCTTGTAATTCATCGACGGATTGCTCTAGCTGACGCACACGAGTTGCCTGCTCTTGCTCGGCATGTTCCGCTCGCTCCGTCGCTGAACGTAGGCGACGCCATTGTAAGGTATACCATGTAGAGAGTACGTCCTGTAATTCGTTATTCAATTGCGTGTATTCAACGGCTCGGCGTGCCTGCTCTGCAAGTGGAGCGAGACGAGGTTCGATCTCATTGACGATATCGCGTAGGCGTTCAAGATTTTGTTCAGTCTGGCGTAGACGATTTTCCGCGTCGGTCCGTTGCACTTGAAAGGGACGAATCCCTGCCGCGTCCTCGAATAATCCCCGACGCTCTTCGGCCCGCAAGCTAAGTGCCGCGTCAATTGAGCCTTGACCGACAACAGTGTACGAGTCATGACCAATACGCGCCTGTGCCAGGAGAAGCAGAACGTCCTTGAGCCGAACTTTCTGCTTGTTAATCAGGTATTCATTCTCACCAGAACGGAAACTTCGGCGTGTAACGGTAATCTCGCTATAGTCTGAGGGAACCCAGCCAGTACTATTGTCGAGTGTCAACGAAACTTCTGCCATGCCAAGAGCAGCACGACCACTGGCACCGACAAAAATAATATCGTCACTTTTCTTCCCGCGCAGTTGTCGCATGCTCTGTTCACCAAGCACCCAACGCATCGAGTCGGCAACATTTGATTTTCCAGCACCATTTGGTCCAATGACTGCTGTTACACCTGGGCTAAAATCAAGCAAAGTGCGGTTAGCAAAGCTTTTGAAGCCTAACATTTCTAGCCGTTTCAGATACACAGATGACGTATCCTTCCTGATATGTTAGAATTTCTCCCGATATTACCATATTGATATACTTCCGTCGAGTATGTCCGTTGTACAAGTAGACAATAATCTTCTGTGGGGTGTAAGTCTATACATATGCGTTTTTCTATCGCATTCGTAAAAACATAGTACAAGAGGAACAGGACCTATTTTATGCAGCGACGTTCACCAGCTTTTTTCGCACTGATTGCCCTTGGAGTAGTACTGTTGGCAGCAGGCATTGTATATGGCCTCGGCTCACGACAGGTACAGTATAAGAATGTGGCACAAGGAAGTATTGCGCATTATCTTTCTGCAGATGGCACGGGTTACTTACAGATGGAGGGCGACTCATCACTTTATATCGTTCATCAAGATAACTTTAGCCCTAAGCTACCGACGTTCGCCGATAGCGATACCGTTTCCTTTGTATATGATCCAAGCGAGACTACAGCTATTGATGTCAAATCGACTATTGGAACACATCTTTTGGGAACAGCAGCAAAAGTTGTTGCTATTACAACGAGTGATACGACGGGTCAGAAACAGTACACGACTCCTGAATATGCGAGTAGTCCGCAAGGCTATGATCATAATCAATGGCCGCTAGGCATTGGCCTGCTAGTTGTCGGTCTACTTCTCATTGGCGGTTCGTTCTTGCTACCTAAGAAAAAGCTTTCATCTGTGGGAATACCTCCTGTGCCCACTAACATTCCAATGCAGACGCAACAGCAACAATTGGCATATCGACAAAATACGCCACCTTACGGACAACCGTTACAACAAACATATCCAACGCCTTATCCGCCAATTCAGCAAAACTTTCAGCCACAACCAGGGCCATTTCAGCCAACATCATCTCCTAATTATCCACAACAACCATCAACTCCTTTCGGTCCACCTCAGCAACAGCAACCAAACCCATTTGGTCAGCCGCAACAGCAACCACAATCACCAAATCCGTTTGGTCAGCCACAATCACCGCAAGAACAGTTTACTCCGCCCGGACAGTTTATGCGACCAAAACCTTTTCAACCACCTCAACAATAGTAGTAGCTTTGGCAGCAAAGTTTTATAGGGTAAGGTTGCCCTATAAAACTTTGCTGTCCCTTTTGCCTTGCATGATGCGTATATCTAGTATCATCGTCTGAAAGCTTATGAATGCAAGGACACCCTCTGTGCTACTCTTTTTTCATGTGCCAACGCTCGTAAAGATTGTACTTATCTCGGTTATTGCTATCGCAGCATTGCTTAGCATTATGCTACGTCCATTTAAGCTCAATGAGGCAACATTTGCGTTGATTGGTGCGGGACTCCTGCTTGTGCTAGGACTGATTTCGCCAGTGAGTGCATTCAGCACACTATTTCAGGATTGGAACACGTTTTTGTTCTTTCTTGGTATGATGAGCCTTTCCGCACTGGCAGAGGTTGCAGGGCTTTTTGACTGGCTAGCAATACAGGCGGCGCGGCTTTCAGGAAGTAGTTCACGTCGGCTCTTCCTCAACACCTTTTTGCTAGGAACACTGATTTCGATGGTCCTCTCGAATGACGCGACGGCTCTGATTCTCACACCCATTGTCTATACGCTGGTGACGCGACTCAAACTTCCAGTTCTACCTTTTCTCTTCGCATGTACCTTCATCGCCGACACCGCGTCATTTATTTTACCTGTCAGTAACCCAATCAACATTATTGTGACCTCTCAATATCCTCTCAACCTTTTCACGTTTCTACGCCTCTTGCTTTTGCCAAGTATCGTGGTTATAAGCATCAATATCGGTGTATTTTTTCTCCTGTATCGTCGTCAATTACAGGGTACTTTTGACATTAAACGTTTACCGTCGTTGGAAGAAGCGGTTCAACATAAGGGCTATTTTCGCTATGTCTGTGCAATACTCCTTCTTGTGGTAATCGCCTACGTTATCGCGTCGGCAACACAGACACCACTTTCAATTGTTGCGGTAAGCGGTGCACTTTTGCTCTTGCTAGGCGCGCTGCTCTGGAAACAGACAACAGTGAAGGAGACAGCAAAGCAGATTTCATGGTCTATCTTTGGCTTTATCGCAGGCATGTTTATCATAGTGCAAGCAGTAGAAAGCACGGGGTTGACCGATGCATTTGGACGCCTCTTATTGCACCTTTCGGGCGGAAATAGCTTTGGCGCGGTGATGGTTGGTACGCTTGGTTCAGCACTTGGTACAAATTTGATTAACAACGTACCAATGGCTGTTGTTCTCAATTCAGCACTCCATAGCATACAACACGCCCCAACTAGTGTGCGTTATGGCTTCATTGCAGCAACAATATTCGGCTGCGATCTCGGACCAAACTTGACAACTGTGGGGTCCCTGGCAACTGTTCTCTGGCTACTCATTCTCCGACAACGCAACCTCGATGTTTCTGGAATAGATTATTTCAAGGTTGGTATTCTTGTTACACCACTAATGCTTCTTATTGGTGCTTTAGCTATCTGGCTGTTACTCCCACAATAGTATATTTAAGGAGGAGACATTATGCGTATTTTATGTTGCCTAGATGGTACAAATTTGGAACAGGTGAGCAATGCAATTGTAACGCTCGTTTCTGCGGAGACGCTCACACTCAGTTTCCTCTATGTGATCGACATAAGACCTCATGAAGAAATGGAGCGTCGAACTGGACCGTTATTACGACGTACGCGACCTGATGCTCCAAGACTTGAGAGAATGCAACAGGCTGACGAAGGAGCGGCACAGGAGATTTTGGAGGAGGCACGCAGTGTCCACTCAAATGCTGAAGCGGTGTACAGGAGAGGGCAACCCGAACGCGTAATTGTCAACTATGCTGCAGAGTGGAACGCAGACGTGGTTGTGATTTGTCCGCGCTCCCTACAAAGTGGAGGACCAACAATTGGTCCAAAGTCAATTGGACATGTTGCACGTTTCGTGGTCGATCATGCACCATGTCCCGTGTTGCTTGTGCGTGTGAGGACAACGGAAGGCTTTCCTTTACCTGAGAAGAGATGATAGCATCTCACGCTTTGACCGTTACCTGCACATCGAGACGCCAACCTGTTTCATCTGCAAAACGCTCTTGTATGTCTTCTAACTCGGCAAGGCTTAGACTACCAGTACAGGTGAGGCGCAGCGTCTTTGTCTCTTGATGCAGCGATTTACTCACAATACTAATGGTTTCAGGCAAAAAGCGGCGTGCAACCTCAACGAGTGCTTTTTGATGAGCATTGGGATGCAAGTCAACACGCCAACCTGTTTGTGCTTCAAGTTCCAGAAATTGCTCGGCGTAGCGTCTACGTGCAGCATCAGGAAAATGAAAATGGAGCCACAGCACTTTGCGCGTTGTATCTACGCCTACCCGATAAAAATCAGGCGCATCACTAAACAGTGCTGTAGCTATCGCCATTGCTTCCCCCTGCGAAACAGCATTTGTGACACTCTCCTGTGCAGGAAGTAGAATTTCAAGTTGCCATCCCGTCACATTCTCGAAGCGTTGTTTTGCCGCCTCTATTTCCTCTGCACTGCTAGTACCAGAACACATCACACTGACGATACGCTGACTTAAATACAACGAGGGGGTCGTATTGCTTACAAGGCCCTCAGGTAGCACTTGTAGAGCCGTAGAAGCAAGTGCCTCCTGATTCACACTTGGATAGAGACGCACACTCCAACCCGTTTTCGCCTCTACCTGCGCAAACACATCGGCATAACGTGTCTGTGCAACGTCAGGGAAGTAAAAGCGAGGAATAAGTATCGCGTTATTCACGTCGGCACCAGTTTTATAATAACCAGGAAGTGTACCAAATTCGTGCTGAGCAACCTGTAAAGCTAACTGCTGATTAAAACGCTTTTTTGTTGCCACCTTCTGAGGAGGTATTGCAACAACCGTTTGTGTCTCATCTGATGATCGTGCGGTACTTGTTTCAGGTTCAGTTACAGACTTGGCAACGATATCTCCTACAAGTTGTAGTGTCCAGCCCGTTTTTTCATGGAAACGCTCCTCAGCTTCGGTAACTGCTTCTTGCGCGACATGGCCTATACAAGTAAGTTGAATAGTACGATGTTCGGGATAGAGTGAAGGTGCGCCTCGTGTTGATAATCCTTGTGGGAGCAGTTTACGCGCCATCGCAGCAAGCATACCTTGATGAGCATTGGGCGCAATCGTAATCATGATGCCTGCTTCCTCAGCCGCGTCTTCCAACGCATCTTTATATTGTTGCCACGCCACATCTGGAAAATGAAACGCGAGTGTTACATCGCCCGTTTCGGGATCAACACTACGCTTGTACAAGTCGGAGGGCGAGCCGATATGACGTTCGATGATAGCAAGAATGCCATTTTGGTCGGGACGCATCTGCTCCTCTGGCTCTAATAATGCCTCGCGCCATTCGGGAGCAAGACAATAGAGGGCAGTACCTTCTCCTTCCATAAACGTCATTTTAGGCAAAAAGAGTCGCGGATATTTATGCAAAATCTTTGCAACCGCAAGGCGTTCTTCCAACGATTGTGCCGAGACGCCTGCCATTTCACACATCTCGCCAAGCGTATATGATGCACTCTCCTGGCATCGTCGCGCCAACGTATGAGGCGAAAGCGTACGTCGTATGCGTCGCGCTGCACGCACGAGTTCCTCTAGCAACACGCCATGCGGAATCTCTTCTTTGTCTTGTGGCACTGATCCCAATAGATCAAGAAGAGCAGAGAGAGGATAGCGGGTGCGTTCGGAGGAGACGCTTTTGGGTAGCGAAACGCGTACCGAGGCTCCTGGTTCAACTGCACGGCATAGGACAGGCTTTGTGCTATCGAAACTGATCTGCAACAAGAATATTTGTCCAACGATATCGGTCAGGAAATCTTGCGGCGTCTCTTCCTGTTGCCCGCGTACACGATATGCTTCAGCAAGCGCGCTCTGCCGCACAAAGTATTTTTGCTCATAGTCCTCGGCAAGCACATACATAATGTCGCGTGTCAGACCTTCCAGCACCTCTTCGTCCTGCGCATCCTGTACAATTTGCCCATACCAGACCAACGCAAGTTCACGTGCCGTTACAATACGCAAAGAGGGAACCTGTGTGATGGCGTGCCATAGCTCCTCAACGTATTTCCATTCAAATGTTCTGCCATTACTGATGCCGATAGGCAGTTTTGAGAGTGATACAGCGTCTGGAGTAGCAGTTTTTGTGGAACGTTTCGCACGATTATGTTGTACAGTAATTGCTGACCCATTCATCGGTAAGAGAACTTCTGTGTCCGTCAGCTTGCTACGAAGCGCGAGGCGCGACTCTTGATCGCCATGCACAAGCGCAACCTGTTTAGGATGAACTGAAGCCGCGAACGATGCGAGTTCACTTCCGTCTGCGTGAGCAGAAAGACTATATTTGGCGACCTGACATTGAACTTGAAACGATGAGCCATTCAACTCAAGCGTATTTTTCTTCTGTTCAGCGAGATCGAGTAATTTTCGCCCTGGTGCCTCTTCGTCTTGATAGCCTGTAATCAGAATAGATGCATTTGGATTCGAGACAAGACGTTCAGCAAACCACACGCTTGGTCCACCAGTAAGCATACCCGAACTTGAGACGATACAGGCAGGGCTACCCGCAAGAATACGCTCTCGATCACGCTCATCACGCACAAACGAGACATTCGGTCCAGTAAATGGTGCATAGCCTTTGCGAATCTGTCGTTGTAGTGTGGGCGTAAGTGCCTCTGGTAAAAGCAAATAGGTTGAACACACACGGCGCACTAGACCATCAACATAGATAGGAAACTGCGGTATCTGTCCCTTATCCTGAGCCGATTGCAATAGAAGCACTAGTTCTTGCCCTCGTCCAAGACCAAAGCACGGAATGAGGACGTGCCCACCACGAGCAAGGCCATCAGCGACGGCTTGTGCCAGACGCTGTTCCTCACCTTGCCGATTGGGATGCAGACGCGCACCGTAGGTTGATTCCAGGACAAGCAGGTCACAGCTTTTCATAGGAGGTGCGACTGCACCAAGAACGGTTCTTTGCGGCGTAATGCTGATATCACCAGAGACAACGAGTGAGCCATCAGGTGCTTTGAATGCAAGGCTTACTGCACCAGCGATATGCCCCGCTCGACTCGCGTGCACAGTAACATTGGGTAATTCGGCAAGCGTAATGGATTCTCCAACAGGCAATGGGCGCACCATATTGAGCATGCTTGCAACCATCTCTTGCGGAAACAGGGGTAGTTCCATTTCGTCAACGGCACGGCGTGTCATGATTTTCAAGGCATCGGCAAGCATGACCTCCATAAGCAGGCCAGTAGCACGTGAAGCAAAAATGGGAGCATTCGGAAATGCTTGATGAATAAGCGGTAACGCGCCAATATGGTCAGCATGAGCGTGTGTCACGAAGATGGCGCGTACATCTTTTCCTTCCAACAGTGCCAAATCGGGCAGAGGATCAGCTTTACGGTCTACACGCACACCTGCATCGACAACAATCCACTGATCCGCAAGTTCTATCGCAAGACAACTCGCACCAACGCCACTTGCTCCACCAGCAAAGATGACCTGCATTCATCAAGTCCTTTCACATTAGGTAATTGTATTCGTATTCGTTGCTGCTTATTTTCTCTTTTTTTGGTACAGAAGTCAACAGAGAAAGGGTATGTGATACAGTAGAACAGAAAGACGTTTTGTGCTGTTTGGAAAGGAAATACCTGTGACGCGCATTCAACTTGGTTGGACAATTCCTAATGGACCACGTACTCAGGAACGTGGACCTTTTCTTGCTACCATAAATCAGGGATTTGATATCATTCAGGGACAGTTTGACTCGGCATGGCTCACTGACCATCTACAATACGATGCAAGCCCCATTCTCGAAGGATGGACAGCGCTGATGTATCACGCAGCACAACATCCAGAATTTGATTTTGGACACGCGGTTCTCTGTCAATCATTTCGCAATCCAGCCTTGCTAGCAAAGATGGCGACAGCATTCCAATATCTAAGCAACGGACGTTTCATTCTCGGTATCGGTGCAGGCTGGAAAGAAGACGAATATGCTGCTTACGGTTACGAGTATCCCTCGGCGGGCACACGTATCGAGGAGTTAGAGGAAACGCTGCAAATCGTTAAAGCACTCTGGCATGACAAACAGGCAACCGTCGAAGGCAAGCACTATCAAGTACATGAAGCCTATTCTGAGCCAAAGCCAGACACCATTCCTACTATTATGATTGGCGGTTCTAAACCTCGGATGCTCCGCTTAACCGCACGTCATGCCGACTGGTGGAATGTTTCATGGACGGGGATCAATGACTATAGAGCACAGGTAATGGAATGCGAAAAAGCGTGTGATGCCATAGGAAGGGATAGCTCGACCCTACGCCGCACATGGTTTGGTGGCTGTCTTTGCGCGCCTACGGAAGCAGAGGTGAAGGCGTTAAACATGGCTGGAATGAGTTCCTCTAACGCTTTTGTTGGAACACCGTCGCAAATTCTTGATCAGATGCAACCATTTCTTGATCTGGGTGTTGACTACTTCATGCTAACCTGTGGAGGCTTCCCTGAGCTTACAACATTAGAAATGCTCGTAAGTGAAGTATTGCCAAAGCTGAATAGCTAATCGAGGGCAAGCATGTCTCTTCACTCTCCTTATAGTTGCCAGCTTGATTAGGGACGCGATGGTACACGTCGTGCAGTAGAGCGGGGAGATATGCTGGTAATCGTCGATGTATTAAGTTTCTCGACGGCAGTAGCTACCGTCATTTTATTTGAAGGATATTAGAGATAAAAAATTTATGTCACGAACAGGTGTAGAAGCAAAACTTCCCTGGAAACTCGTTCCCAAAGTGGTCCAACAACAGGTTGAAGTGGCGTTAGATGCACCTGTTAAACGCGCATCACGAATTTGGGGAGGATATGGACCCACCCCGACCTATCGCTTAGTGCTGGCAGATGACCGACACGCCTTCTTCAAAGGCACCTATCAAGCCTCTAACGAGTTTGCGAAAAATGCGCTTCTGTGTGAAGAACGTGTCTACCATGATTTAGGTGGAATGCTAGGAAAGTGGATGCCACAATGGTACGAGACTGTACATCACGAAGATTGGTATGGGCTACTCCTCGAAGACCTTGGTCCCAAAAGTGTTCCACCTTGGACACCAGAGAAAGCTCGTGCAATCACATATGCCCTTGCTGACTTTCATCACTCCTCGCTTGGTTCTCAACCACCAGCATGGCTTTCTCGACCCGAAGAGCGATTAGCGCAAGAGAATTGGACAAGAGTTGCTCAGGAATCTCTAGGGTTCCAAAAAATTGCAGCACTTGCAGGCGAAGAAGCACTCCAAGCACTAATATGGTTGGAGAAGGTTTCTCCAACCATTGACCATCTTATGAAGCAGTCGGCACTCAGACAAGGACCGTATGCTATCCTTCATGGTGACTTACGCTCAGATAATTTACGCTTTACTCGAAAACAATTGTATCTGTTCAATTGGCCTTCTATCACGGTAGGACGACCAGAGTGGGATGTTGTTGCATTTGCCCAAAGTGTCACGGTTGAGGGAGGACCATCTCCTGAGCAGATGATGACATGGTATGGAGAACGCTTCTCCTTGAATACCGATGCTGTTGAGTGCGCTCTTGCTTGGTGGCTCACCTTTTTTGCCAATCGCGCTTGGCGACCTGAGATTCCAGAGCTTCCTCGTGTGCGCCGATTTCAGCGTCAGCAACTTGGCATCTTGGCTTCCTGGGCAACGCGTCGATGGTCTCTTCCATCATCAGATTGGACAAGACAGTTGGTATGATAGTCACGGTGGCTCATGAGCTTATGCTCCTCTTTCCCCAGTTCAATGCATGTTGTACAAGCTTCTTTTGATTAGCAACTAACCAAGCATCACGCCACAATGAATGTTGCACACGGTCCCGTATCCGCACATCCGTTTCTAGTCCAGTCATGTAGCGTCCCATACGGTGTACAAACGAGGCAGCATCCCGAAGCCGCCAAATATCGGGAAATGCAACAAGTTCTTCCTCGTCCAAAGGAAAATGTTCGACATACGCGTTTCCAAAAGCATCAATGATGTCCCATTCTTTGCCAGTCCCTAGCACGTTAATAGGCCACCAACTGAGTGCAACACAAAGCTCTAACACTCGCAAGTCTACCCCTACAAACTCAAAATCTAAGATAGCTGTAATCTGCTTCTCTTTCACAAGCACGTTACCAGGACAATAATCACCATGCAGCAATTGTTGAGGAAGGCGATGATAAAGGTCATCAACCGTCTCTCTCACATTAGAGAGAATGTATTGCATCTGCTTCACGTTTCCTTGCTCTATTGGAAGGCATTCAACAGTAGCAAGTGGATGAAAGCAAGCGAGTTGACCGTATGTCTGCTGCAATGAATTTCCTTCCGTAACGAATGCGACAGGAAAGTTGGCTAACGCGTTGTCAAGCCAAGCAAGTGTAATACCCCCATGAGTCGCAAGCGAGAGATCATCACGATCAAGTATGCTTCCTGGTAGCAAGTGCGTCAAAATGGCACATGCTTGCGTACTATTCTTCTGCTCGAATAGAACGGTGATATCACTATTATGCGCCTTTAGTGGAATAGGTAGGGAAAACGACGGTTGCTGACTTGCTAACGTTTCTAGCACAGTTGCTTCAAAATGAATATGAGGAATACGGCTAAGGTCAGAGATGAGACGTAACACATAGTATTGCTTATCTGCTGTCTCTACACGCCAAATAACACTGTTCGTTCCACCAGACAAAGGCGAAAGATGCCACGGGCCAGCAATGGGCCATGCTTTCCAGAGATGCGATATGTCCACCTTTACACCTCTTCAACGACAACAGAAAGGTTGAGAATAGTAGCACCAATGTGAGCACGTTCACTGTTGTTGAAAAGAGTGATACCTGAGACATGACCTTCTGAAAGGACAAGTTCACCGAGAAAAACAAAGCCTGCCTTACAAATACTCTTTTCCGCCGCGATTTCTCCTGGCTTGTAGAGAATCCAGAAACGCTCTACAAAATGCATTTCTTGCCTCAAAATCGCTTGTAGAAAGTGAGGATAGACACCGCGACCTCGCCACTCTGGTAGTGTTTGAAAATCCCACAAGTAGCTATTATGGAGAGGAAGCGTAAACGAGAGTTGAATTTCGCGGACACCTGCGCT
>CAXUHF010000132.1:0-14128 GCA_964250765.1 uncultured Ktedonobacteraceae bacterium | reverse complement strand
CGCCGTTTGCCAAGCATGTTCTGATTTTCTTTTATAACCTATTGCATTTTCTTCCGTACTCCACTATACTAGACGAGTACAAAAATATATATACTCCAGCGATGATGAAGAGGAGTAGCTCATTAGGAATGGCAGAGAGCCGACGGCTGGTGCAAGTCGGTGGTTCGGAATGAGCGAAGGGCGCTTCGGAGTTGGACTGAATGAGTGGCTTCACAGAGGTGAAGAAGCAGGGTGGAACCGCGCTTCATGCTGTAAGACGTTGTGGCCCAGGCCAGCGCAAGCATGTGTCGTCCCTGGGCATGTAGTGTGCCTGGGGCTTTTTTATTGGAAAGGAACTCACTCATTCATGACACAGACAGAGAACAAGCCAGAGATCAATGATACTCCTCTGGTCCCCATTGAGAAAATTGTGTCGCTGTGTAAGCGACGGGGTTTCGTGTATCCTAACTCCGAAATCTACGGTGGTGTCTCAGGCATCTATGACTTTGGGCCGATGGGTGTCGAGCTACGTAACAATATTCGCCGCTATTGGTGGTGGTCGATGGTGCAGAACCACGACAACGTGCTTGGCATTGAAGGTGCTATCATCACACACCCCCGCGTGTGGGAGGCCAGTGGACACGTCGAAAACTTCGTTGATAAGCTCGTTGACTGCAAAAAGTGTAAACGTCGCTTCCGTACCGATCATCTTGAACCAGAGAATCTTGAGCAGCATAAGTGTCCGGTTTGCGGCGGTGAGTTAACTACAGAGCCGCGCGTCTTCAATCTGCTTATGGAAACCTACCTCGGCGTAGTCGAGGGCGACCGCATGAAGACCTACCTGCGCGGTGAGGCATGCCAGGACATCTACCTTGACTACGACAATGTGCTGAAGTCATCGCGGGTACAGGTGCCGTTTGGTATCTGCCAGATTGGTAAAGCCTTCCGCAACGAAGTTACTCCTGGAAACTTCTTGTTCCGTCAACGTGAGTTCGAGCAGTGGGACCTACAATTCTTTGTGCATCCAGATGAGATGCAGAAGTGGTTCGATTACTGGAAAGAGTTCCGCTATAACTGGTACCTGGGCATTCTCAACCACAAGGAACGTATCCGCTTCCGCGAGCACGCGCCAGACGAATTGGCCCACTATGCCAAGCAAGCCTACGATATCGAGTACAGAACCGTCCTCGGCTGGCAAGAATGGGAAGGCATTCACTGGCGTCAGGATTGGGACCTCTCACGGCACAGTCAATATAGTGGACAGGACTTGAGCTATACCGACCCAAATACAAAGGAACGTTACATTCCCTGGATCGTCGAGACTTCTGGTGGTGTAGACCGTACCTTCCTCAATCTGCTGCTTGATGCCTACGAGGAAGAGCCTGACCCTGCTGGCAAAGAGCCACGCACCGTGTTGCGCCTGAACCCAATGCTCGCTCCAGTCAAGGTTGCGGTGTTGCCACTGCAAAAGAACAAGGAGGAACTGGTCACAACGGCAAAAGATATTCATAAGAAACTGCAACGCCTCATGGTCTCGCAATATGACGACGTGCAGAACATCGGACGCCGCTATCGTCGTCAGGACGAAATCGGCACGCCTTATTGTGTCACTATCGACTTCCAGACGCTGGATGACCAGACCGTCACAATCCGCGAACGTGACCGTATGACACAAGAACGTATTGCCATTAGCGAGCTTCCAATGTACTTATTGGAACGAGTAAGTTGGCACTAACAAGAATATGTAACGAACCGTAGGGGTTATAATTCATTACGCCCATAGCCCCTACATTTTTACTCATGGTTCTTGCGAGAAAAACTACTAAAACTACCTATACCTAGTATTTTACCTGCGCTACCAATACTCAAAATACTCCCAACACTACCAATGCTCAGAATACTACCCGTACTACCAATACTGAGAATGCTTCCCGCGCTTCCAATGCTGAGCAAGCTGCCAGCACTAAAGAGGCTCCATAGGCTCAGGAAACTTGCGAGACTATTAGTACTTGCATAAGAAAGAGCAGAGCGTTGCCATAATTTTGGGGGTGCTGGTGTTTCTTGTATGTTTGTTTTGCTCATGATAATTACATATATCCTTTTTCCCAGTATATCATTTTTCAACTACAACATTTATTACGTAGGAGAGAGTTCGCGTTATGTTATAATGAGGTTAAACAAGATGAAGAGGATAATGTGCCACGTAAGATACGGCAACTTAAGGCGGACTTGCGAAAGGCAGGAGTGTATCAGGTGTCACAAGAAGGAAGTCATACAAAATGGAGACATCCTCTTGTTGCAACAAACACACTTATTCTTGCTGGTCACGATGGTGATGATGCCAAACTATATCAGGAAAAAGCAGTACGTATATTGCTACAAGAGATAGCAGACGCTAAACGGAGAAGCGAGTCATGAACGAACATCACCTTCATTATTCCATGCTCATTGAGTGGTCAGAGGAAGACCACGCATATCTAGTAACATTACCTGAATGGGCTGGTCGTGTTTTTATGCCTGTAACACACGGTAATACATATGGTGAAGCAGTGCAGAATGGACAAGAAGTACTCGAAATGCTTATAGATGGTGCAATACAAGATGGTGAAGCTCTTCCCCCTCCGAAAAAATATGCAGTAGCATAGTAGGCACTGTATAGACGAAAAAATGGACGGCTCTAGGAGCCGTGCATTTTTTGGTGGATAAAGTGCCGACGCCGTATGCCGGAAGCCCATCGCGTACAGTGAGGCATACTCCCCTTCGCGCTGCAAGAGGTCGTTGTGTGTGCCTTGCTCGACGATGTGACCAGCTTGGACGACGACGATGTTGTCTGCATTTTTGATGGTTGATAATCGGTGCGCAATCACCACGGCGGTACGACCTTTCAATAGTGTATTCAACCCTTCCTGCACGATGAGTTCGGTGAAGGTGTCAATATTCGCCGTAGCTTCATCTAATACGAGGATGCGCGGATCGGCAAGGAGCGCACGTGCGAACGAGATGAGTTGACGTTGCCCCACGCTGAGGTTACGTCCACGCTCACGAATGAGTGTGTTGTAGCCCTCTGGTAAGCGTTCGATCAGCTCGTGCGCTCCTACCACACGCGCCGCTTGCTGTATCTCCTCATCCGTTGCGTCGAGACGCCCGTAGCGAATATTATCGAGAATGGTGCCCGTGAACAGAAATGGTTCCTGTAGTACGATACCAATCTGACTACGCAACGATGCCTGCGTCACATCCCGAATATCATAGCCATCGATGCGGATTGACCCCTCTTGAATATCGTAGAAGCGTGTCAGCAAACCTACAATCGTGCTTTTGCCTGCTCCAGTAGGGCCAACGATAGCAACGGTTTGACCTGCTTGAATTGACAGGTTAAAGTCGCGTAGCACAGGCACATCCTTAAGATAGCCGAAGTAGACAGAATCGAATACCACATCGCCGTGTATCTGTGGCAAAATCTTTGCATCAGGCTTGTCAGTAATCTCGACTGGCACTTCCATGATTTGAAAGATGCGTTCCGCCGCAACTCCTGAACGTTGTAGCTGTGTATATTGCTGGCTGAGATCACGAATTGGGTCAAAGAAACGGTTGATATAGAGCGTGAATGAGACGAGCACACCGACTTGTAACTTGCTCTGTGATACCAGGATACCGCCATAGACAACGGTAATCATGATGGCAACGGCTGCAACGACCTCGACTAGAGGCAGAATCAGTGAGGCGATACGTACCGCTTCCTGGTTCGTATCGCGGTTGTAGGCATTTAGTTCGTCGAACTCGTCACGGTTACGGTCTTCACGTGCAAGGCTTTGAATGACGCGCATACCAGAAATGTTTTCTTGCAATGTTGCATTGACCATTGAGATCGCTGCACGAGTCAAACGGAACGAACGCTGAGCATAGCGTTGCCAGAAGGCCGCTATCACAATCATGATTGGCAGCACGATAAACGAAAGTAACGCAAGTGGCGTATTCAGCACAAGCATGATGCCGATAATGCCGAATAACGAAATCAGCGAGCCGAGAATCGACAGCAGACCCGAACTAAGCATTGACTCCAGGACATCTATATCGCTTTGCAGACGTGACATGACGCGTCCAATCTGAGTACGATCATAGAAGCTGAGCGAGAGCCGTTGCAGGTGCGTGAACATATCTGAACTGAGTTGGAATAGTGTTTGCTGTCCAGCCCAGGACATGGTCCAGACCTGCCAGTACTGTGCCTGCCACATCAAGACGTTGACGACGAGCAGGACAACGCCGATGATACCGAGACCGCGCAGGTCGTGATGTGTGATAAAGGAGTCGATGGCGACACCAATCAAGTATGGGTTCGCAAGGTTGAGCAACGTATACACAAGCATAAGTGCAATGCTTCCCAATGCTGCCGTACGGTAGCGTGAGATGTACGGGCCAAATTGCTTGATATAGTGCCAGCTAAATTTACCTGAAACGTTTTCGTCTGAACTTTCCAGGCTATTTTCGCGTAACCGACTTTTGCGACGGTGCGCCATAAATTCGTCGATTGACTCCGACCGTGTCGCTTTGACCGTTTTCATCGTTTCACCTCGCGTTTATGGTCGGTTGGGTGTGCTGAAGCAGACCCGTACAGGGGTTGTTCATCAATGGCGGGATGTGCTGAAGCAGACCCGTACAGGGGTTGTTGGCTGTCAACGGAGAGCATACGCGTCTCGAATTCCTCTTGTTCACGTAGTTGTAGGTCGTAGAGACGTGTGTATGCACCGTTTAAAGCTAGCAACGATTCGTGAGTTCCCTGCTCGATGATGTTGCCCTTGTCGAGAATGAGAATCTGATCGGCATTCTTGATGGTACGCAGGCGTGACGCGACAACGAAGGTGGTACGTCCATGCATTACAGCATCGAGTGCTTGCTGGATGAGATACTCGGTCTCCATATCGACACTCGATGTAGAGTCATCGAGCACAAGAATACGCGGGTCGAGTAACAGAGTACGTGCGATGGCGACGCGCTGCTTTTGCCCACCTGACAGAGTGACGCCACGCTCTCCCACCCATGTATCATAGCCATCGGGTAGGGTTAACGCGAAATCATGAATGCGTGCGACCTTCGCGGCTGCGATAATCTGCTCATCTGTTGCATTGGCTACACCATAAGCGATGTTGTCACGCAGAGTCGCGTTAAAAAGAAACACGTCTTGCAGCACCAGACCAATGTTTTGGCGTAACGAACGTTGCGTTACCTCGCGTAGGTCGTTGCCATCAACCGTCAAGCGTCCTTGTGTGGGGTCATAAAAGCGCGGTAACAGACTGAGAATCGTGCTTTTTCCGCTTCCCGTCGCACCAAGTAGAGCAATAATTTGTCCTGGCTTCGCGTCGATGGTGATATCGTGCAGCACCTCTGGCCCTTTATTGTAGGAAAACGAGACATGCTCAAACGCGACACGGCCTTGCACATTCTTTAGTGTGCGAGCGTCAGGAGCATCGGTGATGGTTGATTGCACATCAAGTACGCTGAAGATGCGCTCACCACCAGAGAGGCCACGCATGAACCATGTCACCATGAAGCCAAAGGCACGTACAGGTGTGTTCAGTAGCAGGATGTATTGCGTAATTGCCGCAAGCACACCAATGCTGAGGTGGTTCCCGATGACCGCGACTCCACCAATCCACACCACTAGGACCGTGATGATATTGATGACCAGCAGCATAAGTGGCTGGTTCCACGCAGAAAGGCGCATCGCGGACATATTCAGCAGACGTAATTCCTGGTTCTTCGCACCAAACTTCGCAATCTCAAAATTCTCACGTGCGAAAGCTTTGACGACACGTACACCGCTCAGGCTCTCCTGCATGACGGTACCAAGTTCGCCATTTTCGTTCTGCACATTCATCCACAATGGACGCAAACGACGCCCCACTTGTAGAGACAGGAAAACGAGAATAGGCACACTGATGAGGGTCACAAGTGCAAGATATGCATCCAGGCGAAACAGAATAACGGTAATCGCCGCAAAGGTGACAAGAGTGAGCAGCGAACGCAACAAGCCAAGCGTAATAAAATTTCGTACCGCTTCAATATCGACGGTGAGACGTGACATAAGCTGTCCCGTCTCCGACTCATCATGAAATGAGAAGCTGAGCTTTTGCAAATGATCGTAGACCTGATTGCGCAGGTCGTAGGCAACCAGATTAGAGACGGATTGTGAAAGGTAGCCTTGTCCATAGGCAAACAGGCCACGAAGAGCACTTGATACCAGAATCGCTAGCGCGACAAGAAGTAAATTGCTTAGTTGCCCATGCTGTAAACCAGCATCAATCACATAAGCGATAAGCCACGGAACGATTAACGAAAGTCCAGTAGAGAGACCCAGACAGACAACGGCACCGAGCGATTGTAGCCAGTGGGGACGTAGTAAGGCAAGAATGCGTACATAAATACGCAGATTCTCTTGCCAAGTATCAGCATACAGAGACGTTTTTGACGGATTTCCAGAGAACGAGGTCACACGCTGTTCCTTTCTCGATACACGCACTCCAAAAAAGGAAGCCGCTCACAATGTCTATTCATGCTGTTACAGATATCTGTAGGGACCGATTTATCGCGTCCTCGTCGGCAATCGACCGTCAGCAAGGACATGGCAAATCGATCCCTACAGATATCCATCAATAAATAGCGAAGACAACAAAACAGAAGACGGTGAGCGACATGAGGTTGTCTTGCTTGTCTGTCTTCTGTCGGAATTTAGTGGAGGATATCATCGACGTTGATGATAGAGATGCAGTCGCCCAATGGGTGGCGTTCTCTGTGTCCTTCAGAACTTCTTTTTTTCTCTTTACAGGATATCACATCCTATCACACGTATGCCAACCTTTCATCGTAGACAAAAAATATATAGCAACACACGAAGAGGTGTATGGGTTTGCCAATTGGCAGCCGAATACACCTCTTCGCGTGTAATCAGCGTTATGCGTTATTTTCCTGAGATGAAACCAAGTCCGGTTGGGCTATCGAGACCGATAATAACAGGAGTGATTGTACCTGTTGTTGGGTCAAGTTGCCCGACAAAGCCTGCTACACCAGAGTCAGATGGGGCTTCAGTATAAACAGTACCAGGAGTGAAGCCTGTTTTGCTCATCCTAACAGAGTAGATGGCATTCTGTTTGCTATCGACAATGATCAAACGTCCCTGTGCTGTAGGAATCCAGGTCGTATCATCAACTTGTGTTCCAAGGGTTAAACGGAGGACCGTCTGTTTGGTAGTGCCCGGATTATGGATGAAGATCAGTTCAGCGTCTGCCTGCGAGTCTACAACAAGGTTGCCCTGTCTGTCGATTGACACTGAGTCGGGATCGGTCAAGTTTAGTGTGACCTTCTGGTTTGTAACGATATCGGTAGCAGTAGCGTTCCCATAGAGAACAGGTGTTACCCTTGCCTTCCCATTGCTCAATGTAACCTTGAGGACGGCTGGAGCGGTGTTTAGACCAGCACTATTCAGAGTTGGATTGGATGCGGAGATAAAAGCGGAGCCATTGATAAAGGCTGCATCATCATACCCACCACCATGAGCAGTTTTTGGGTAGACATAGTTAGTTTTGGAACCAGTTATAGGATTGATGACGACAATATGTGGGTTCGCGTCTTCATTCTCCATTGCCCATACAAGATGAGTTTTAGGATCAATGCGTAATCCATCACAGCGACCAAGAACACTATAGGTATGTACAATTTGTCCGGTCCGTGTGTATTGCACAATAGTACTTGACTTACCGTCTGTTCCAGTTGGGTTTGTACCATTCTGGTAGCCGATCCAGATGTAGTTGCCATCAACTTCAACTGAGTCTGGATTGTACAACGTTTTTGTGCCTTTGGCAAACACCGAGACATCATAGCCTGGCAGACCAACAACGCTCGATGTGGCTGACGCAGCAGTATGGGCTTGCGCGACTGAGCCAAAGCCCATACTAACAAGTGCAAGAGCTACGGCACACAGTGCCATAAGAAATACAACCGCTCCCCTACGGAGAATTGTAGACATAGGATTTCCTCTTTTCACACACGAATATTTTCATGAGAAATACAGGTAATAAAACTTACCCCTCACTAATAGTACACATATCATGTTAACAAGAGGTTATATGTATGTTAAATAATAATCAATGATTATACATTAAATATAGATTAAAGGAAAATACATGATTATAGTAGTATGTTTTATGACAAAAAAGTTAAAAAGCTAGGTACGTCATGTATGTGATATCATCAGGTCAGAGAGTAGGAACACAAAGGCTGTGCCTACGTTAAATGCAGAAAGTGAGCGACGTTACAATGTTTCAACTAACCGTCCTCTATGGACATCCAGAGAATGTCGAAGAATTTGACCGCTATTACAAAGAGACTCATACGCCATTAGTACAGAAGATTCAGGGGCTTAAAGGCTTAAGTGTGACCAAGTTTACGGCGGGACCACGCGGCGAGCAACCACCCTATTATCAGATGGCTGCTATGTATGCGGATACACGTGAGGAGTTTGACACATTAATGTCCACACCCGAAGGCAAGGCGGTAGGACGCGATGTGCGCAACTTCGCTACAGGTGGCGCGACGCTGATCTACGGCGACGAACAGAAATATTTGTAGGGACCGATTTATCGCGTCCGAGGCCGATTTATCGGCTATAATTCTTTGTACATCCTATATGATGATCGAAGATTTCGCGCAATGAATTGCGCCGAGGACGCGATAAATCTGGTCCCTACAATGGGTCGTCGTATTCAGAATATTACAACAGCTTTGACAATTCCTCAGCACTATTCACGGGAGCCTGACAGACGAAGTTTTGACAGACATAGGCTGTTGCCTTACCATTTTTGAGTGGACGATCCGCTAGAAGTGGAACTGTTTGTATTGCTTGAGAGTCATCGGGAACACAATAGGCCAGGACGCTATTAGGTGAGTAATGCGTGTTGGTTGCTTCCAGCAGGGTGAGCGTGTCATCGGTTGCAAGGGGACCAATAATCGCAATTTCTTTGCTGGGCGAGAGCGCGAAATCGAGCGCACCAAGCACATGTCCGAAGGCTTGCGGATGTTGCGTCATGACATCTGCGAGTGGTTGCAGATAGTCGTCGGCACGTTTACGATAGGACTGCTCACCAGTAAATGCAGCGAGTCGTAAGAGTACATCTATAGCAACGCTGTTTCCAGCTGGTGTCGCATTATCCATAATGTCTTTTGGGCGGCTGATTAATGCTTCCGCATCGCTGCCCGTATCGAAGAACCCTCCGTTTTGCTCGTCTGCGAACAGCGTAATGGCTGAGTCCATCAAGTTGCGCGCTTCTGCAAACCAGCGCGGTTCAAATGTGGCCTCATAGAGCGCGAGGAGACCATCAGCAAGAAATGCGTAATCTTCTAAAAAGCCATTCAGGTGGGCTCGTCCATCTTTATAGGTACGGAGAAGGCGTTTGTCTTTACGCAATTCGCGTAGCAAGAAGTCGGCGTTTTTCGTGGCAACCTCGATATAGTCGAGACGTTCGAGATAGCGACCCGCTTCAGCGAAACTCCGCAACATCAGCCCATTCCAGGAGGTCAATATCTTCTCGTCGCGTCCAGGCTTGACACGCGTTTCACGGACTTTAAAGAGTGCGGCGCGACTCTGTTTTAGCGACTCTTCCAGGGCTTCATCGCTTATCTGTGCTTCGTCGGTTGCGCGTACTTGTGGCTGGACATGCAGAATGTTCTTGCCCTCAAAGTTACCATGTTCCGTGACATCGTAGTAGGGTAGGAAGAGCGCTGCGGCATCTGACGAAAGCACCTGCTCGACTTCTGCTGGTGTCCATACAAAGAACTTGCCCTCTTCGCCCTCGCTATCGGCGTCTTGTGTCGAGTAAAAGCCGCCTTCGGGCGAGGTCATTTCACGCACAACGTAGTCCAGCGTCTCCTCAACGATACGACGATAGAATGGGATACCTGTCACAAGATAGGTGTGCAGGTAGACACGGCTCAGGAGCGCGTTATCATACAACATTTTCTCAAAGTGTGGCACAAGCCATTCTTTATCGGTAGAGTAACGGTGGAAGCCGCCGCCCAGCTGATCGTAAATACCACCATTCGCCATACTTCTCAACGACTGTTCAACGATTTCGAGTTCGGGGATTGTCGCTGGCTTCGTAATTTCGCCTTTGATTCGGTGCTGGTGAATACGTAACAGCAATTCTAGCGACATGGTACCGGGGAACTTGGGAGCAGTACCGAAGCCACCATGCTCAGCATCATACTCTTCGGCTAGCGCATCGCTGGCTCGACTGAATAGGTCGAGCGAAAATGGTGTGTTTGCGGGCAGTGCTGAGCCTGCTCTTCGCAATGGCGCATCACTACGTTGTTGCAGGTATTCGGCGAGTTGTGAGGCTTGCTCCTCGATCTCCTTGCGATTCTCCTTATATGCATGGGCAACACTGAGCAGAATACTGGGGAAACCGGGCATGGTTTCGCGTCCATAGTGACGGTCTTCGGGTGGAAAGTAGGTGCCTCCGTAGAATGGGCGACCATCAGGCATCAGGAAGACGGTCATGGGCCACCCACCTTGCCGCGTCATGGCCTGCACCGCTTGCATATAAATACTGTCGATATCGGGGCGTTCCTCGCGGTCAACCTTGATGTTGATAAAATTTTCGTTCATCAGCGCGGCGATCTCTTCGTTCTCGAACGATTCGCGCTCCATCACATGGCACCAGTGGCACGCGGAATAGCCGACGCTCAACAAAATCGGCTTGTCCTCTTGCTTCGCTCTCTGTAATGCCTCATCATGCCATGCATACCAATCCACCGGATTGTGCGCGTGCTGCAAAAGATAGGGGCTGGTCTCATGAATAAGACTGTTTGTATGTGCATGTTGTGACTGTATATCTGACATGGATTGTCCCTCCATAGATGTTTGCGTACGGTAATTAGCTTTAGGCATTGTACGACATGGGGAGGGAAATGCGTAGCAACCAATTATGTGGAGTGACGAAACAATGTAGATAGGTCGTCTGTAGGGACCGATTTATCACGTCCTCTTGATAATTGAAATGTCGGAGAGGATGTCGAAACATTCCATCAAATCCTCTAAGTTAGTGGATATGGCAGAGGACGTGATAAATCGGTCCCTACACATATCTATATCATGTTTCATTGGGTTAAAGGAGTAGCATCGATATATGCACGTTATGCTCAGTCCATACATCTACAGTAAATCCTAACAATGTATAAAAGGTAATAACATCGTACCAATCATTGTTCGTTTCAAGTCGTACCTGCGTATATTTGTGTTGATATGCGACCTCTATAAGATGCCACATAATTGTTTTTCCAATGCCGCAACGTCGATATGTGCGCTCAACTGACATACGCACGATGCGTCCGATGTTCGGCTCTTCCCCAAGCAGTGCGCCTGTCCCGACGATTTGCTCATTCAGTTGAGCAACGAGAAATATTGCACCTATGGCGATGTAGTTTTCCAGGATGTTATCAAGATCAGGGTTACGCGTTTCGTCGATAAAACCAAAGTGTTCGCCGAGACCGTTAAGGATAAGTTGACGTGCCTCGGCTTGATCGTGTGGCTCGAAGAGTCGATAGATGATGGAATGTTGCATTATAAAAGCCTTTTTAAAGGGCTATGCTCAGAGCAAAAGGGAGCGTTCTCTTTCTTGTCAAGCGTTTTTTCCCTCCGTACTCCTGTCCGTCTCCTCTTCGGTATAATTGGTGGCCCAATTGCGGGCCTCCGCTTCAAAATTTGACGTACCAGGGATCCTGATAGATATCTGGGATGTTGGAGCATCGGGAGTCGCTCCATGCCAGTGCCAGACGTTGGCAGGAATCGTGATGATCTCACCTGCTGAGAGGATATGTTTCTCGGTCTCTGTTGCTATCATAGTTCGGCCAGAAAGAACAAGCAGGGTTTGATCATGTTCATGCATGTGAGGACGGTTCCGCGAACCTGCCTCAAAAAAGACTACCATCATGTCAATTTCACTTGTTCGCCCTGGAAACTCAATACGCTGCTGACGAGCTATACCCTCAACATAAGGCGCGAGAGATGTATCCTGTATCGCAGAATTTTCATCTATTTTGATGGGCTTTGGCAGTTCATTCATCTCGGATAGCCTCCTTGTGATTCCTTAAAAAGAAAGACGCTTCTAGCGCAACACATTACTCATCACAAACACCAGATTCGCGGGCCGTTCCGCCATACGGCGCATCAGGTAGGGATACCACTGGGAACCGTAGGGGACGTAGACGCGCATATCGTAGCCTTGTTGCACGAGTTTTTCTTGCAGGTCACGCCGAATTCCGTAGAGCATCTGGAACTCGAACGCCTTTTTGCTGATACCATGATCTCGTACAAAGGTCGTCGCAGCATGAATAATGGCTTCATCATGCGAGGCAATAGCGGGATAGTTGCCGCGTGCAAGCAGCATCAGCATCAGTTGCACATAATTCTGGTCAACCTCGCTCTTTTGCTGAAAGGCGATGTCCGCAGGTTCTTTATATGCGCCCTTGACGAGGCGTACACGCACGCCCTCGGCGATAAGTTGCTCGATATCTTGCTTGCTTCGATGCAGGTACGATTGAATAACAGTTCCCACTTGCTCAAATTGTTTGTGCATGCGTAACGCGATATCAACCGTCTGCTCTGTATAGGCCGCGCCCTCCATGTCGATACATACGAACGTGCCTTGTTGCTGCGCATGTTCAAGGATGGCCTGGACATTCTGTTCACATAGGTCTTGTGAAATGTCGAGTCCTAACGCGGTCAATTTGATTGAGATGTTCGCGTCTATACCTGTCTGCTGAATACAATCAAGGGCAACGATATAATCACGTGCGGCGGACCGTGCTTCTTTCTCATCCGAGACATTTTCGCCAAGCAAATCGAGTGCGGCCCGTATGCCACCCTTATTTAAGCCTTGTGTCGCTTGTACGGCCTCATCAATAGCCTCGCCCGCCACAAAGCGACGCGAGGCGCCACGTGTAGCCTTATTATGTACAACAAAGTTGCGTAGGTTTTCGTTCTGTGCGAGATACAGCAGTGTATCTTTAAGTACCATTGTGTAAGTTCCTCCTGGTAACGTAACAGCACTGTTCATGCTGGTAGATGGCTGCGCTGCTATCTATCAGCGTCAAGCTTTGTAAATGGTTGTAAGATGTCAATGATGTCATGTGTGATGTCGCAATCTATGCTCACGGTTGTGGCTTGCAGGACTATTCACTCCTTAGAGTATATCACTCTTTCAAAGATATCTTTATCACGTACTTTGTGCCCCGCTGCATCTTTTTCTCATTGCCATTCGTGTCACTTTTGTCACATGAGGATGCTTACTTACTTACTACAAACTTTACGAAAGGATTTGAAATATGGGTAGTTTTACAAATGGGATACTATTGGGTGTGGGAATCAGTTTGCTCGTTGCACCAAGGACGGGGAAAGAAATGCGTCAACTGGTGGTTGAGCGTATCGGATATCTGCGTGGCATTCCCCCGGAAAATGAGGAACTCAAGCAGCAGGTGCAACAGATGGCGAGCCGTGTCCAAGACGTGCAGCAACAAGCCAATCGTTCTGCTGAGATGGCAAACACTGTGCAGGCTAATGCTCAACAAACGGCAAGTAGCGTGAATTCAGTACAGAATGATTTACAGAATGTGGCTCAACAAGCGGGAGCGAATGTGCCACCAACACAATCAGATATGACGAGTCCGACCCAACCGCTCCCACCAAAGCGACCAAGACCCTAGAATTTGCGCTGAGCTTTTCCAAGTTGTTTGAGAGAAAATAGTTATTATGCATACATAAAATGCACAATGAGTATCGCCAGAAAAATGTCAAGCTGACCTCTAAGGAATAATACTCCTTAGAGGTCTGTTTTTGCTTTTATATCTTTTTGTTTATCACCTGCTACACAAATTTAATATAGCGTCAAACCTAACCGATACGTTGTATCGTATCGGTTTTTCGGTTATTATCTATCATAATAAATTCCTTTTGTGTAAGGTGTGAAGCGGCTTCATAGCTATTTTGGAGTTCAAGTTATATTATCTTTGCCTTTAATATGTGTTTAGTACGACTACAAGGTATAATGAACATATGAATACTTTAAGAAGATAGGTTAGCAACAGGGAGAGTGCTTTATGT
>CAXUHF010000131.1:10831-14207 GCA_964250765.1 uncultured Ktedonobacteraceae bacterium | reverse complement strand
ACGACTGCATTGTGCCGCAACACCGTGATTTGGGTATGCATCTTGTCCGTGGTGGTTCGCCGCGTGCAGTGATGTGTCAATGGCTGGCGCGTGGTAATTCGCCAACGCTGGGGCGCGATGGGCAAATGCACATCGGTGACATGCATCATGGCATTGTCCCTATGATTAGTATGCTCGGCGAATCATTGCCTGTGGCCTGTGGTGTCGCGCTGACCATGAAAATGCGTAAGCGTTCTACTGTTGTGCTGGCGTCGTGTGGCGATGGCGCAACCAATACAGGACCATTTCATGAAGCTATGAATTTTGCTTCTGTACAGAAAGTGCCGATGGTGCTGGTCATCGAGAATAACGGCTACGCTTACTCAACTCCGAGCGCGAAACAGTTCGCCATCTCAAATCTTTCGGACCGTGCGAAATCCTATGGCATTCCAGGTGAAAGTGTTGATGGAAACGATGTACTTGCCGTCTTCGAGGCGGTGGAGCGTGCAATAGTGCATGCACGAAGTGGGAACGGTCCAGCAATTGTCGAATGCAAGACATTTCGAGTGCGCGGACACTCGGAGGCTGATAAGGCCGATTATGTGCCACAGGAGTTACGCGAAGAATGGCTCGCTAAAGACCCGATACAGCGTTTCGAGTCGTATTTACAAGAGCACCAAGTGCTTACTCCCACCAAAAAGGCAGAGATTGAAGCCCACATTAAGGCTACAGTTGACGACGCTGTACAGTTCGCGGAACGCAGTCCCGCGCCAGATGAGACGACAGTTGCGGAGTATGTCTTTGCTCCTGATGGTCCAACAGCGATCATTGGTGAGCCGGGTGCGGAGGATGCACGCTATGTGAATGCGCTTGATAGGCGTACAGGCCAACGCTTTACCACTATGTTGCAGGCCGAATCTAACACGCCTATGGAGGTCGTCCGATGATGAGCGAAGAGAAGAAAAACCAGAAGGTTACATATTTAGAGGCGATAGGTCAAGCTATCCGCGAAGAAATGTTGCGCGATGAAGCTGTATTCCTGCTTGGCGAAGATGTTGGTAGCTATGGTGGTGCGTTCAAAGTCAGTGCGGGCCTCTTAGAAGAATTTGGTGCTGAGCGCGTAATTGACACGCCAATGGCTGAGGCGGCGATTATCGGTTCTGCTGTTGGTGCGGCTCTGATGGGCATGCGTCCAATTGCCGAAATGCAGTTTATCGACTTTATTGCCTCCGGTTTTGACCAGATTATCAACATGGCGAGCAAGATGTACTGGCGTGTTGGCATGCCTGTGCCGATGGTCATTCGAGGTCCCTCTGGTGGTGGTACAAAGGGTGGTCCATTTCACTCGACTAGTCCAGAAGCGTGGTTTTTTCATACGCCTGGGATTAAAGTAGTGGTGCCTGCCACAGCCTATGATGCGAAAGGTATGCTCAAAGCGGCTGTACGTGACAATAATCCCGTGCTCTACCTGGAACATAAGTTGCTCTATCGCTTGCCCGAACTGCGCGAGGAGTTGCCGCAAGATGATTATATTGTGCCGCTTGGGAAAGCTATCATTCGGCGCGATGGCGAGGATATGACCATTCTTACCTATGGTGCAATGGTTCATCAGTGTCTCAAAGTGGCGCGTACTCTTGAGGAAGAGGACGATTTGGAGGCGGAAGTTATGGACCTGCGTAGCCTCTCGCCGCTTGACCGTGAGTCTATTCAGGAGTCGGTGAAGCGTACCAACAAGGTCTTGATTGTGCATGAGGACACGCTTACGGGCGGTATTGGTGCCGAGCTATCCGCGATTCTGGCGGAAGACCTGTTCGAGTACCTTGACGGCCCTATCACACGCGTCGCCGCGCCCGATGTGCCCTTCCCATATGCGCCTCCATTAGAGGCCGCGTATCTGCCGAATGCCGAAAAGATTTTGACGGCGGCCCGAAAACTAGCTGCGTATTAAATAAAAATTCTCAATAAGGATAAACAAAGGAGTTTTTGTATGCCGACACCTGTAACGATGCCGCGACTTGGCGAGTCGGTCGCTGAGGGTACAATTGGGTCCTGGATGAAACAGGTGGGCGATTACATTGAGAAAGACGAATCGCTCGTCGAAGTCATCACGGACAAAATCAATGCCGAATTGCCCTCACCTGTCGCGGGTCGTCTGACAAAAATTCTCGTCAATGTCGATGAGACCGTGGCGGTAGGTACACAAATCGCACTCATCGAAGAGAGCGCGGATGTACACATTGAGTCTTCCACACAGGCTGCACCGGGTCCCGATGCGGCTCCCGTTCAGAACACACAACAGGCTCAGATGCCCGTTTTGACTGAGCGACCCACAAGCTTACGAACGATTGTTGGTGGCGATACCGAACATAACGTATCGACTGAGCAAGATGATGAGCGACAGCGTATCTCGCCACTTGCACGTCGCCTCGCACGCGAACACAATGTCGATCTCAACACCATTCAAGGCACGGGCGCGAATGGACGTGTGCGTAAAGAGGATATCCTAGGCTACGTCTCGCAACGCCAGCAAGCAGACGAGCGTGTGCCGCAAGTTGCCGTGATGTCACGACTCACACCGCCAGTGCAGCCGCAGCGCACAGAAGTGGCGCGTTCAGTGCAGACGATGCCTGTGCAAGAGTCAAAAAATGCTCCTCTACCATATGAGTCGGCTCCAGTTGAGCACCCTGCGAGCATGGGCGGCGAAGATGAGGTAGTGACGCCAAGCCGTATGCGCCTTGCCATCGCGGAACATATGGTGCGTAGCAAGCGCACCTCGCCACATGCAACCACGATGGTTGAGGTCGATATGACCAACATCGCAAAATGGTTGGCGAAGAACAAGGACGAGTTCAAGCGACGTGAGGGCTATGGTATGAGCTATGTCCCATTTGTTATGAAGGCGGTCTGTGAGGGCATTCGCAAATTTCCTACCATCAACTCGGCCTGGACCGAAGACAACAAAATTATCATTAAGAAGCGTATCAATCTGGGTATCGCTGTTGCAACTGACGCTGGCCTTGTCGTGCCAACACTCTACGACGCCGATTCGCTCACGTTAGCTGGTCTGGCAAAACAGGTCAACGCCATCGCGCAGCGCGCTCGTAACAACAAGCTGACACTACAAGATATGCAGGGCAGTACCTTTGTGGTTAACAACCCCGGCGTTTTTGGTACAATTCTATCAGTACCGATTATTAACCAGCCTCATGCAGGTATTCTTAGTATGGATGCTGTGGTGAAACGTGCCGTGGTGGTAGAAGATGATGCTATCGCGGTTCGTTCTATGATGTTTCTGTGTCTCTCCTTTGATCATCGTATTCTTGATGGTGCGGGAGCAGGCGGATTTTTACAGGCAGTTCGTACCAAATTACAGGGGTACGAGCGCGAAATAGATGTG
>CAXUHF010000131.1:0-10731 GCA_964250765.1 uncultured Ktedonobacteraceae bacterium | reverse complement strand
AAAACAAACATGGCGACTATGATTCCAGAACGCCGTCCAGAATGGCTCAAAGTACGTGCACCTAAGGGGGAAAATTACCAGCAACTCAAGCAGTTGATGCGTAACCAATCGCTCCATACTGTGTGTGAAGAGGCACGTTGCCCAAACATCGGTGAATGCTGGGGGCATAAAACGGCGACCTTTATGATTTTAGGGAGTGTATGCACACGTAGTTGTGGCTTTTGTGCTGTAGCAACGGGGCGTCCTCTCGGCCTGGATTGGGAAGAGCCAAAGCGTGTCGCGGAAGCTGCTCAGACGATGGGCCTGCGTCACGCGGTTGTCACATCGGTAAACCGCGATGAGCTAAAAGATGGTGGCGCGGCAGTCTTTGCCTCAACCATTCGCTGGATACGTCGTCTGAACCCTGAGTGTAAGGTTGAGGTCCTGACACCCGATTTCAAAGGCGCGTATGAGGCACTGCGCGTAGTGATTGACGCAAAGCCCAACGTGTATAATCACAACGTGGAGACGGTGCCGAGGCTTTATAAGCAAGTGCGTCCGCAAGCTGTGTACAAACGTTCACTACAGGTACTCAAGTGGGCGAAAGAGATGAATCCGGCTGCACCAACTAAGTCTGGCTTTATGCTCGGCTTAGGTGAGACGTGGGACGAGCTACTCGAAGTCATGCATGATATGCGCGAACATGACGTGGACATTCTTACTATTGGACAATATTTGCGTCCATCCTTTGACCACCTGCCGATTCAACGTTATGTACCGTTGGAAGAGTTCGCTGCATTGAAGGTCGAGGGCAAAAAAATGGGCTTCCGCCACGTAGAGTCTGGCCCATTTGTCCGTAGTTCATATCACGCACACGAGCAGGCTGATGACGCGGTAGAAAATATGCATTAGTCCTGTACATATGGTTGATGCTCTTGAAACCACAAATAGAGTTTGTTATAATGGCTCAACAACGCTTTATAGGAAAAGTATAGAGGAATGTATGAGTCAAACACGGCGAACTGTGGATGGGCGTCAACCTGTCGTGCTAGTGGTAGACGACAATCCAGCTATTCGAGATATGGTATCGTGGGCATTAGAGCTAGATGGCTATGAACCTGCGGAGGCAGCTGAGGGTCAGGAAGCATTAGACTGGATGTATAATGCAGCCCGTGAAGGACGATATCCATCTGTCATTTTGCTTGACCTTGCTATGCCTGGTATGGATGGTCATGCGTTTTTGGACCGTTTATATCAGCAATGGGCACCTGTCTATCCTTTACCCTCAATTGTCATTATTACTGCAAAAGTAGGCATTTCTGATGCAAAAACTATGGGTGTATCACAGGTTGTAGTAAAGCCATTTCATGTACGTGATTTGCTCGATATTGTACGTGACGTAGCTCTCTTATAGAGGCATATCTAAAAGTATCAATAGACTCGTTGTACCTATCGCGCAGGATAATACGGACGCAGGAGATGCAGTATCGCTTTCTGTTCAAAGGATGAGCGGACCTGTTGTCGTCGAGTGTCCAATGTACTTTAGCTACCACAATATATCGTTAGGTGGTAGTGACGTAGTTGGATATACTGGATAAAAAATATGGATTGGCAGGAAAGCATCGCTTTACTGCCAATCCATATTTTTTATACAGGGGTGATTATTTTAAGACCACCCAACTGCATCAATATAGACATCCGTGCTACCGCCACCTGTTGGACTATTGAACTGAACTCCAATCTGACGCGGTTGCTCTGTAACTGCGGCAGGAATCGGGAATGTCAGCCGATTCCACGTATTAGGAGTGAGTTTTACTGCATTGCTTGTATGCCATGTGTAATCGTGTTCGGTGATGAACAAAATCGCGTTTACCTGAGCCGCGGTACTAGCAACGTAGACAGAGGCCGTGAGCGTCTGACCTCCATGTGGATAGGTTGCTGTATTCTCTGTGCTTACGGCAACATACGGAAAGTTCTTGCTATTTGCATTACTGAGTGTTACTTGCAATGAATGTGTGCCATTCTGTGCAAACATTGTACTCGCTTGAACATTGGAGATACCACCTCCATGTCCGTTCCACCCATCAGTTGTGCCATCTTCAAACGAAAAACTTGAGGTGTTATTTCCAGTCGCTGTACTATTTTGCTGTGGAACTGTTGTTGCTGATGCTACACCTGGTTGCTGATGCTGAATAATCATTTGCTGATAAGCATTTTTGAATATAGTGCCTTGAGGTGTAATGGTGTTATTGGAGTCAATCAATGATATGGCGGTATTGGTGCAAGAATATTGCATGGAGGCAAAAACGCGACTTGCCGCCAGGGTTTGCAGAGCTTTGGTCGTCCAAGCTGTCATGAATGCAGCATTTTCGTGTTTGCCATCGGCAGGCACCTGTCCCGTACCTTCGGATGATAGGTCTGGAGCATAGTTCCATTCTGTAATCATAATCGGAAGAGTGGTGCCGATAGTTGTTTGCATCGCGTTGCGGGCATCGGAGATATGAGTTGTCCAGGTATCAATCTTAGCGATACATGCGTCGGCTTGCTCATTTTTGCTACATGTATACTCGTGCCAGCTAATCTCGTCGGGGCGTGGTTGTGCGTTCTGCAGAAATGTTGTCAGGTACGAGCGCGTGTACTTGTAGTTCACAGGACCGATAAAGTGTCCATTCAAGGCCAACTTCTTTAGTTGTGGTACCAGCTTATTCCAGCCACTCGTATACGTTGTGGCATTGATGCCAGGGTTAGAATCTTCTTCGTTACCAAATTCGTAGTAGACAATATTCTTGCCAAAGACGGTATTCATGTCCTTCACGATAAGGCTATCATCGGCTAGTGCCGTTGGCACCACATCACCATGTAGCACAACAAGCGGAATAGCACCAATATTTTTGATATCCTGAGCCGCCTGTATCTCTGTTGCATTCGAGAGGTTCGGGCGTACCGGCATACGAATAATCTGTGCATGTACTTGCTGTAATAACGTTTGGGTGGCGGTAGAATTGATCACCTGATCTTTACTATCGAAAAGTGCCATGTTTGTGCCAAAGAGGAGTGGTGATACAGGAATAGCTCCCTGTGTTGGTTGTGGAACAGCAGTTTTTGCAGAAGTCTTTGTGACACTAACAAGCGTTGTCGTTTGCTTATTCTCTGAACCGTGTCCAAGAACAAGCCAAAGACTGGTACTTAACAAGGCCACTGCTAGCACAACGCTTATTATAATGATAGGAATGCGGTATTCTTTTATCGTTTGCCTCATAGGTAGAAAATGCTCCTCTTAAAGTTCAAAGCGCGGAGAAGAAATATAGGTATGCATCTCTTTCTTTTTTTAAGAATGTCACTACGAACTATATCATCTCTTCCTGGCTACGACTATCTTTGTGTACGACACAGTACCTTTGCCTAATGTTGTCCTATGCAAGTTAAAGCCAAATGAAGTTGTATGAGATGCACAAAAAATCGGTACTTTTGGATAGAAACATTGGTCAAACCTGTACCTTCTCTTGAGTTTTCCTTGAGGTCTAACTGGTAGAATAATAAATGTAAAGGGATGTACGAATAACAAACGTATAATTAGAGCTATATATAAACAAGGAATATGACGGAGACGTTTCATGGATATACATAATCAGCCAACAGAAGAGTGGCATGGGTATGGGAATGCAGATGAAGCACAGGCAGGCGGGCCAAGCTTTGAAAAGCAGCCTACTGTTCCGTTTGCGACACGTCCACGTCCACAAAAGAAAATGTCACGCCGCAAACTCTTTGGTGTCGCAGCCGCAACGGGCGTAATAGGTGCTGCGGCGGCGGCAGGTAGCGGTGTGGCGTTGAAGGAAGCATGGCAAAACGGCGAACTAAACTTTTTGCCGAATGTGCCGATAGCGGGTAGTATGCAAATAGGACACCTACTACGACGCGCGGGTTTTGGAGCGACACCCGCCGATATAAGCACGTACCGAGGCTATGGCTATGCTGGTGCCGTTGATCGCCTTATCAATTATCAACAGGTTTCAGATGATGCTATGGAGAATCGGCTGAAGTCGCTCAATCTGGATTTTTCTCTACCAAGTGGTGCTGCTATTACTAATATGCAACGCTGGTGGCTCCTACGTATGGCTTGGACACAGCGTCCTCTCTTAGAGAAGATGACATTGTTCTGGCATGGTCTACTCACCAGCAGTTTTCGTAAAGTTGGTGGTAAAAATGCCTATGGGCGTACAATGGTGCAAAACCAGTTCTTCCGCACGCATGCCTTTGATACCTATGACAATATTCTGACGGGTATTGTCAGCGATCCCGCGATGCTTGTCTACCTCGATCTGACGAAGAGTCGAAAAAACTCGCCAAATGAAAACTTCGCACGTGAATTGATGGAGTTGTTCACGCTTGGCCTGGGACATTATACGCAACAAGATGTGTATCAGGGCGCGGCTGCATTAACTGGTTGGCATGTTAAAGGGAATACGATACAATCACACTATGTAGAGCAAGACCATAACAACTTGACCAAGACATACCTTGGACAGACGGGCAGTCTTGACTATAAAGATGTTGTGCATATCCTGGCAAACCACCCCGCGACACCGTGGTTTCTATGCCGTAAACTATTCACATTCTTTGTCTATGAAAATCCAACAAATGATGATCTCACGCCGCTTGTTGATACTTATGTGAAGAGCGGACACAATATCGGTGCCGTTATGCGCACTCTGTTGCTCTCACCTCAGTTTGCCTCACAAAAAGCTTATCGAGCACGTATTAAGTCGCCGTCTGAGTTTGTTGCTGGTATGTATCGTGCGCTAGATGTGCAAGGCAACGGCAAAGGGCTAGAGTATATGACCGCGATTATGGGTCAAACGTTATTCGATCCTCCGAATGTTGCAGGTTGGCCTGCGGATAAGGTCAGCGCGCTCTGGCTCAATAGTGGCACGTGGATGTCGCGGCTGAATTATATTGATGCATTAGTATCGGGAGGGCGTACAGCGCAAGCGAGAACTTTTGGGAGTGCTGATATACAGGGGCTGGTCAATGCCAATCATATCGACTCGCCAGAGCGTTTCGTTGACTTCTTTAATGCAGTCTTGCTCGATGGTGTGGTTGAGAAAGATCGACGTGCCCAGTTTATTAGCTACTTCACGCAGCAAAATGTGGGCAAGAGTAACGCACAGATCACATTGACAAATGGTAAAAGTTATCCTGTAAGCAGTGTACGGGGCACACTTTACTTGATATTGGCATCACCCGAATACCAATTGAACTAGGAGCACAAAAATGAATCTCTCACGAAGAGCAATGATAAAAAACGGTATGTTAGTGGTTTCGGCTGGTATGGTGATGCCTGCAATCTTTAGTCGCGGTATTACTTCAGCTCATGCGCAATCGCTTGAAGGCTCACGTATAGCGCAAGCGGCGAGTGATCGTACGCTGATCGTCGTGCAAATGGCAGGCGGTAACGATGGTCTTAATACTGTTGTACCCTTCGCCGATGCAACCTATCGCAAGATGCGACCAACTATCGGTATTCAAGAGTCACAGGTATTGTCGCTGGATGGGCGTCTCGGTCTGCATCCCAATCTTGCACCACTGAAAACGCTTTGGGATCAGGGGCATATGGCGGTGGTTGAAGGCGTTGGTTATCCTAACCAGAGTCTCTCACACTTCCAGGCAATGGATATCTGGCAGACGCTCGACTTGAATGGAACAGGCACAGACGGTTGGCTCGGCAAGCTGGTTTCAGGTTGGGTTGATAAAGATGGGCACCCATTCAAAGCAATGGATATTGGTGTGCAGACCGCACAAGCCCTCTCGTCGATCAATGCATCGGTACCGACGGTTGCAAGCGTGCAGAGCTATCGTGTCGCACCTGATCCACTCGACGCCGATGGTGGCAATGCGCGGCTGAAAGCCTTAATGAACCTGTATAATACCTATCCTAAATCCTCACCCTATGCTGCACTTCTTGACACAACAGCTTTGAATGCACAGGAAGGCGCAAATCAACTGCATCAAGCGGACTCACAGTATAAAGCAATGGCAACCTATCCAACGGGGCCGTTTGCGGCTGGTCTCAAGGTGCTGTCCGAAGCAATTGTGCAGGGATTGGGCTTGCGTGTTGGCTATGTGACGCTTGGTGGCTTTGATACACACGCAAATCAGCAGGCAACACACGCCACACTTATGAAGACACTCGCAGATGGGCTAGCTGCCTTTTATACCGACCTGAGCGCGCACGGCAAAGCCGATAATGTTGTGGTTATGACCTGGTCTGAGTTTGGACGACGTGTTGAGGAAAATGGGAGTCTTGGTACCGATCACGGTACCGCAGCACCAATGTTTGTGCTTGGCAACCCGATTGTCAAAGGTATCTATGGTGAGCCACCAAACCTGACAAGCCTCGACCAGGATGGCAACATGAAGTATACTACAGACTTCCGTTCCGTCTATGCCACCGTGCTTGATCGCTGGCTCGGTGCGTCATCAAAAGATGTGCTCGGTAGTTCGTTTGGATCGCAGAATTTCTTGGCGCAGTCATAGACCGCATGAGTATAAGGCTGCAGCCAGGGCACCCGCAAGAGAATGCCCCTCCCATACACGAACATCACAGACGTAACGTCAATATGGGAGGGGCATTCTCTTGCGGGTGCCCTGGCTTAATTCACTTTCACCACAAAAGGCACTATTCCACAAAGCATGATAAGCCCTAGACCTATACTCATCCCTGTTATCCCCAGACCCAAATCGCCGATATATCCAATCAACGGGTTGAGTGCAATACCTGCAATCGTGCCAAGAAACGAGAGCGATGAAAGTGTCGTCACACGTGCCTCATCTAGTATTAAACGGTTCAATTCTGTCTGAACGAGTGGCGCACGCCATGCTGGTAGCATCACGATGAGCGCAATACAAGCCATTATGAGAAGTGGGACATGAACTACCGCAAGGAATACATAAGCAATTCCTGGAATCAGACATGAAAGAATCAAGGTGAAACGCACTCCTAGATGAGATTGCATATATGGAAGGCGCAGCCCTACCAGTATTTTGAGTCCCATCGCTGTTGCCGTAATTGGCCCGAACCATACGATTGCTATACCTGCTCTTATCAGATAGGGTTGGTTGTACCAGAAAATCGCGTTGATAAAGGCAAACGCGGCTGTATCAAAGAAACTCAAGCCAACGAGTGCTGGTTGTGCACGAACGACAGTAACCGCACTTCTCAGCAATTCCTGCATGCTGACGACTTTTTTGCGTACCTCCGCTGTGTCTTTTTCTGGCTCTGTTCGTAGACGCAATGCTGTGAGCAGGGCGAGTGCGGCAGGAATAGAACTCATGGCAACCGCCAGTGTCGGACTGTATACACCGATGAAACTTCCTGTCAAAAGTCCCACGAAAAAGCCAGCATTTGATGCACCATAGAGTAATGTAAAGGCCGAGGACGCTGCTTGCTCTCTCTTTTCGGTGGGTACGTTCTTATAAACCATCGCGCTCTCGCAACCCGAAAGGCAAGCGATAGCGAGACCTGCAAGGATATTAGAGAAGGCGAACAACCAGAAACCATAGGAAAAAACAAATATGACTAGTCCAATACCGTTAAGTATGCGGCCCGCAATAATTAAGCGACGATAGCCAAAGCGGTCAGCCCATGCGCCTGTAGGGATGTCGGCTAGCCAAACTGTTGCAGAGATGATCGACTCCATCAAAAACATCTGTGTGAAGTTGAGGCCGCGCTGGTGCTGAAACAAGACAATCGTGGTCGAATAAAAAAATAGGTCCGCGAAGAAGCGCGAAATGATCAGCCAACGGATATTGAGTATGGCTAGTAGATCGGGATAAGGAACAAAACGTCGTAAGGATAGCATAATGAACTCCTAGCAGAGAAGAGCGATATGATATGCTGGTGCGATTCAACAAGTCGCACCAGCATATCATATCGCCCTTCTCTGCTAAAAGAAAAATCCCCATTCATCCTGACTGGTAGAGACGCCCCAATCGTTTTGGAAGGTCTGCTTGAGTGTGGTGATGATGCTCGTGTCGGTAAAGAGGACACCGAGTTCACGGTTGTTATCGAATGAGTTGCTAGAGATGTTGATGGAGCCAACATAGGCGTTGGTGCCATCGACAACCATCATTTTTGCATGCATATAGAGTTTTGGGTCTTCTTTCACCTGCGCTCCACCTGCTTTGATCACCGTGATGCCTGCTGCGTTGGAATCAGTACTCCCACTTGATGGCGTAGGTAAAATCACCTGCACATTGACACCGCGTTGAGCCGCACTTGCGATAGCTTGCTCGACGGTGCTATCCTGCATCTCTTCAGCCTCGATGATGAGGGACGATTTGGCGTTATTGATGAAGGTCACGAAATCGTTACGCGAATTGTCGGGGCTGATAACGAGATTGGAATCCGTGACGTGCTCGGCGGTACGGTTCCAGTCAGCATTGAAGATATCAATGGTCCCCTGTACATCCTGTGGAGTCGAGTCGATGATGTCATATTCACGATTTTTGCCCGTTGAAATAGCAGAAGCCGTGAAGTTGCTGCTCATGATGTATGCAGTAGTTCCATCAATAACCATACCTTTTTCGTGTGTATACCTGAAGGAAGGATTGCTTGTTTGTGCCTTTGCGCCGACGGCAGTGAGTGCATCGAGCGTGGCCTGTGGTGAGCCACCGCCATAAGGACTTGGATCAAGCATGACACGGACATCCAGACCGCGTTTTGCATCATTCTCTAACGCTGAAATAACGTTCTTGTCTGTCAGAAGATACATTTCAAGCCAGACAGATTTCTGTGCGTTATTGATCCCGTTAAGAATAGGTGTCTCGCCCGCATCGGGTTCAACGAATACCTGCAATGATTGTGAACTCGGAGTGGAGGCGACGGTTGGCGTCGTACTTACCGTTGCTGTTACTCCAACAGTAGGTGTTGTTCCTGTTGTCGGGGTAGACCCAGGGGTTGGCGTTTTGCCTGGACGTGGCGTCGGTGTTGGCGTGTGACGTTTAGTAACTGTTGCTGTCGGGCTTGAACGTTTCTTTTGACTGCTCGCATTCAGCGTGTCCAAATTTGCATTGTGAGCAGAGGCAAACTGACTGAATGTAAATGTCGAGAGGAAGATGCACAGCAAGGCACCTATCGCGGGAAGGATGATTGCTCTACGTGAACGAATTCTACGAAGCATAATTACTCCTACAAATAGCCTATTCGTCGATTGAAAGCATGAAAAAAGAATATGCTTCCAGAAAAAATAAACGCTTTGCAGTAACAATTTCTCTTCTTCCCATTCCATAACTACCTACTCTACTCATCTCTTCTTGTTGTTGCTATAATATGACCACATACAAATTTATTTACAGACTTTATAGAAGCGGAAAAATAACTATGTCTCAGGATATACAATCATCACAGGCACCGAAGCCAGAGCAAGAAGTGCAGACAACTCCTACTGTTGTAAAGAAGCGCGGCTGGTTTGCGCGTCTCTCGCCTCGTATGCGTACACTACTTGCGATTGCGGTTATCGCTGTCGCGGTTGTGCTCGCGTTTCATGGACCAACGGAGGGTGAAGTAGATAATACAAGCGGCGACCCAGACCCAGCATTTATTCCTACCATTGGTATCACGAATCAGGTTGACTCGCTGGCCTTGAACAAAAGTGTAGATGTAAAAGGGTTACATCTTACAGTATCGCAAGCAACGGAGGCGGCAAAGTTTTCCGATGATCGTAAACTCGCTGGAGCGTACACTGTTCGTGTGATGATGCATACAAAAAACAACGGTTCACAACCTGTGGGAATACAATTTGATTCTTATCTACGGCTTGTGCTGTCAAATGAGCAAGCCATTACTCCAAAGTACATTTCACTGTTACCAGTAACGCTTCCAAATGGCACACGAGATGGCTACGCTGATTTTCCTCTTGCGTCACAAGTACCGCTTTCATCGCTCACATTACAGTTTGGTAGTGATGCAACAATGTCGCTCTCAAAATAAACAAAACTAATGGGTGATTACAGGGAGACCCTTGCGGTCTCCCTGTAATCTTCCTGCGGTCCTACTCCTCGTTTGGAGCACCTACACGCTCGACGCGATGTTGTACGTCGGCAAGTGCTTTGATTCTCTGGCGTGATGGTTCTTGCGCTTCAATTGTGCTTTGCATCAAGTCTTCCAACATCAAATAGTACTCGACGAGGACACGTTCACCGCTTGTGATGTGTGTAACGCAGTCTTCGAGCAACGTTTGTGCCTCTTCATAAGTACTAAGACGCTGTTGTGCCTCTTCCAGTACCTGTTGAGCGCGTTGTACACGAGGCATGTTGCCTTCCTGATTTTGACGTTCACGACGATGCAATCGCGTTTCTTGAGGTGGTTCTTGAAAAGCTTGCTGTAGTGTAAGAGCAGCCTCGCCAATCTCCATACTCGTTTCTACCTCACGCCGTGTGAGCCACGCACGTACGGCATGCAGGCGTACAAGCGTATTGGCACTCTCTGGTAAGCGCAAATTATCGTCGGATAGGAGTTCATCGCTACCTATTTCGGTAGACTCATCAAGAAATTCATCGTCATTCATGTATTTGGATTCTTTCTAGCATATTCTCTATAATTTTCTTATTCATCGTATCACGCTCATGCAAATGTTGTAGGGGCTTTAATTCATTCCGCCCCTTGCTACGCTGACAATTGAGGCAAGGGCGTAATGAATTGAGGGTTGGTCATAAATCGCTGAAAGCTGATAGCAAGCCAGACCATGATTCACC
>CAXUHF010000130.1:8568-14485 GCA_964250765.1 uncultured Ktedonobacteraceae bacterium | reverse complement strand
AGGAGGCTTCTCTCATGTACAACAGATATCTGTTGTACATGAGAGAAGCCTCCTTTTATATGTAAACTATTTCTCTTTTTTAGTTGCGAAAAGTATAAGAGCATAACTGATTTGGTTGTATCTATATACTAATCTTATAACTATAGTTATGTTGTTTGTGTTATGTAGTGTGGAGGTTTTTATAATGAACAATCAAACAGTTGTGATGGAGAATGACGCCATATCTCCCTGTATTCCAGAAGAAGCATATGTTCTTGTTGTTGATGATGATTCAGCAATACTTTCGGTTGTCATGTTGCTTTTAGAGACAGAGGGCTATACAAGCTTAGGCTTTGCTGATAGTACAAAAGTCTTGCCTTTTCTGGAAGAACTTCATGAGACTGGGCAAAAGTTGCCTTCGGTCATACTCCTTGATCTCATGATGCCTGTGGTTTCTGGCTATGATATTGCGGCAGCAATAGCAGTTCATGAGTGGTCAAAGCTGATTCCTATTATTATTATGACTGCCGATCATCGTATTACTGATATTCACGATATTCCTGGTGCATCAGATTGGTTCAGTAAGCCTTTTCGGATTGAGGTATTACTAGATAAATTGGGCACTCATTTGCCTGCCCCTTGTACGCAATGATATATCCTAGCAGATCAATAAATAAACATATAGATTTTATGTTTGATGACTGAACCGTCTATGTATGCATTCCTAAATGTCTGCGCGTTTGCATAAACGGATGTGCTCTGATAGATACATATTCTTGATACCTTTGTATCTTGTACAGATGCTCAAGATACTTAATAATACGTTGACAGACCGATTGTGCTATCTGGTTACACTACTATGCCCAAAACGTTAACTCATGTAGGAGGTGTTTAAAATATTGTATGCATAGACTAGTATTACTATTTACAAAACAAAAAATAGGTATTCCTCTTCGTATAACTCTTGCTCTTGTAGCAATATGCGCCAGTATCGCACTTGCATTTGTTGCATTTAGCGGTCCGCAACACAAAGCGCGTGCCGCAGCAGGGACATTGCAAGAGATTGGAGCACCTGGGGGAGAGCCGTGGGGCATAGCGTTCGATCATAATGGTAACGAATGGGTGGCTCAACCAGGATGTGACCCAAATCCGGTCTGCGGTACTACTGTTCAGGGAAGTATTGCACAGGTGAACCGCTCATCGTTCAGCGTTGTGCAAAATTTCGCAGAGCCAGCAGGCTATAGTAGTCCACTTTTTGTTGCCACTGACACAAGTGGGAATGTGTGGTTTACCGAACCAATGAGCAACTCTATTGGTGAGCTGATACCAAGCAGTGGCGCATGGCATCAATGGCAGGTACCAACTGCCAGTGCAGCACCATTTGATCTCGCCTTCGACGCAAATGGTAACCTCTGGTTTACAGAGATTCTTGCAAACCAGATTGGCGAGTTTAGCAATGGACAATTTCACGAAACTGCAACACCTTTCGTCAACAGCAAACCATATGGCATTACAGGACCTGATCCATCAACTGGGCACATGTGGTTCAGTGAAAACAGTACACAGGCAGCGCGTATCGGCAGTTTCACTCCGCCTACCTCTGGTGCGCTGACAACAGGGAACATTAAAGAATATCTCACAATCAATCCTGGCAATAACACCACAGTACACTTAATTACATATGATTATCAGGGTGATATCTGGTGGACAGAAGGTACAAATAGCAGAATTGGTCGTCTTATCATCAGTCAAGCGCAACCTGGTGCATCCAATGGTGTTGCTGAATATCCAACGCCTTGTAGCAATGGTGGCTGTGCAGGTTCGCATATTTCGGGTATTGGCGTAGATGGTGGCGGCACTATTTGGCTCGATGATTCGCTAGCAGATCGCATTTATTCTTTCAATCCTACTACCGCAAAATACTCTGCACCTATCCAGTTAGCTAGCGGTTCTCATCCACACGACGGCCTCGCTGTTGACCCTAATAATACTGTCTATGTCTCTGAAGAGTTTGCACGTAAGTTTGCCGCAATTCCGCAAACAGGTGTGCCAACACCACCATCAGGAGGCGGTGGAACGAATACTCCTACAGCCGCGGCACCTGTAAATTCTACATGGTACTTTGCCGAGGGGCGCGTCGGAAAGGGTTTCCGTGAGTATCTAACGCTCGGCAATCCAGGCACAACCGTCTGTACCGTCAACGTCACATACCTCTACACTACCGATGGCAGTTCCACACCGCACACGAAGACGGTAACGAATGTTTCCATTAATCCGACCAGCCGTTTTACCGAATCGGTCAATCAGGACTTAGGTAACGATGCTTCAACGTCGTTGGGATATAACGTAGCGAGCATCGTGAATGTAAGCAACACCTCTACCTGTGCAGGTGTGATGGCGGAACGTCCCATCTACTTTACAAACTATCACGGCATCGCTAGTGGTACCGATGTAGCTGGTGCAACACACCTGGGAACAAGTTTCACTTTCGCGGATGTGGCATCGAATGCATCACACATTTCATTCCTAACTATTCTAAACCCACCAAGCGGTGCCAGTGCAACGGTTACGGCAACCTATTATGCTGGGGGAAACGTGGTTGGTCGGCAAACAGCAACTGTTCCTGCTGGTACACGCGGTACTATTTCACCAAGCGAGCTGACTTTGCCCGTACACTCACTCGCGGTTGTTACCTCAACATCGCCTGTGATGGTAGAGCGTCCAACATACTTTCTTAATGAGAGTCAGGGTGTCTCTGGTGCTTTTGACGTAGTGGGTACACAAAGTACTGCGAACGACTGGTTCTTCGCGGAAGGCTATACTGGAGCCGGAACACAAGAAAATCTTACTCTTGCAAATCCAAATACCACGGCTGCAAATGTGAGCGTAATTCTGAAATCACAAACAAGAGGCGTCACAAAGACGTTTAACTTCACAGTTGGACCTCAAAGTCAGACGATTTGGAATGTGAACCAGAATAACACCTTCAATGGCACACTAGAAGTATCAGCTGAGGTGAAATCTAGTATAAACATCGTTGTGCAACGTGAAATGTACTTCCAGTACCATCACGCTATAACGGGTGTGCCAACCGTCTATGCAAAGGGAGGAACTGACTCTCTAGGATTGATAGGGCCTGTGTCAAAAAGCTACAGCTTCGCTGAAGGGTACACCTACCCAGGGTACAACGAGTGGCTGACCTTGCAGAACCCTAATACAACAGATGAAACAATTACTATCACATTAACTAATGGGTCCAAACAGAAAACAACTCTTCAACAACTAGTAAAAGCCAACGAGCGGCAAACAGTGGACATCACTTCAGAAGTGATGAAAGCCTTCAAGCCAGGTGCCAGCAAAGATGCGAACGCAATCTCCATGACGGTACAATCGTCGGGCACTTTTGTAGCGGAGCGACCAGAGTACTACAACACTTCTGGAACCGGCTTTGTTGTTCAAGGAGGAACGGATATTATTGGCTATTCAGGTAACTAATGAAAGAAAAAGGAAAAAAGTTCATGATCGACCGTAAAAAAGTCCTTCTGAGCCTTGTTGTGCTGGCGACTCTTGTCGCCAGCATTGCCATGATTTTTGAGTATGTGGGGAGTGAAGCGGCGGCTCATGCGCAACAGGCAAACGCACAAAGCGTTACATCGACGGATTTCACTGCACCAACAGGTGCAGATGCATGGGGAACAGCATTTGACAGTAGTGGGAATGTTTGGGTAGCCTTACCAGGGTGCGATATTGCATCTTGCTCAGGTCCCTTTCCTGGCAAAATTGCTCAATTTAATCCAACCACGAAATCCTGGGGTACTACTTATTCATTACCAGCAGGTTATGGTCAACCACTCTTCCTGGCATTTGATCCTCAAGGAAGGATTTGGTTTACAATGCCTTTAAGTAACTCTATCGGTATGCTTAACCCTGCGAATGGAACAACACAGCAATTCGCTGTTCCAACCTCTGCATCTGGTCCTTGGGGCATCGCGGTTGACTCTAAGGGAATTGTCTGGTTCACTGAACATTATATAAATAAAATAGGCTCATTTAATCCTACTACACATAGTTTTCATGAAATACCAACGGCTACATCCAATAGTCAACCTTATGGTATCACGGTTGACGCTTCTAATAACGTCTGGTTTACCGAAAATAATCCGTCTGTTCCTGGCGTTGCAGAATATACAGCGAGTGGCAATCTACGCGAATTTCCTATGAAACCAAATGGTAGTTACCTCACGCCCCATTTGATTACAATTGACACTAATGGCAACCCTTGGTGGTCCGAAGGATTTGTCGGCGCGGTTGGTGAATTGAAGGTTGCTTCTGCTACTCCTGGCACAAGTAATGGTATAACGCAATATAGCTATCACCCTAGTGGTCCTGCTCATACTTCTGGTATAGGTGTTGACAGTTCTGGAAAAATCTGGTTCGATGACTCATTAGGAAGCATTTATGGCTCATTTCCTGAAAGTGGTAGTGGTACGTTTAGCATCTACAGTACACCTTCGCCAGGTTCTCATCCACACGACGGATTGAATGTCGATAAGAAAAATAATGTCTGGTTTGACGAAGAGTTTGCTAACAAGCTTGCACTCGCAACACAATCCGGTGGCTCAGCAACACCAACGCCGACCACACCGCCGTCAACTCCGGTACCTGGGTCGGTCGTGGCGAAGGACACCTTCCAGCGTGCAAACCAAACAAACTGGGGCACTGCTTCTGATGGGCACACATGGGGCGGCGACTCAGGAAGTACGCCAGCATTCGCTATCACCAACAACACGGGCACTGTCACCAATGGTGGTAGCACCAGTTATAGCGCGGTACTAGGACCGTCACAGGCTGACGTTGATGTCGTTGTCACTGGCTCATTAAGTAGCTATGCCAGCGCGAACTTTGGTGCCGTCGCACGTTGGACAGATGCTAACGACTGGTACAAAGCGTACATTGATGGTGGTACGTTCTATATTCAGAAAAAAGTTGCAGGCACCTCAACAGTACTTGCAAGCACAGCCTTTACAGCTCAGGCAAACACGGCATATACCATCCACTTGCAGGCATTTGGTACAACGTTGAATGCGAAGGTGTGGGCGGCAAGCAGTGCTGAGCCAAGTAGTTGGACGCTCACTACCTCTGATACCTCGCTTGCAACTGGCTCTGCTGGTGTACGCATCTTGACGCAAGCGGGAACGGCAACCTTCACCTCGTTCCAGGCAACTGCCCTGAAAGCACAGTCGGGAGGTAACACACCTACACCGACCGCAACAGTTGGCACAACTCCTACTGTTAGCTCATCACCAACGGCAACTCCGACTACGCACCCATCAGGGCAGACGCTAGGTAAAGATACGTTCCAACGAACGAATCAAGCTAAGTGGGGTAATGCTTCCGATGGACAAGCATGGGCTGGTGATGCCAATACATACACGAACTTTTCTATCGCAAACAACGCTGGTGTTGTCACCAATAGCGGCAACAACATTTTCAGTGCTGTATTAGGACCATCTACAACTAACGCCGAGGTGGTTGCGAGTGGTTCGCTTAGCACCTACGCCAACGCGAACTTTGGAACTGTGCTACGCTGGACAGATGCTAACAATTGGTACAAGGCATATGTGAGTGGTAGCACATTCTATATTCAGAAAAAAGTCGGCGGGAATGCAACCTTTATTGCAAGTGCTCCCTTTACCGCGAATGCGAACACATCGTATACGATACGCTTCCGTATTATTGGTACAACGCTTAGCGCGAAAGTGTGGGCAACGGGTAGTACGGAGCCAAGTGCCTGGACGATTACTGGAACAGACACTTCGCTTACGGCTGGTTATTGTGGATTACGCGTGATCACACAAAGTGGCACAGCAACGTTTACCTCATTCCAAGCAACATCGTTGTAGTATTCGATAAAGCAAGAGGCCGAGGTGAGCAAAAA
>CAXUHF010000130.1:4280-8558 GCA_964250765.1 uncultured Ktedonobacteraceae bacterium | reverse complement strand
CCTCACCTCGGCCTCTTACATTCGCCCTAACTACTCGTCCTCATCAGCGGAAAAGACATAGCGACCGCTCACACTGTAGTATTGCAGGTTGCCATCATCGTCCGTTTCGGGTGTTGTCTCGTCGATGTCTGTTACCAGGATAGCCTCTTCGTCATCATCCACTGTGTAATACTTGATCTGTTCCAGGCTCATGTGCTTCCCCTTTCGCGTATATAGGTGACTAAGAAAATACTGTGATGAACCTTTCCCGTTCATCCCCAGTGACTTTACCTACTCTTTTTCATTTCTTCATGTTTTGGCATCTTGGGAACCCTTTAGTACCATTGCAAATTCAAGATTGAAAACCAGGGCACCCACAAGGAATGCTCATCTCACATGCGAATGAAACTCACCATGTTGTCGTATATGAGGCATCCCTTGTGGACAATACTTTTTAAATACGTACAATGGGGTTGGATTTGTGAATCCACGGCCGTCCACAAGGGGCGCTCCTACTATATATGGCATGCTCCGCATGCAAGAACGTCGTATAGTAGGATCGCCCCTTGTGGACGACCGTTGTGTATGTATAGAACGTTCTTCGTATTTGAATAGTATTGTCCCTTGTATTTTCCCTATAAGCATGGTATAGTAACAAGCAAGCACTAATAGTACTCCAAATAAGAGTGACATGTGCCGCCTCTCTTGTATTCTCCCTACCTCGTCCCTCTACCGTACCCCTTCACAAACACCATGAAATACTCTCCAAACGCCATTTCGCGCTTTGCGCAACGTGTCCTGGGCAAGCCGCTCTATCCCTATCAAAGCGAGATTGCCGAGGCTATTCTTACCTCAATCTGTACTGGCAAGGGTCACATTTTCAGCGTTATGATGTCGCGCCAGTCAGGTAAGAACCAACTCTCCGCAGTGCTGGAAGCGTACCTTTTGACCTGCATGCCACATGGCACTATCGTCAAAGCTGCTCCGACATTTGCTCCACAGAGTATAAACAGTCGTCTACGTCTACTTTCCATGCTCGATACACCATTGACTCGCGAACGCATCTGGCAAAGTCACGGACACATTATCGGTCTTGCTCCACAGGCCGATCCAGCCCTTGTACACGCTCATGCTGGACCACGCGTCATGTTTTTCTCTGCCGCACCCGAAAGTAATGTTGTTGGTGCAACCGCTGACCTGCTCCTGGAAATTGATGAGGCTCAGGATGTGACACGCGAAAAATTTGATAGAGATTTTAGACCAATGGCATCAACCTGTAATGCAACTACAATTTTGTATGGGACTGCATGGAGTGACAACACATTGCTAGCTCAACAGCGTACAGTCAATCTTGAACATCAGCAACGTACAGGTGAACAACTGCATTTCGAGTTCGATTGGCGTACACTCGCAGCTATCAATCCCGCGTATCGTACCTTTGTCGAACAAGAGATTGCGCGTCTCGGCGAAGACTCTCTAGCTATACAGACGCAATACTACCTACATCCATTAAATGGTGCAGGCTACTTTCTCAATACGTTGCAAAAAACACTGTTACAAGGCACACACTTTTGGGAAGAAGTGCCTCGTGAGGATGGATGGTATATCGCGGGTATGGACGTGGCGGGTGAAGATCGTCCAACGGCTGGCATGGCAACTGCGCATGTTGCATCATCCCGTCGTGATAGTACAGTTATCACGATTGGGCGTGTCTGCCACAATGAACTCGGCCTGCCCGCTATCGAGGTTGTGCATCATGAATGGTGGACTGGTCGCTCACATCTTGAACAATATGCAGCAACCGTTGCGCTTGTCGAACGCTGGGGTATCCGTTCGCTTATTGTTGATGCGACAGGCATTGGTGCAGGACTAGCCTCGCTTCTGATAGACCGTCTCAGTGCTGAGCGCGTCACGGCCTTTACCTTCTCGCGTCCCAGCAAATCACGCCTCGCCTATCAATTGCTTACTCTACTCAACAGTGGTCGTCTCAAACTCTACACAGCCACAGATGCACCAACAAACATTTACACAGAATGTTGGCATCAACTTCAACGTGCCCGTTATCGTCTTCCCGCACCCGACATCCTCGACTTCTACGTTGACCCCACCGATGGACATGACGACTTCCTCATCAGCCTCGCCCTCCTCACCGAAGCGGCGGGTACGCTTATCACACCTGCCGCCTCATCTCTTATACGTCCTGTGCGTCTTTATACAGACGAAGGGAAGTTTTAGGCCAACGGACGCCCACAAGGGACTATCTTACCTATACTTAACGTGCAGAGCACGCAAAAGCGTCATATAGTAGGGTAACTCCCATAGGCGTTAACTTAAGGACTGAACGGGGACCAGGGCACTCCCTTGCGGGTGCCCTGGCCTCACAAGAGACCTCTGTTTTATCCTTAAGTTAACGCCTATGGGGGTAGCCCCTTGTGGGCGTCCGTTATATCAACGCATTATTTCATTAATCTACATAATAGACCCCTACACAGAAATCATGTGACATGTTACAATGCGTGTCAGTCAGCACAGGGCATCTCTCTAGCCAGACAGATTGCATCTCCTACTTTCATAAGGAGTCACCGTATGCCACGAGGACGTAAAGGCCCACCACAAGATAGTATCGATAGTATTCTACTTGCGATTAGTCGCCGCGATACTATCGATCCCGACACTCTTTCGCACTATTTTGACCGTCTGGACGAAGAATGGACGCATGGTGCACGCGAAAAAGTGTTACACCTGCTCAAAAGCCATGACTCTTCCGCACAAACCGCCGCCATGCATATCCTGTCCGAACTTGCAACAGACTTTGACCTGGAAGAACTAGAGGAGTTTGTCGCGGACCCCACCGTGAGCGATGTCGCAAAACTTACTCTTTCACCTATCCTCAAGGAACTGGGGTCAGAGATGGCGGAAGAGGGCATTATTGAATATCTCAACGATCCACCTGCCGCTATGCAACAGATGCAACTGCGTTTGCTTGAACTTGTTGGCGATAACGAAATGGGCGTTGAGGCTATTCTGGATGATGTGACCTCGATGTCCGTTGAGCGACGCCTTAGCTTCGTGCAATGGCTAGGCGCGAGTAATGATGCACGCGCTACAACACTGCTCCTTCCATTGTTGGAGAGCCAGACGGGGAAGGTGGCAACGGCAGCTATTGAAGCCCTTGAACAGTTGGGACCTATCGCCAGCACACAAGCAATTCCTGCGCTGAACCATTTGATTGCTACAAGTTCAAATCGTCAACTCAAACAGGCCGCACGCGCTACTCTTGGTCGGCTCACGATGCAGGCTGCACCGGGGACGGAAGACACCGTAATGGCAGAGGTGCATCAGCGACTTCCACAATATGAGGCACGGGTAAGTTTCGTCGATGGTTCTGGTGCACAACTCATGATGCTTTCCTGGCAACGCCCTGATGGTCTACTCAAGGTACTCAATGTGTTTTATCAGGATTCATGGGGCATAAAGGATTGCTATGGTCTCGACGAAATGGATACTGAGCATTGGAAAAGCCTTGTTGCTAGCATGAACGAGAAGAGTTTTGGCTGCTTCGCCGTTCCATTCGCCTATTGTCGCAGTCTAATAACTGAGGCTCGTGCGATCAATAAGCATACACGACGCAAACTGCCAATCGCTTATTTTATTTGGCGTCCACTTATTGAAAGCGAAGCTCCCAACGAACAACCTGCATCCGTCGCTACAACACTACCAGCGCAAACGCTCGATGCAGACACACTCGCCCTCGCGCAACACGGCGACGAACTCTACGCCCTGAACGAATTTGTCTCGTGGATGTATGAACCACTGCACGCAATTGAGCCATATATGAACCGCTTTTGGGAGGCTCAGCAGACATCTGAAAGCCGACCTAAACGTGGAGCTAAAACTGGACGTAGTAAGGCAAAACCAAAGGCTCAACGCGTACAGCTTGAAGCTTTGCTTGATGAGGCCCTAAGTGCTGTAATTGACGACTCGTGGCGTCTTCGCTACGAAACTCGTCTGCGTCGTCAGGCTCAACTCTTTCAATTGATACAGCGTGAGCAGGAGTCACGCCTCGCGCTCGCTACAGCCGCACTGCTGCATCCTGCTTCCCGCATAGCAGCACAAGAACAACCGTTTTTGCGCTTCATGATGCGTATCTCTATCGAGCAAGGTCCTCTACGCATGATGGCAGAAGTAGCGGAATCCTTAGACATAGATTTTAAGGATGCGGGGAGATTGCCATTGGATTTCTTTGATGAATGAAACATACTGGTCGAGGTTGCGCGGTTTTGCGCTATGAGGCAAAAC
>CAXUHF010000130.1:0-4270 GCA_964250765.1 uncultured Ktedonobacteraceae bacterium | reverse complement strand
CAGGATAACGACATCTTTAGGGCGAAACCAAACTAGTGCGGGGGGGGGGGGGGGTGTCCCCCAAAAACCCACACCCCCCCCCCACCCGCGACCAGTACGTTTTATCGAGTTGGCACCGGAAATGGTGCCTTCAAGACCTCTTGTGCCGCGTATTCGCCGCTATGCATCGCGCCTTGAATACTACTCGACTGCGTGTATTCACCTGCGAGATATAAGCCTTCGACAGAGGTAGAATTGTTGGGCAACTCATCAAAGACGCCGACGGGTTGCGCGAATTGCGCGAACGGAATACGATAGACCGCTAACAATTGCCAGCTATTCAGGTGAGCATGTGGAAACCAGCCAGCCATCTCTTTTAAGGCACGGTGCGCAATAGCTTCGTCATCTTCGGCTGGCTTGCCCAATACCGTCACCGATAATAGGTGCTTGCGTGGTGGTGCATAGGTGGGTGCAATATTCGTCAACAGGACAGCATTGTTGACGTAAGCGTTTGACGCTGTATTGAGCAAAATCTTGCGTTGCTTGTACAGGTGCTCGTTGCCTGCAAAATACAGGCAGACTGTACTTACGCCCTGTGTTGGCAATGTTTTATGCACAAACTTTTCCGCTACATTGCTCTCGGTGGCGATGACCACCTGTTCGGCGTCAATCTGTTCACCATTGTCTAAGCGTACACCTGTCGCTCTATTATTGCTGACAAGTACTTCGCTCACCTGTGCATGAAACCGTACCGCCCCCTCTGGTAAGGCTGATGCGAGTTGCTCTGGAATACTCTGTATGCCCTCTGCCGGTAGAATGATGTTGCCTTCAGCCAGCATCTTGAACGTAAATTGAAACATGCGCGCGCTGGTTTGAAGCGTACGATCAAGAAAGATACCGCCATAAAAGGGGCGAATAAACGAGTTAATAAAGCCTTTGTCAGAAAAACCTAGTCTACGCAGATATGCCTCAGTGGTCTCATCTTTGCCATCGGGTTGACCCTTGCCCGCGAAAATATCTCTAGTCGCAAGACGAGTGACCTGCGCGACTAATGCTAACGTGCGTGCTTTATCAACAGGCGAGATCAACGGGTTGATAACGCTGGTAAGCAGACGCGAAGGATTACGCAACGGGTCCGCTATTTCGTACTGCTTGCCATTCTTGACCAGTACCGCCCCAGGCTCAAACAAACGTTGCTTCAACTTATCGAAATCAAGGTGACGCTTAGCCGCCGCATAGGACGTAAACAGAACCTGAAAGCCACGATCTAGCCGATAGCCATCTTCATGAACATCTGTGCGTAGACGCCCACCAACCCTATCGGTCGCCTCTAACACCAGGACACGTTGCCCGCGTTCCGCCAGTATCTTCGCGCATGTCAGGCCAGCTAAGCCCGCACCTACAATAACAATCATGTGTATGTTGCTCCTTCAATAAATATACAAATATGGTCTGGGACACAATGTTGTATTGACAAAATAACGCGGACCCCTGTACGGGTCTGATTTTATCACACCCTGTTGGCACATCACAATTTGGCAGAACATATGCAACATTTCATCATTCCTGTGGACGGAATCGACTGGCGAGAGGGTGTGATAAAATCAGACCCGTACAGGGGTTTTCAGACCGTCTGGGTATGTGTTACCACAACGGATTTATGACCAACCCCGTGATCAGTTTCGGGTAAAAGTAGGTCGATTTTTGGGGCATCCGATCATCGGCCTGTGCTACATCGCGGATTTGGCGTACTCGTGTCGCGTTCAACAGGACAGCCGCTTGTGTCTCTCCACTTTGAACGGCTTGTAGGACTTGTTGTGGGTCACGAGTGTAGCGCACGTGTGTGCCAGCCGTCATATCCTCCGCACTCAAGCCTAGAATATGTTCCATGACAAGCTGTTGCGCAACTGCTACATCAAGACTGTTCCACGCGTCTGAATGACCACTCTCTTGCATATGCTGCTTGCCTTGCTCGTTGAGCGTCAACAACAGCGTTTGCTTGCCCGTTGCGAAGACGAGTGCAGGTTGCTCTTGACCTGCCGCTATCATCTGCTGCACGATAGCCTCGCTTGCAGACGTTGTAGGTACTACCTGTACGTTAAAGTATTGTGCGAAACTCGCCTCTATCAGACCGTCAAGCACCTGCTGCTCCAAGCCAAAGAGTATACGGTGTGTGGGCAGCACAAGCATGCCCGGATCGTCCACATCAATCAAGGCCATGAGCACAAAGTTCGCGGCATCCTCTGGATAGAGTTCCTTGCGTTGCTCACGTACCTCTTGCTGATAGGCCAGCGCCGTTTCATAGCGATGATGTCCGTCGGCAATGTAGAGTTGTCGCTCTGCAAAAAAGTCCTGGATACTGGCTATCTGCTGAGCATCTCGAATAGGCTGTAGGCGATGCTCTTCACCAGCTTCGTCGATGAAATGGACCTCCGCATGTTCGGCATGTGAGGCGAGCAAACGGCGGATACGTCCCTGCGGATCGTCATACAAGCTCATGATCGGACTAAGGTTGGCGGCACAGGCACGTAGCAGTTTTAAGCGGTCATCCTTTGCCTTTGCCAGCGTATGCTCATGGGGCAATATGACCTTCGCGTCCCACTGCTCTAAACGTACCCGTGCAATTAAGCTGGTACGTGTGTATTGCTGGCCCTCATGTGTAAAGGTCTGTGTATACACATAATAGCAAGGTGCAGCCTCTTCCTGTAACACCTGCTGCAAACGCCATTCAGCGAGTGTCGCTGCCGCTCGCGTATAGACAGTGTTGAGCGGACCATCCTCCGGTGTTGTCTGCCCAAGCTCAAGCCGAATCACATTATAAGGGCTGCGCGCATAGTAGGCCGTCTGCGCCTCTTTAGAAATCACATCATACGGTGGCGTCACAACATCCGCGATATTGCCCACCTTTTCTGAATTGTACCGTATACCACGTAAGGGTCGAACCTCTACCATAAAAAATGCTCCACTTCAATAGAAAATATAGGGAAGAGAAAGCTAGGGCGCCCGCAAGGGGAACGCCCCTCCCATACACGAAGCCGTTCCCGCCACGCTCTGATTGTATGGGAGGGGCGTTCCCCTTGCGGGCGCCCTCATCCCCGTTGATCCTTTTTATCAGTCAGCGCCTATTGTATCATGAACGAGAAGTTCTAAAAATATAGAAAATTTGTTCCAAAAAGCCTTGACAGCACCTATCCCCTATGGTATCATTCTCCGTGTAGTACAAATGTTCAAAACTAAATATGCTCTCCCAACCCCCAATATTTCCTCGACATCTCTCCCATACAGTGGTCGGGTTCTCTCTCCGCTCTCCCCCACCCGACCACTGCGGCGGCAAGAAAATCTTTCCACATCAATTGTAGGGGTCTAATTCCATTACACTCGCATCGGCAATCAATAATGTTTGAAGATATGTTGAAACGTTGCATGTGTCCTTCCAAATTGTCAATCGCGGACGCGGGTGTAATGGAACTAGATCCCTACAGGCGTTTCGTATCTTCATTATTTTGTTACGCCTCATAATTTCGGATACGAACCCTCCTTGTAACACATGGTTCATATTTTTCCTCACCTATGGTATCATAAGGGCAACATTACCTCTAATTCTGTATACGTATCATCTCAGTGTAAAACAAAGCAAGTGTGTAACTGACCTATGCCAAAAAGAGTACCAGAGTCACTTGATCCAACGTTAGTCATTCAAGCCTACGCGCAAGGCGTCTTCCCTATGGCGGATCCGTGGGGTCGGTTGCGCTGGTATGCACCTGATCCACGTGCCATTCTAGAACATTCCAATCTGCATGTCTCGCGTTCTTTGCATGCGACGATTCGCAAGGGCATCTATGAGGTACGCATGGATACAGATTTCGCTGCTGTAATGCGTTGCTGTGCTCAGCGTACCGATGGCGAGGGCACATGGATTAACGAGGAGTTCATCAAGACATACACATTTCTGCATCGTGCGGAGATGGCACACAGCGTAGAGGCATGGCGCGATGGTACACTTGTAGGTGGTCTCTATGGTGTGTCGATAGGGGCAGCATTCATGGGCGAAAGCATGTTTTCACACGCCACCGACGCCTCGAAGGTATGCCTTGTCGCACTGGTCGAACATTTGAAACGTAGAGGCTATGTATTGCACGACACACAATTTCTCACACCGCACCTTGCCACCCTCGGCGTCACCGAAATTCCCCGCAGCATGTACGAGAAACGCCTGAAAGAAGCGTTGCGCATGCGCTGTGCGTGGTCAGATTAAATAAATAATATGAATATGAAGAGGATGAAGTTGAAG
>CAXUHF010000129.1:0-14992 GCA_964250765.1 uncultured Ktedonobacteraceae bacterium | reverse complement strand
GATGGTATCGCGGATTTCTATCATCGCTTTGGATTTATTGATGTCTTCGATAATGTCTATCATACGATTGACAGTAAGACTATTCAGGCGCAGGCGCGCAGTCCTTATACGGTACGTCAAGCAACGTTTGAAGATATCCCTGCCTTGTTTGAACTTTATCAGCGACACTATAGCTCTCATGCAGGAAGTTTTGAGCGCGATTCAGCGTTTCAGGAGCGACTATTTCATGAGCGAGGGGGCATAAAGCCTTACCTAGCAATTGATAAGAAAGGAATTGTGCAAGGCTATCTTCTGCTGAATAAACGACCAGAAAAGTTGGTGGCGTATGAAGTCGCGGCAAACGATTGGCATGCGGCACTTGCGCTTTTACAGCAGCATGTCGCATTGATAATGGAGCGTAGTGGAGATGAAAGCAGTGTAGAGATTTCGTGGCCTCTACCTGTTGACTCAGCAACATTTTATCTTTTGTCCGACCATCTCTCCCTACGCAGTCAGGTGACGCACACACCTGATGCCGATTGGATGGCACGTACCGCGCATATGCCAATACTTATTGATGCACTTCTTCCGCTTTGGAACGAGCGTTGGCAACGGTATAACGTAGGTCGGTCGGGCGTTCTCGCTGTCACTATCGAAAACGAGTCATTTTTGTTAGGGTCAGATGGAGTGGGAATTCATTTGCTCGATCCCATGACCAGTAGTGCGCATGCGGCACGTCAAGTGATAATGACGCAACAAGTGTTTACGCAACTGCTCTTTGGCTATCGACCTGTCTCATGGGCGGCACAACAGCCTAGACAACTTATTCCAGAAGATTTGCATAGTTTACTAGACATCTTGTTTGTTAAAACTCAAGCATGGATTGCTGGTAGCGACGCATTCTAAGGAAAGCGCGTCAGCCAATGTATTGGAGGCAACACAATGAGTGTTTTTGAACGTCTGGGACAGGTATCACGTCGTCTGTTCAGACACGATAATGGCATACGCATTTCATATGGGCCAAAGGCGTTTCAATATGGAGAACTCTATTTGGCGCAGAGAGAGCAGGGCAAGGCACCTATTGTAGTGCTTATTCATGGCGGATTTTGGCGAGCGGCATACGGACTTTCTCTGATGAGACGTTTAGCACGTGATCTGGCGCAACATGGTATTACAGCGTGGAATATCGAGTATCGGCGAGTTGGCAACAACAATGGTGGCTGGCCCTCAACGATGCTCGATGTCGCACTTGCTACCGATTATGTTTCTACACTCGCCTCTCGTTATGCAATAGATGAAGGGCGGATTGTAACGGTTGGGCACTCAGCAGGAGGGCACCTCGCGTTATGGCTGGCAGCAAGACATCGTATTACGGCTGGAGAGTTGGTCGCACAAGGCCCAATAAAGGTTACAGGCGTCATAAGTCTTGCGGGATGCCCAGACCTTGAGTACGTTGCACAACTCGGCCTTGGAAGAGATGCTGCCGTAGAACTGCTCGGAGGTGAACCGCAGGCGGTGCCTGAACGTTATGCAACGGCTTCGCCAGCAGCATTGTTGCCACTTGGTGTGCCGCAAGTTCTCGTTCATGGCACACGTGACAATAATGTTCCATTCGATGTGAGTCAGTTCTATGCGCGAAAAGCACTTGAGGCTGGCGACGATGTGACTCTCATTGAACTCCCTGGTGCCGACCACTTTGTCGTGATTGATCCTACTTCGGAATCCTGGGCAATCACACTGAAAGAGATACAGAGAGTTCTCTCAATTTGAGGACAGTATTCCAATTTCGAGCGGTGCCATTTGTGTTTAGCTTTTTCTCAAGCAGTGTATGAGTGAGTTTCGTGCGTCCCATACCGTCGGGATAATAAATGTATGCCTCTTTACCGAGAATAAATATTTCCTCAGGACCATTATATGCGTCGAAAAGAGCTTGCTGGAATGTGCTATCTGGCTGAGTTGCGAGAAATACGACAGCGATCTGTTTTGGCTCTTTGTCGTCTTGCCCCTGAAACGGAGTTTTCGCTAGAATTTCTTGTAAGTCGGTTGAGGATCGTACAACGACATGTGCATGAAAGCCAAATTTTTCGTCAAAGGCATTCTCAATGTCCTTTTGAAGCTGTATCTCGTCGGTGTCATCACGAGTAAAGATAACGTTCCCACTTTGTATGTAGGTAGTGACATTCTTTAATCCTAGTAGTTCGTGCAATGCTTTGAGGTCCGTCATTTTTACTAGACGATTTCCTCCAACGTTAATGCCACGAAAGAGTGCTACAAAAGTTGTCACACTCGCTCCTCCTTAGTATTGTAGAGCGTCTCGTAAAAACCATCTCTTGAAAAAACGGGGAGAATGTAGATCGGCAGAGAGTCGTCTTGATAGGGTTGTTTTTCCGGTACTGGGAAGACCACTTACAATTATCAACAACGCTTTTCGTATAGATATATGCTTTCACCTTCCTCTTTGTTGAGAGAGTAATCTCCCAAACTACTCTCTTTCGTTTTGCCTCGGTGAAAAATATTATATCTCATCTCGGTTCTTATTGAGGTTTCACCATTGTTTTGTAATAATCACATACATCAGTTAGTATACACTGGTTGCAGCGCGGACGCTCATAGACACATACGCGCTGTCCATGCCGTAACAAGCCTTTGTGAAAATTGTAAATGGGCCGTGCCTCTTGAGGAAGCAATGCTTGAAGGAGCGGATGAGCATTATCAGCAGTTACTTTCTTTCCGATCAAACCTAGACGACCGCTCACACGATGGACGTGCACATCAACTGGAAGTAGTGGAAGTTTGCACGTGAAGAGCAACACACAAGCAGTTGTTTTCGGACCCACTCCCTCGAAGCGATTAAGCCATGCCGCCGCTTCCTCTACAGGCAGTTCGCATAAAAAATCCAGATCGAGCTTACCCCGCTCCTCGGTGATTTGACGCATGATCGCTTGGATGCGTGGTGCCTTGACTTCGGGGAAGTTGACGTTGGCGATGGCATCTTGTACCTCGTTGACAGGTGCATCACGTACTCCCTCCCACGAACCAAAGCGTTTCAATAAATTATCATAGCCAGCCGCCGTTTGTTCGTCACGGGTACGATGTGAAAGAAGAATATCTACGAGCATGCTCATCGGGTTCTTGCTTGACCACCGTGACTCTCCATAAGCTTCTGTCAAACGATGCGTTATCTCTAGTGCTTTTACTGAAAGTGCCACAATATCAGGTGAGGGATAACCATAATCGGTCGGATTACGTACTGCACGTTGCGTGGATTGCTTCACACCTATCTCCCGTCTTGCTTAAACACCATGTATGATGTTTATACGTATTTGTAGAGGATTCCGTGTCAATAAAGGAAGGTTGCTCCCACCTCATCACGGGTTGGGGAGCGAGCACTCGCTGACGACGAGCTCGTCGTCAGCGAGTGTGACCGTGGTGGTGGGACGATGACGTTAGTAGGGTTCCGCAAGGGCCTTGAATGCCGAGGTCAGTAGTGCTTGGTTCTCCGACGGAGGTGCCTTCTCCTGCTCGAGGTGTGAGAGCTTCACGCTGGTCTCGACGACACTGCGCACTCGCTCGAAGCGGCGCGTCATGAAGGTGTCCAATGCCTCGGACAACGTCGATGCTCCCGCTACGCATTGGCCCAGCACCACTCCGTCCTCGAGTGCCATGCCGCCGCCCATACCCATGTGAGCGGTGGTCGCATGTGCCGCATCGCCGATGAGCAGGGCGCGTCCGCGATACCACGGTTTGGGTAACAGAAGCCACTCGAATGGCCTGCCGATCAGTTGCGCGTCCGGCGTCAGACGGCTCCGCATCTCGACAATGGCCGGTGCCGTATAGGACTCGAGGAGGCGCGTGAACAACGAGAACACCTCGTCATGCGACAGGTGCTTCCACTCTGGCATATCGATGACGGCGGGAATGTAGACCAAGCCCTGCGGAAGATAGTAGAAGCCGAGCCGCCCGACCGGTCCGAGATACCACCCTTCATCCTCGATGGCGGGTCCCGGTGCCATCCAACGGATGCTGAGTTGGCCTGAATATGCGGGTTTCGGTGCGTTGGGGAACAATGTGGCGCGGGTGCTTGAGCCGATACCGTCCGCACCGACGAGCAGATCATAGTGCCGCGTTTCCCCGTCGGTGAACGTGACGCTGATCGCGTCTTCGCCGTCCTCGATCGTTTGAGCTGTCACGCCCAGCCTGACGTTGACGCCAAGCCGTTTTGCCGCGTCCGTCATCACATCAACGAACACGGGACGGTAGACCGCGACGGCATCGACGGCACCGGGCCATGTGGGTCGCTGGGGACCAGGGCTGATCAGCCGTCCAGTGGCATCTCTAAGTGAGGTGGCAGTTGAGGATGAATCCGGGCCGAACGGTGTGCCCGTGTTATGCACGTCCTCATACACACCGAGTTCGACCAGTGCTTCTGCGGCGCGGCCCGAAAAGGCGAGCGAAGCACCCCTTGGTGCTTCAGCCAGCTCGACGACATCACACGCTACACCGATCCGGGCGAGTGCTACCGCCGCTGAGAGGCCGGCGATGCTCCCGCCGACAATGAGGGCCTTCGATATGCAAGCCATCTATTTCACTTCCTCCTGTCGCTTATCGGTCGAACGAGGTTCGCCGGAAAATCTTATCGCCACCGGACGTGATCGGGCGGCCGTGCATAACGCAGATTCTCTCGAAGTCGAGTTTGGAGAGCCTCGCCAGGCTCTTGCGTGCGAGGGCGATGTCCTCAGTCGCGACTGGGAGTTGTAGGCCGAGCTGGTTTACGCAGGTGTCGGCGGTGAAGAGCACGCCACCATACCGTCGCCAGTAAAAGGCAATTTGGCCCGCGCAGTGCCCAGGCGAGTGCATGGCTATGAGGTCGGGAAGGAACGGCGGGCTGTCGCCGTCCTCGATGAACTGGTCAACCTTGGTGGGTTCGACAGTGGTGGCACTCCTGAGTAGTAGCGGGGTGAGAATCTTATTGAGCAGTCCCGGCGACGCTTCGACGTGGCGGAAGCCCGTTCCGGCCTCGATGATGGGCGCGTCGATGGGGTGCGCCCATACCGTGGCACCAGTCTCGCGTTTGAGGGCCGCGGCACTGCCGATGTGGTCGGGATGAGCGTGGGTCAGCAGGATGTGGTGGACGTCGTCGGGGCGACGGCCGAGCGCACGCACGCCGTCGAGTATCTTCGGGGCACTGTTCGGGAACCCAGTGTCGAGCACCGCCAGCCCGTCGGCTGTTTCCAGCACATAAACGTTCACCAGACCACGGATGATATAGAGATTTTGGGCAAGTTGCTTGACGGCCATATGGCCTCCTTATGTCAAATTTTTTAGGCATCGCGTCTCCGCGCCGAAGCCTGCTATGATCACGTGTCCAAGCATGTCACTTCGCCTCCGGCCAACCATCGCTGCATGCGCGTTCCGAGTGCCTCGATTTCGGGTCCGCGAGTACCAGGGAGCGTTCTGCTGACCTGGAAGCCCATCTGAGTCTGCAGATAGGCAAGATGTCGGTATCCCTCGGGAAAGGAGTGCAGCAGGTGGGGGTCAAGCTCGAGCGTCGCGCAAGGCTCGACTGTCGTCATGCGGTCAAGCTCGTACACCGGTTGCCGCAACACGATCCCCCAGCGTCCGTCGCGCTTCTCCAGGGCGTCCATGAAGCGACCGAGGCAGGTCACGTCAACCAAAACGCCGTGGACCTGTCCGCGCTGGACGATCTGCATCTTCGTCTGCGCGATGGCACGGGAGCTATTCACGTCAATGCTCGTACCGCCGAGGCAATGGAGCCCGACCATGCCAGCATCGAACGATCTGCGACAGCCGACGATGAACTCCGCCGCACTCGCTTGAAACCAGGTGGCAATCATGCGGCTATCGTCGTGCCAAACCGTCGCGAAGCGTTCCCAGTCGCCAGCATCTCGCCAGACGACCCAATTCTCTAGCAGTTCCCGGATCTCCAGGCGATCAACCATATTGTCGGTAGTCGGAATGGATGTTGCCATTGGCACCAATCTCCTCTCTGCGGATAGATTCTTCTCCGGGCACAACGTTGCGTCCTCCGAAATCAAATGAGGAACAAACGTGCTCGATCTAAACGGATGACGCAGATGATTATCCCTCTCTATGTTGAGCGACTATCACCTCTCACACAGAGAGTCTTGATCCCCTGTAAAACCTTGTCTATGTACTAGACAGATGTCTATCTTTACTATAGACTGAGAGGAGACGAGAAGTCAACCGACAAACCGCAGCAAATGTCGTGTAACAGACACCGGAGAAGAAATGTCAAAAAACTCACCCATTCCTCAGGAGGATATGCGTATTCGACGCACGAAGAAGTTGATGTGGGAAGCATTGCTCTCCCTCTTAGAAGAGCAAGCATTTGCCTCTATTAGCGTGAAAGCTATTTGCGAACAAGCTATGGTTCATCGGGCCACCTTTTATAGCCATTTCACGGATAAGTACGCCTTACTGGACTATGGCATTCAGGAGGCAGTACAAATGATTATAAAAGACCTTCAGTGGAACGAAGATTCAGAAATGCAAGTGACACTTCATGCCTCTCTGTTGGAGTATATGAGAACGCATCAGCGATTGTTCTCCTTGTTATTGCTCAAAAACGGCACAGAGTCATTTTCTGCCTTGCTTCTCCGCCGTCTCGTTGCCCATGCCGAAATGAAACTGGCACGGTCGGAGAAATCGGAAAAGCATATGACCATTGCCACGACGATCCGTGCGCAGTTTTATGCGGGCGCCCTTCTTCAAGTGATCACCTGGTGGGTAGAGCAAGAGATGCGTGTTCCCCCCAAAGAACTGGCAGAGTACCTCCAACAACTGCTCCTGCCACTTTCGGAATAGGAGACAGTGCGCGGCTTTTAGGCTGAGGGCATATCCGTCACTCATGGGACACTAAGTGTGAGTGCAGTTGTTGGCGAACTGCCAGAGTTAGATGCTACCGCCGCGCTCGTTGATTCCAGTGATTTGACTGGAAAAAGCACAGATACAGTTCAAGGGGTGAAAGAGGATAACAACTCATCTACGAATAAGGACATTCTTGTTCGTGTCCTGGATACTCAGGGAAAGCTCCTCTACAACTTACCTGCAGCCCGTGATATGGCGATTCCACCAGCAAGTCTCACTCAGCCATTACACGGAAAACCCTGGTATGGCACGTTGATGAATACAAAGGGGCAACAGATTCGGTTATATAGCACGATGCTGGTGAACCATACAACAATCTTTGGTATTGTTCAAGTCGGTCAATCACTTGCACCAGTCAATGAGAGCATGCATAACATGACATTTCTTCTCTTGTTCTTGACGCTACTAGCACTACTCTTGAGTGCCTATGGCAGTTACTGGCTTGCTGGACGTACATTTAAGCCCATCCATCATTTAACACGAATCGCACATGATATCAGTGCGAACGATATGCATCAGCGAGTTCCTCTTTCACGTTCCAACGATGAGGTACGAGAACTCACACTGATTTTCAATCAGATGATTGATCGCTTAGAACATGCATTTCATCAACAACGCCGTTTCGTTGCAGACGCGTCACACGAGATACGAACTCCCGTCTCCGTTATTCGCAGCATCACGGATGTTGCCCTCGCTCATCCTTCAACAGTTCAAGAGTCTATGATGGTGCTCCAAGACATTAATGCAGAGTCTGAACGACTTAGCATGTTGATTACCGACCTGCTGGCACTCGCGCGTGCGGACGAAGGCCATATTCACTTCGACCGGGATGCGGTTGACCTTGATCTGTTGACCTCGGCCGTCCTAGCAAGTATGGAGGCACTCGCCACTGAACGTAGTATTGTGCTGACAACGGATAAACTTCAACCGACAGTGGTTGTGGGTGATGCAGCACGTTTGATACAGGTCATCATGAGCCTCGTCGAGAACGCACTCATTTATACGAATGCAGGTGGGCGTGTGACGCTTTCGGTAAAAGCAAATGAAACACACGGCGTGCTCACGGTGTGTGATAATGGAATTGGAATTACTCCCAGCGATCAAGAGCATATCTTTGAACGCTTTTACCGAGCCGATCCAGCACGCTCACGTACTGCGGGTGGCTCTGGCCTTGATCTATCAATTGTTAGAGGGTTGTTTGTGCTCACGGGGGAAGCGTGAGCGTTGAGAGCCAACTTGGACAAGGCTCAATCTTTACTGTTACACTTCCCATTTTGCAGAACTTTTGTCACTAATATCTTCTTTGCAATAGAAGTAGTCGATTTCAAACTTAGTACACGTTTGTTTTAAGCTATCCTGACCGTTCCATTTATGCTCTGTGCAACGTGTTCTTTATAGATAGAAACATTTTAGGTATGTGATGTAGTAGTGAAAAGTATCAAGAGAACACGAGAGGAAAATACGATGGCGGAAAATACGGGAGCACTTACGGAATTAACAGACATTCTTGACCAGGACATTGAAGCGATTGTTGCAATGCGCATAAATGCCGAACGTAAAGTGAGTTATCACCAACGATTAATAGAGAGAGCGACGAGCGCGTTAGGACGACCTCTTGCAGTCTATACCATCCTACTTATTATACTAGTATGGGTTACAGCAAGTGTCTTTCACAAACCTCTTGACTTGCCTGTTTTCGATGCACCACCATTTGCATGGCTTCAGGATATAGTGAGCATCACAGCCTTACTCATGACAGTTATTGTGCTCGCAACGCAAAATAGGCAAGAGCGGTTTGCGGAGCAGCGCCGCCATCTCGATCTACAAATCACACTTCTCACCGAGCGCAAAGTGAGTAAGGTTATAGAACTACTTGAGGACTTGCGCCGCGATATGCCATCGGTGAAAAATCATTTTGATCCAGAGGCTGAGGCTATGCAAGAGCCAATTGATCCACATACCGCGCTTACAGCCCTCAACGAGACGCTACAAGAGGCCACAAAAGAATACGAGTTTGAGATTGAACAGTAAGAGCACGGCATTTATGTCAATGGAGTATGCAGCACTGTATCATAAAACATCAACTCGAACTCATGGCTTAGACGCACTGCTCTCACAATGCGTTGTTGCTCATTAGCAGTCGAGTAGCGAGCTAATAGAGTTGTATCAACAGGAGTTACGCGTTCACCTATCTCATCATGTGCCATGAAAAACATGACCTGTTCCTGATGTAATCCATAGTGTTTCATGAGAGCAGGTCCAATGCGGGCACATATCTGTACAAAAATATCCTCGCTTGCACTTACTGAGGCTAATTTTTCTTCGGGTGTACCATAGGCAAGCATAAAGTAGAAGAAATTTGTTAAAGACATACAGCCCGCGAGTGGCTCTACAGCATCAAAATCGGCTTGTGAGAGACCAAGAGCCTCGCCGAAACGGAGTAAGAGTTTATAAGCACCTACTTTTGGCATCAGTTTACTTATCAATAATTCTTGTACATCTAAGTCAGGTATGCCAGCAATAGCAAGTGCATCCAAACGATAGGCTTCACGGACAAGCCACCAATCTTGTAAGGCAAAAATCTGTAGTCTCGCTCTCTCTAGTGTGCCATCCTCAATTTGTTGCCATAAAGGATGATGTAGCAAACGTTGACGCAGTTCCTGTATAGTATCTGGCAAAATATCGTCCGCAAAGGCCATAAATTCTCTCCTCTTTATTATTGTGAAATATGTCATAGCATCTACTATGAAAAACATGTATCATTGCATTGTACTTCAATGTACGCTATACTTGCGTCGTGGCTACTCAATAACGCGTAACATGGCTTATACGCTCACTTTTCTAACAATGTATACTGTACACAAGGAGCATTATTTTCATGAGCGATCAAAATCCGTATTATCAAGGCAATTCACAAGACCCCTATAGCGGTGGACAGTATGGGGGTGGTTATCAACAACCGGAGCAGCCACAACAACCGCAAACCGTCTACGGCTCATATGGGGAGCAAGCAGCATATCAACAGCCTGTACCTCAACCTGCTCCCTATCAACCGCCTGTGCAACAATCATATCCACCAGTACAGAATCCGGGCTATGGACAGCAACAAGCTCCATATTATGCGGCACCCTATCCAGTAGCCTCAGAACCAGGGTCAGCATTGGCAATTGCAGGTTTTATTCTCGGCATCATCAGTATCTTTACAAGCTGGTTTCCATTCTTTGGACTTGTAATGCCAATTGTAGGCATTGTTCTATCTCTGTTAGGCCGACGCGCGGCGTCAAAGCGCTTGCTCGCCACAATAGGGCTTGTACTTTCTATTGTCGCGCTTGTTGTCTCTTTGGGTGTTATTGCATTAATATTCATCGCTGCTGTCCACGGTAGCACATCAAGCAGCTAAGAAGCATTTGTAGGGACCGATTTATCGCGTCCTTGTTGGCAATCGAGACGCCAACAAGGACGCGATAAATAGGTCCCTACCGCGAGAAGATGGGTTTGAAAGCGGGATAGAGTTTTGCATACATCTCGTATCCTTCCGCATAGACATGCTCGTTTTCTGTGCGTGGTTCGGTACGCTCAACGATGCGTATTGTTTGCTCACATGCATCCTTCACCGATGGATAAACACCACTTGCAACACCCGCTAAGAGTGCTGCACCAAAAGCAGGACCCTCTGTCGCGTTCGTTGTGACAAGTTCAACACCAAGTATATCAGCAATAATTTGTCGCCAGATAACGCTCTTTGCACCACCGCCTGTCGCTCTCATCTGCTCAATCAACAATCCTTGCTCACGAAGAATGGCGAAGCAGTCTTTCAAGCTATATGCAACACCTTCAAGCACGGCACGAATGAGATGGCGGCGATCATGGCGTGCGGTCAGTCCAATCCAGCCACCACGCGCATAGGGATCAAGATGAGGTGTACGCTCGCCTTGGAGATAGGGCAGGAAGAGCAAACCATCGCTACCAGGAGGGGCCATGACCGCTTCTCTTGCGAGCAGTTCATAAGCATCCTCGCCCGTCCAACGTTCAAGTGCGCGTTCAGGCAAACCAAGATTATCTCGTACCCAACGTAGCGAAAGGCCAGCCCCTTGTGTCACACCCATCAAATACCATGCATGTGGTACAGCGTGGTTGAAGGTATGTACGCGTGGTACAGGACCAGATGTGTCAACTTGTGGTGTATCAGCGTGTGCAAGCACGACGCCACTTGTACCAATCGAAACGAGTCCAAGCCCCGGCACAACCACACCATTGCCTACCGCGCCACATGCGTTATCCGCGCCACCGCCCGCAACAGGAATACCAGCGAGCAAGCCAGTCAGAGAGGCAACTTCATCGGTAATTGTGCCACTTACAACATCTGCCGCGGTAACAGGTGGCAATAGCGAAGGTGCAAGTTCAATCGCGTATAATACCTCTTGTGACCACACGCCATGTTTCACATCGAGAAGACATGTGCCTGCCGCGTCCGATATCTCCATTGCCATAACCCCTGTAAGACGATAGCGGATATAATCTTTAGGCAAAAGGAGTGTAGTGGTTCGCGCGAATAGTTCAGGCTCGTTATCACGAATCCATAATAGCTTTGGTGCCGAAAAACCTGTGAGGGCTGGATTGCTCACGTATTCAATGAGCTTGCTTGCACCAACTCTTTCGGTCATCCAACGCGCTTGTGCATCGCTACGCTGATCGGCCCAAATAATACAGGGACGTATCACTTGCTGACTTGAATCGAGCAGGACAACGCCGTGCATCTGACCAGAGAGACCAATACCTCGAACATCTGAAGGCTGAATGTTGTGGGCGACTCCCTTTTCCAAGCAGGTACGGATAGCAGTAATCGTGGCCTGCCACCAATCGGCTGGATGCTGTTCTGCCCACCCAGGATGCGGATGAAATAAAGGGTAATCGACAAAGGCGTCAGATAAGACGCGCCCATCTTCGGCTGCGAAGAGCGCGGCTTTGACACCTGTTGTGCCGAGATCAATGCCTAACAGAGCCTGCATATACGTATCTCCTTGTCTGTTATTTCATAGTGTAGAGTAAGATGGTGATTGTCGTTGCAACGTGAACCAAAACACCATCATAGCAATTGTTAGAGCAATTACATAGGGCATGAGGGACCAAAGGCCAACAGCTTGTGCAAGAGTGCCAGCTAACCAGGGAAATAGCGCGGCTCCCATACTGCCAAGACTGGCAAGAAAGCCTATAGCACTTGCAAGAATGCGCGATGGAACGAGTTGAGACATCAGGCCAATAGTTGTTGGGAAGATTGGCCCAAGACAGAACCCTGTGAAGCATAGCCCAAAAGCAGCAACCGCATTAATCGGAATGAGCCAAACAATCAACACTCCGATAGCTACACCCAAAAGGCAACCCTGTATCAAACGCTTATCGCCAAAACGTAACGCGACGCGTGGTAAGACGAGACGCCCCAGCGTGAGACCAATCCAGTAACCACTTACGATCCAGCCTGAAAAGAGAGGGAGGCCATGTCGCTCTTCGAGCAGAAAACTATAGCTCCAATTACCTAAACTTACCTCTGTACCAACGTAGAATAGCAGAAAGAAAGCGACAATCCACACGATTCTGCGCTTAAGTGCACTTGCCAGAGTGTTCTTCTCACTACTCGTTCCACTCTCTTGTGCCATAGTGGTACGACGTTGAAAGGATAGCATCACAGCAATAAATAACACAACGCTTATGACTACCCACGTACCATAGACAAAGTTCCAGGTCAAGCCGATGGCAAAAATTGTAGATGCAAGTAACGGACCAAGCAATGCACCTATACCGTAAAAGGCATGAAGATAGTTGAGCAAGGCAGTATTGCGTGGGAAGCCAGCTATGTATGCATTTAAGCCAGCATCGAGAAGTGCACCACCAAAACCAAGTGGAAGTAACACGAGCAGTGTCACCCAAAATGGCGGAACGGTACTTAACACAACAGCACTCGTTAAAAAGCTACCAACACCCAAAAGCAGGAAGAGACGAATACCGAGTTTGCCTACAAGAGGTCCGCTATTAAATGCCGCGATGAGATAGCCAAGAACAGCGCATAAGAAAAGCAGTCCAATGGTTGCCTTATCAACGTGATACTGTACCTGAAGGCTGGGAAGGAGAACACCCGTTGCGCCATCGTTCGCACCAATAAGAATAAATGCGAAAAAGGCTATTGCTATCTGTATACGAAGGGCAGGTGTTCTCGTTATCTGCTGCTCTTCTTCCGTTTTTAACATGGTTGCTTATCTTTTCTGTAATTGATTGTGCAGTTTTATTAAACAGTTGTTAGCATTATGGCACTATTCTTGGCTTCATTGCTAGGATGCTCATAGTTTTTAGCGTAAAATAGTTAGTGGTACAAGAGAAAAAATGCGTTTCGAGGAGGTGTAGTTTGCACTTTAAGAACATTGATATATTCATACGTGAGGCGAGTCTTACCGACATATCAAAGATTCATGCTCTTCTCGCGCAAGTACAGCTATCGTCCGATGATATCTTGGTTAATGACACACGCTACTGGCTTGCTGAGGATAGACATCAACAACCTGTGGGAGCCATCGGTTTAGAATTAGGGAAAGGTTCAGTTTTGCTTCGTAGTGCTGCAATCAGCCCATCGCTTCATGGTCAAGGTATCGGTACATACTTGGTCCAGCATGTTCTAAACGAAGCTAGTAGTGGTGGCTATCAGCACGTCTATCTCTTTAGCACCGATGCGGGAACATACTGGCACCGCCTCGGTTTCTGTGAAGTTCCTGTGTCTGAGCTTGTGGCAGCGCTGCCCAACACATCGCAAGTACAGAAGTACAAGGTATTGGGTTGGCTACCAACAGAGGTCGCATGGCGACGTGATTTAGTAGTGTGAGACAAGAACACTACTTGGAGATATAAGTTACTCAGTATTTTGTTCTTATGTGAAAAGTTCACTCTATAAATCGACAATACCTGCATTTCCCCAAGCTCCCATTCCTTCGATTACGATGGCAGCAAAAATTCCTTCTGCGACTTGTTCAAGTCGAAAGTATGGTGATGTGAACAACGATGAAGTTGATTGCACTAGAGCAGTTCCTTTCTATTGACACCTAAGGTTGAGACACCTATTATAGCGCGTAGTATATGTAGCGATTTCATAGTTTATATGTATTCTACAACTATAAGAAGGGTATTATATCTTACGTGTCTACACAAAAACATACCGTGACATTGCTTGTTTCCTGTCCTGATAAACCTGGGATTGTGGCGGCTATTTCGCGCTTTATCTTTGAGCATCATGGCAATATTGTACAATCCGACCAACATTCTACTCCCGACAATACATTTTTCATGCGTATAAGTATTGATGAAGAGGGATTTGCACTCTCACCTGCTGCATTGACAGAGAAATTTCAGGGGATCGCGGATGCATTTTCTATGCAGTGGAGTGTCTCTTACTCACGCTATAAAAAACGGGCTGGCATTTTTGTGTCTAAGCTCGATCATTGCCTTACTGACCTGTTATGGCGTTGGAAGAGTGGAGAGCTAGCTCTCGATATCCCATTTATTGTGAGCAACCATCGTGACCTGGAAGCACTCGCGCAGATGTATAATGTGCCCTATCACTATATTCCTATACGCCGCGAACACCGCGTCGAGGACGAGCAACGTATCTTGGAACTCTTACTAGGGCAGGTCGATTTTCTAATCCTGGCCCGTTATATGCAAATCCTAGAACCATTCCTCGTAGAGGCATATCCACGCCAGATCATTAATATCCACCATAGCTTTTTGCCAGCCTTTATTGGGGCGAATCCCTATGCACGTGCATTTGAACGCGGCGTAAAAATCATTGGCGCAACGGCGCACTACATCACGGAAAACCTGGATGAAGGGCCAATCATCGCACAGGATGTCATTCATTGTAATCATCGTGATACTGTCGATGATCTCATCCGTAAGGGACGCGATGTTGAACGCAGAGTGTTAGCCGAGGCTGTAAGACTTCACACGGAGGATAGGGTTCTGGTCTATGAGAATAAGACGATAGTGTTTTGACAAAAATACGTTGTGGATACCGTCTTGATTGTCAACCCCCGCATGAGGGTGCATGCGCCCTCATGCGGGG
>CAXUHF010000128.1:3867-15143 GCA_964250765.1 uncultured Ktedonobacteraceae bacterium | reverse complement strand
GGCACAGGTCAATGTTTTTGCTGCCGAAATCTACTCTGTCGTTTTTCGCGTTCGTCTGCTAGTTGTAGAACTTCTGCGATGCGGCTGTTCCTCTGTCGTGGTCTCATTCTCTTCCGTGGAACTCGCTGAATTCGTTTCCTCTTCATGTGTAGATGCATCTTGAGTGTCGGGTGCATCTGTTTCACTAGTGGAAGTGTCCTGAGCGGCAGAAGCATCCGAAGCTACAACTGCTTTGGCGGCCTCAGCGACCTCTTCACGTATTAATGGAGGAGGCCATGTTGTATCATCACGCGAGAGCAAGGGCATACTTACGTTGTTCGAGCTAATCTGGTAGTCCGTAGAGTTAGTTGCTGTCGCCTGTGTGGATTGTGTCTCTTCTCCACTTGTCTCTGTAGAAATCGGGGTGCTCTGCTCTTGAGAAGCGTCGGGAATATCTGTGCTGACTTCTGTTGGTGGTAGATCAGTCGTCGTGGTTGGTTCAGAAGCAATTGTTGTGTCTAGAGTTTCAGCTAGTACAGAAGTTGCTGTTGCGTCTTGTGCTTCAGCAACCGATGCTTCTGGGACTTCAGTGGTATCAGTGGTATCAGCACTCTGCACAACGAACGGTGTTATCAAAGACAAGGATGTGTCTTCCATGACCAATGCATCCTCTGCTTGCACAAGCGTTGTCAATGGTTCGTCCGAGGTAGCTGGAACACCATTATGCGATACCTCTTCTTGCTGAGGAGGTGTACGCAATTCTGCCAGCTTTTGCTCAAGTGTCTGCTGCTGAGTGCGAGCGTCTTCGAGGCGTGTTTGTGCTTTTGCTAGCTTTTGTTCTGCCTTCTGCACGTCCTTTTTCGCCTGTTCCGCCTGGAGCATCAGCTTTGCCTCTTGCTTCGCTTGCTCCTTGCGTTTCTGCTTCTCATCAATTTGGACAGAAGCATGTGCATTTTTCTTTTGCTGTGACTTTTTCTCGGTAGTCTGATCAGGAGTATGGGTCTTCTTCTTAGAAGAGGTACTTTTTTCCTGTGTGTTGGAAGTTGTCTTTGCCATGCTGTTCCTCTCGTCGCATAGGCGATTGCCTATATTTGATGACTACTACATGAAGCATCATTGCTTCACCTACGAAAAAGGATGGGTACTTAGTATGAATACGAAAAGTGCTACACCTTCGTCTCAGTAGGGTAGTGGCTAGCACATATCATATCATATTTTCCCTGTATGTACCTATTTTGGAGTAGGGTATTTTTCCTACTAGTAGTAAAACAGTGAAAGAGATGTTATATTTCACAAGAGGGATAGTTCTGTATAGATGTATAGAAGCATACATAATTGCATCGCAAGGAGCGAGAAATGACAACACCGGATGATCGAGGCGAGGGGAAATATTTCATAAATGCCGAAGATGCGGCAGAGACTGCGCGGCTAATGTATCAAGATCGTCTTACAACTGAGCAAATGGGTGGTGTGTTACACGAACAGAGTCCTGAAAAGATGAGTGCGTTGGAGTCTGTTCTTGATCTTGCCTGTGGTCCAGGGGGCTGGGTAATGGACCTTGCCTATGCCTCAGAAAAGACTCAGGTTGTAGGTGTGGATACGAGTGTAGGTAGTATTGCCTATGCACAAAGTCAGGCACGTGTACAAGGGTTGGACAATGCTCGTTTTCAGGTGATGGATATTCTCAATCCGCTCGATTTTCCCGACAACTCATTCGATCTGGTCAATGCTCGCCTACTTTTTGGCTTTATGCCGAAATATGCATGGATACCCCTTCTTCAAGAATGTCAGCGTATTCTTCGTCCAGGTGGAATTATGCGTATGACAGAGATTAGCGATGGTGCGAGTACAAGTCTGGCTTGTAGTCAGTTAAATGCCAAACTCTCGAAGGCACTCTTTCTCACGGGACAGAGTTTTTCGCCCGATGGTCAGACATTGGGCATTGCGCCTATGCTTGGACGCTTCTTGCTCGATGCTGGCTATGTTTCCCTTGGTAGGGCAGCGGCTCCCGTTGATGCCTCAATGCATATGGAGGCGCACTGGCAGTTCTATCAAAACTTCAAGGTGCTTAATCGGTTGCTCAAGCCGTTTCTGCTACAAATGAAGGTGATAACATCGGAGGAGTTTGAGCAACTTTACGAGCAAGCTCTGGAAGACATTGAGTCTGACTCTTTTTGTGCATTGAGCTTTATTCTCACCGTGTGGGGTGAGAAACCGAGACCCGAACGCTAAAAACAAATGACTACAAACAAGAGCACCTGAGAGGAATGCATTCCTCTCAGGTGCTCTTGTTTGTAGTCATTTGTTTTTACATGCCACCTTCGGGTGGCTGATATGACGATATGGGTGTTGTGGGAGGGGTAGGCACGACACGTTGTGGTGGCGCGCCAGGAACAGGTAACGATTGCGTGGACGCAATTTGAACTCCCGTTTCCTCCAGAATGTTACGCATCTGCTTCGCATCAATTGTCTCGTGACGGCGTAGCTCTTCCGCAATACGGTCAAGTGTTGGACGATATGCCGTCAGTATTTCGACAGATTTCGCATAGGAACTACGAACAATGCGATCCACCTCTTCATCAATCAACTCTGCTGTCTCTTCGCTATAGTTGGTAGGCGCACCCGTATCACCACCTCCCGCGAAAGGACTCTGGCGTTCGCTGAATGAGACTGTGCCCATTCGTTCACTCATACCCCAGCGTGTGACCATCTGACGTGCGATTGCGGTCACGCGTTGCAGGTCATTCTCCGCACCTGTTGTAATTTTACCAAAGACGACTTGCTCGGCTGCTCGACCACCAAGGGCCGTAACAATCTGTGTCAGCAGATAGTCTTTCGAGTAGTTGTAGCGATCATCAAGCGGTGTATACATGGTGACGCCGAGTGCCTGACCGCGTGGGACAATCGTGACTTTTGTTACAGGATCGGACCCTTCCGAGACAAGACCTGTAAGCGCATGTCCACCTTCGTGATAAGCTGTGACATTCAAGTCTTCGTCACTGAGCACAAGTGGACGTTCCGCGCCAAGCAGAATTTTGTCCAGTGCATCATTAAAACAATTTTGTGTCACACGATCAAGATTGCGTCTTGCCCCTAGCAATGCCGCTTCGTTGACGAGGTTCGCCAGGTCCGCACCAACCATACCTGTGGTGCCACGAGCAAGCGCAACAAGGTCAACATCTGGAGCCAGTGGTACGGTACGTGAGTGAATTTTCAGAATAGCGAGACGACCATTCCAGTCGGGACGATCAACGGTGACGCGACGGTCAAAACGACCTGGGCGTAGTAGTGCTTGATCGAGTCCGTCTGGTCGGTTAGTGGCTGCTATGACCACAACGGCCTGACGATTATCAAAACCATCCATCTCGACCAGCAATTGGTTCAGCGTCTGCTCACGCTCATCGTTTGTGTTGATGCTTGAGCCACGCTGACGACCAACGGCGTCGATTTCGTCGATGAAGATGATGCTTGGTGAAGCCTTCTTCGCCTGATCGAATAGGTCACGCACGCGACTCGCACCAACACCCACTAACACCTCGACGAACTCAGAACCGCTCATCGAGAAGAACGGTACGCCTGCTTCACCTGCTACAGCACGGGCGAGCAATGTTTTACCTGTTCCCGGAGGGCCTACGAGCAAGACGCCGCGTGGAATTTTACCACCGAGACGTTGGAACTTTGCGGGTGTTTTCAGGAACTCAACCACCTCTTGCAGTTCGTACTTTGACTCATCGACACCCGCGACATCAGCAAACGTGGTGCTTGGTCGATCCTCAAGAATCAGCTTGGCACGGCTCTTGCCGAAACTAAAGATGCCTTGCTGTCCCTGCGAAGCTCTGCGACTGAAGAAAATGAATAAGCCAACTAGTGCTACCCACGGCAAGAACGTAATCAGGATATTCAGCCAAAACGAGTTGTCTGGTGGTGGCTGATACGATACTGTGGCTCCACTGGCAATCAACGCATTGGGGAGGTCGGTGTCACCATTGGGAAGTTGCTGTGTATGATAGGCTGTGTGGCCTCCGACAGCGTTACGCAGGTCGCCCTGAATATCTGTCTGTCCAATGAGTGTTGCAGTCTTGATGTTTTTATCAGCAATCTGCGCGTAAAAATCACTGTACGAAAGCTCCGTACGTGCTGGTGCTGTAGTGTTCGAGTTAAAATTGAAGTAGCTATAGAGATACACCGCGACCATGACTGCCACAAGTATGAGTAGCCAGCGATTTAAACTGGAGCCACGTTTCGGGGGCGTCGTTTGTCCATTCGGTGTTGGGCGACCAGTTGGGTCTGTTGGCCTGCGTGTTGGTCGCTCATTATTATTTTGTAGCCAGTGCATGTTAGCCGGCTGTCTGTCCATCTTTGTGTTACCTGCTTTCTGCGCCTCCGACATGCATGATCCCTAAAAAACACATGCAAAGGGAAAGTGGGGCATAACTATATACTTCTATTATATCTTACGCTATACGATATAGCTAGATGTACTTTTGGAGTTCTGTCTTCGCTATTCTCGTACCGCTTGTGGCTTGAAGTATGTGTACATTCTCATGAGTGATTGTACACGATTGTTTGCATTTTGACTATCAAAGAAAAAGAGGTATTGCTTGACTCTTTCGGGTAAGGGAGTCTCTTTTTCATTATATCTTAATATACGCTTTAGCCCCTAATCTCGTTGCTGTTTTGTAGCTTACCTGAGTTTATTCACCACTTCGAGGGGTCATACCTTTTTAGTAGCTAGTTTGCGTTGTAGAGATGAACTTAATACTACACTAAATTGGTTTATCTACTATGGTATTGCTTATGGTGTTGTGATAATCGGATTAGCAGTTGCAGTTGTTGCATGGTAGTATGTCAAGAGTTGTGTAAAAGTTCAGGGTTCGGTTGAGCTGACGATGCCACCTGCATCGTCAGCTTGTTGAACTTTAAACTCCGAATCATAGCATAAAAGAGTAACACAACTGTCTTCATTACGAAGTGCACTCGCCATTTTATGGGAATGACGTTTCACATCTCCAAAGAGTTCTATGCCTTCATTGTTCCTTCGTTTCCCTACAATCACTAAGATGAACATTTGGTGTGTATTGGCATACATATAAGTAAGTTTGTATTTCCCCTCCCGCCGTGCTATCATCAAAAATAATTACCTGAGCGGCTTTTTCGATGAAGAGAGGGACAGTATAGCATGGCTTCGGCAAATTCGTTTATGAATAGAGGAGAACGACACACTGATGTGGTCGTGGTTGGAGGAGGTCTCGCGGGCTTGACTGCCGCACGAAATCTTATGCAAGCAGGGGTTGACGTGCTTGTGCTTGAGGCGCGAGACCGTGTGGGTGGGCGTACGTATACGCGACTCGCTAGCGATAGCACCTTGCTTGACCTCGGTGGGCAGTGGATTGGACCAACACAGCATCGCATCGCTGCTCTTGCGAACGAGATGGGAGTCACGACCTTTCCTACATTTGTGGATGGGCAAAACCTGGAGTATCGCAGTGGCACACTGTCCGCATATTCTGGTGTGATACCGATGCATGACCCGTTGGTGTCGATGGATGTGGTCGAGACAATGCTCGAACTCAACATCATGGCGAGTCAGGTTCCGCTTGACGCACCGTGGCAGGCCGAGAAAGCGTTGGCGTGGGATTCGCAGACACTCGCAACGTGGTTAGATGCGAACGTCTCTTCTGAAGGTGCGCGCATATGGGTAACACTCGCCATTCAATCTATTTTTGCCGCAGAACCACGCGATATTTCTCTCCTACATGCGCTCTTCTACATCCACTCTGGCGGGAGTCTCAATGAATTGGTTAGTGTAACACGTGGGGCACAAGAGAATCGTTTTTATAAGGGTGCGCAGGAAGTCTCAAACAAAGTAGCGGAAACGCTCGGCGAACGGCTTATTTTAAACACGCCTGTTCATAGTATTTCACAGAATGAGCGAGGTGTGCGTGTGGAAAGCGATACGCTGACGGTAACAGCGAAACGTGTCGTTGTCGCCATACCCCCTACGCTCGCGGGTCGTTTGCGTTATCGTCCCGTGTTATCAGGTTATCGTGACCAGTTGACACAGCGTATGCCAATGGGTAGCATTCACAAGGTACAGTGTGTCTACGATACTCCGTTCTGGCGCACAGACGGATTATCAGGGCAGGTCGCCAGCGATACGGGTCCTGTTCGTGTGACTTATGATAACTCACCCGATGACGGTTCCTCTGGTGTGTTAATGGGTTTTATTGATGCGAACGATAGCCGTGTATGGGGTCGTAAAAGTATCGAAGAGCGGCAGATAGCAACGATTGAGAGTTTTGTACGTTACTTTGGCGAAAAGGCACGCAACCCACGTGAGTACGTCGAACAAAGCTGGGCGGACGAAGAATATTCGCGTGGCTGCTATGTGGCCTATATGCCTCCTGGGGTCTGGACGGCTTACGGAGAGGCTCTGCGTACTCCGATTGGCAACATTCACTGGGCGGGAACCGAGACCGCGACGGTATGGAATGGCTACATGGATGGTGCCGTACAATCGGGCGAACGTGTGGCAATAGAGGTTATGGACGCTTTGAAGACTGCGAAGGTGTGAGTGAGTTATGGCAACACAAGAAGAGATACGCGAAGCTCTGGATGATTATGTGGCACAGGCACAAAAAAGCGAGCGTGTGATACGCTCTTTACGCAACTGGAACTGCGTTATCTACATTGAGGCGATGGATGTTCAAGCAGGCTTTACCATGACGATACGTAACGGTACAACAACTGTACAGGATGGCTCGTCAGAACCACCAGACCTGATTGTGCGCGGCAATAGCGAAGACCTTGCCAATATATTCTGGTGCGACGAAAATCCCGCTTCAAACTATATGCAGGGTGCCATCAAAACGCAAGGGTCGCAAGACAACGTGATGCGTTTAGATGCAATGGCCCTGCTCATTTATTTAGAAGTAAAAAAATAACTATTTAGAGAGGACTCTGACAAATATCCACTTTTGTCAGAGTCCTCTCTGAGTAATTTACAGGATTGATGAAGCTAACTTTTGCTCCTATATAACGTACATGTACTTGGACTCCGAAGCGTGTATTATAAAGATGAGATGAATAAGGAGTACTATGCAAAAGGAGCAGCTTATTCGGGAAGCTCTTGCTCTCCCACAAAATGTCATTGCATATCATGTTAGTCAGGTACTTGCAGAGCGTTTTCCTGACAAGACCTTTGTTGAAGGCGAAGATGGACATTTTGATGTAGAAGAATACGCCAAAGAAGGGCATTGTAGCATCGAACACAGCGATGTTGTTTACAATCAAGTTATTAGCTACTGGATAGAACGACAAATTGGTCCAGTTAACTGGACCCAGAACATGTTAAGAATAGGGGGTATTGTAAACAGCGTTAGCACTCAGCAAGGGGATACTGAGCAGGATCAGGTTGTGGATGGCTCAAAGAATGCATGGATGACTGTTACGTGGCACGGTTTCACGTTTGATGTGATTGTGATGCGCTGGACCGATAATATGCACCAAACGTATCACTTCTGGATTATAGCGGATGTGCAGGAAACAGCTAGAGAATTTATGCTAGAAGTATGCCGCTGGAATGTAGATGTCCGTGGTGAGGTGCTGGTATTCACGAGTGGCTGCTGGCAGAAAGATGCGCGACTCTTTCAAGCAATCAAGGGCGCTACCTTCGACAACCTGATTTTGAAGGGAGACCTCAAGCAAGAAATCCACCAAGACCTTGTACAGTTCTTCGCTGCGCGTTCCACCTATGAGATGTATGGTATTCCTTGGAAACGAGGTATTTTGCTTGTTGGTCCACCAGGAAATGGCAAAACGCACACTGTGAAAGCTATTATCAATGCTCTGGATCAGCCCTGTCTCTACGTCAAGAGTTTCAATGCCGAGTACCGCACCGACGAAGACAACATTCGTCAGGTCTTTGAGCGAGCACGTAGATCAGCACCTTGTATTCTTGTCTTTGAAGACCTCGATGCGTTGCTCACATCACAAAATCGCTCATTCTTTCTAAACGAGCTAGATGGTTTCGCTGCTAATACTGGCATCGTTGCGCTTGCCACAACCAATCATCCTGAGCGACTAGACCCAGCCATTCTTGACCGTCCTAGCCGTTTTGACCGCAAATATTCCTTTGACCTGCCTGAACTCGCGGAACGAGAAGCTTACATTGAGATGTGGAATGCATCACTCCAACCAGCTATTCGTCTCTCCAATGCATCAACCCACAGGCTTAGCGAGCTTAGCGAAGGCTTTTCGTTCGCTTATCTCAAAGAACTCTTCCTTTCATCCATGATGCGATGGGTTTCACGCACTCAGGAGGGGACGATGGAGGAGACTATGATTGGGCAGGTCAACACCCTTCGTGATCAGATGGTTAGTGCAACTGCTCTGGAAGCAGTCGAACCTTCTGGAGAGCAGGAAATGCCTATGTTCGGGCCAATGATGGGAAGAAGCATCAGGGTAGGAAGGAGAATGTAAATACCATCCTCATAATAACTGTTTAAGTTGTTACGTAAAAAATAAACGTACACTCTAGCTTACCAGGAGTACAAAAAAACAGTGTTTTTTTGTACTCCTGGTAAGCTAGAGTGTATTATGCACCTGGTTTCGCGGTCAATTGTAGGAGAATGTGTTGTGTACCGTGTGGTTCGATATTCAAGCGGTCGGCTGGACGGTTCAAACCATCCTCGCTGGTAACAATTGGCTCGAAGCAGACGAAATCATGATCGGGTTTTTCGGCAGGCTCCGACCAGACCTGGATATTCTTTAGTTTGTAGACTCCCTCATCGGGTAGCTCAGCGATGGTGAGCGTACCGTGTTGAGGAATTTGAATAGTGGCACTGTGCGGAAATACAAATGGGTTGTCGGGCGGTTTAATATCCCACTGGTAGTTATCAACGCTGAAACCAGGAATGGTATCTACAACGAGATGCGGCTTCTCTTCCTGTGCAACCGTGAAATAGGGATGAAAGCCAGGAGCTATAGGCATGATCTCGTCGCTACGATTTTCCATTGTCAGCGTGTACAATAGTGTGTCCTCGCTCACCGCGATTGTGGCGGTGAAGGTGAACTCATAAGGATAATCATGGCGTGTAGCATCACTACTGGTAAGCTGAATGCTGATGCTTGTCTCGGAGTGCTCTGTTACTGTCCACGGCAGGTTGCGTCCAAAGCCGTGAATGGGAAGTGTGGTGCCTTTCTCTTGAAAAATACCATCCTTCAAGCGTGAAAAATTTGGAATCATCAAGGGTAAGCCCCAACGCTTCACATTGCCTGTCTCGGCTGGACGATAAAGAACTTCCCACGCATCGACCTGAAATTGTGTGACAAGACTTAGCTCAGGAATGACGCCAATCGCCGTATTGCCACTGCGAATAACTCGTTCGCGCTCTGTCGGGAAACGCATAAATTGTGCCATATCTTTACTCTCTTTTTATCTAACAGAAACACAACGAACACAACCGCTAGCGGTTGTGTTCGTTGTGTTTCTGTTCAAATTGTCCATACTTTCGCGCCCGCGAAGGCCGTATCTGTTGAACTACTGGTGTGGTTGATAGCGACGACACCAATGCTTCCACTTGTAAGTGTTGCGTCTTGTGCCGTATTTATCAATGTGTTGTTCGCATACAACTGAATCGTGTCGTTATTTGCGGTAACGGCGACGACATTAATCTTGCCTACTCCGCTTTTGATAGCGGAATTGCTGGTAGGACGAATAAGATACTTGTCCGTAGTTCCATCGAACAGCAGAAGAGCATACGTTCCCTCCTGACAGACTTCATAGTAATACTGTTTATTACTATTCACATCGCCACGAAATGCAATACCGCTGCAATCGCCGCTAATGACGGTCATAAGGACACGATAAGAGAAATTACTAAAGGTCGTTCCTTGCGCAAAGCAGGTAATGAATGTATTTTGATGAGCCTCTTTGACCTCGTACACGTTTTGATTGAAGGCACAGTTCGCATCTTCTTGCCACTGATTCCCGCCCGTGTTATCTTTCATTGCGTCATTCAACGCGACAGTACCAGTCGCATAGGCACCGTCTTGAGTTACGCCATCTCCTGCCGTTGCCGTTGCATTCACTGCTGCCGTGCCAGTAGCTTGCGCTCTTGCAACTGCTGTAGCATTCGAGTGGGCCGTTGCTGTAAGTGCGGTAGCGGTTGCGGTAGCATTGTCAGCGGCAACTTGATTATTATGCACAATAAAAAAGGTGGCAACAGCCCCTAAAATTACAATGAGAGCTAGACTCGCGAGTAGTATTGTTCGTAGTCCATTACCTCTTCTAGGCTGAGTTGGTGGTGCCATAGTGTACGGTGGCATACCTGCACCTTGTGCTGGATATGCGCTGGGGACGGGTGGCAGACCGTATGGTGAAGCAGGATTGTACTGTGGTGGCGGTGGTGGTGAATATAATGTTCCTTGCGTTGGTTGATTGTATTGATTGAACGAAGAGCCGCCCGGCGGTGGTGGCGTAAAACCGTTTGGCGGTCCAGGATAGGGTTGAAACCCACCTTGTTGAAAATCGGCGACAGGCTGTGTCGGAGGGAAGTTTGGTGCACTTAGATTACCACCATAAGCGGTGCCTGGATATTGAGGTTGTGCCACCTGAGTGGGCGCGAAATTAGGGTTTGACCCTTGTCCACCATACATACCTGCGCCAGACTGTTGAGCACCACGTATTTCAAACGTGTATGATGTATCACCAATACGAATTCTATCACCTGAGCGTAACTCCTGCGGCACTGTACGAGCAATTTGTTGGTCGTTCACATAGGTACCATTGGTGCTGCCGAGATCAGTAATCGTATAGGTTTGTCCTGTAGAACGAAGTTCCGCGTGATGTGATGAAGCTTTGACATCGTTCACCACAATCTGGTTATCTTGCGTGCGCCCAAGCACAGTGGCACCTGGACTCAGCATCATTGGACCAAATGGTCCGGTAAGTATTGCGTCCATCGACCAATCTTTCTCCTCGTAGCATAGCGAATGGTGTATAAAAATATCTTTGTGATGTCATACTTGTAGCATAAAATACTTTACATGGATTGTCTGTGATGTACTTCACGCAAATAGAAGGAATCGACTCACAAAAACTCCATGAAAAACGGGATAACATGCCCCGTAAAGATTGCCCCAATACTAGCAGTAGGGAAGAGGCATGTCAAGGGAAGGGATTGTAGGGGTCTATCAAAGCTGATTTGTCACCTGAACCAGGGCACCCCCCACCGGGGGGCCCCCCCCCTATGGGGGCCGGGGGGGGTGGTGGGGGGGATTGGGGGGGGGGAACC
>CAXUHF010000128.1:0-3857 GCA_964250765.1 uncultured Ktedonobacteraceae bacterium | reverse complement strand
CCCATATGCTGAACGGCGTGGGAAGTGGCGTCATATGGGAGGGGCATCCCCTTGCGGGTGCCCTTGCCCCTATAATTCATTACACCCTGTGAGCAATGCATAGTATCAAAGGATGTAAGAATGCTGGTATGAACGTCTTCGTCTAGCTGGTTCGTTGCTCACAGGGTGTAGTGAATTAGACCTCTACGGACGTTTCTTGTTGTTGCCACATGTGCCAGTAGGCAGCCTCGTTTTGTAGGAGCTGACGATGTGTGCCACGCTCGATGATACGACCATCCTGGAAAACAAGAATTTCGTTTGCCATGTCCATTGCAGTAAGACGATGCGTCACCATCAGTGTTGTACGTCCCTGGCGAAGCGATTGTATCGCGTGTAACACACTCTGCTCAGCGATGGCATCGAGGTTGACCGTTGGTTCGTCGAGAATAACAATAGGTGTATTCTTGAGAAAGGCGCGTGCAATAGATACGCGTTGCCGTTCGCCACCGCTCAGACGTAGCCCTTGCTCACCCACCTCTGTATCATAGCCATGAGGAAGCGTTTGCACAAACTCATGAAGTTGTGCCTGCCGTGCTGCCTCAATCATCTCCTCTTCGCTTGCCTCTGGTCGAGCCAGCATTAGGTTCGCGCGAATAGAGGTATTGAAGAGATGCGTATCTTGCTCGACCACGCTTATCAGCGTATAAAGGTCGTCTTGCTTATAGTCATGTAGATCACGACCACCAAGTGTGATACGTCCCTCATGATAGTCGAAGAAGCGTAGCAGCAGGTGTGTTAATGTAGATTTGCCCGACCCACTGGGGCCAACAAGCATGACATATTCATCCGGTTTAAGCGTAAGGTTGATATCCCGTAACACATATGGCTCGTCAGCTTCATAACGAAAGTTGAGGTGTTCAACCGTAAGCGTCGTATCCTCTGGTAGGAGTGCAGGATGTTGAATATCCTCTACTGCTGGTTGTGCATCAACAATCTCGAAAAGTCTACTTGCTGCTTTCAAGTTGCTACCCAATTGCTGGAATGTGTTGGGTAGTGGTAATACAATCTCAAAACTTGCAAGGGCCGAAAGTACGAGCAGAGCCAGGAAGAGACCATCTAACTGCCCACTATGGACAAATGGAATGGCTATGAACAGCATGACCCATGCCGTTGCGTTCATGAAGAAGTTGGTTAGCCCGTTCTGTATCCCTCCTATAAAAGCCATCGCCATCTGCATTTTATTAAGTTTCTGCGTCAAGGCTTGAATATGTGCCGCTTGTCTTTGCTCTTGTCCAAATGCCACAAGATCGGCGATGCCTTGCACACTATCGACAAGTTGTGCTTGCAGGTCGGCGCGTGTCGCAACCATTTGCTGTCCTAATCTTCTACTGGATAGATGCGTAAGTGCAGGTACAACGACACTTGAAAGCAGAAAGAAGCCAAGATAAATCAGACCAAAGATGGCACCGAACGCACCGAGAAACAACCACAGAATCAATGCGACCAGTGCTGCGATAATTGGTGGCGCGAGTACGCGAATATAGAAATTTTGCAACATGTCAACATCGGACACAGCACGTCGTAGTACGTCTCCACTCCTCAATGCTTGCTGAGAACCGTTTTTCAAGGTCATTAAGCGTGCAGGTACAAGAGGCACAAGTGCTTTATAGAACCAGACGCGCATATCAGCAAGCAGACGAAAGGCCGTACGATGCGAGACCAGCCGTTCAAGATAGCGAAATGCGCCACGTGCTATACCAAAGAAGCGTACGCCGACAATCGCAATAGACAATGCTGCTACCGATGGATGCAACGCTGCCTCTGAAATTAGATATGCCGATGTCGCGGCAAGACCAATACCGCTCAGCACCGTCGCTGTGCCAATCAATGCTGAAAGTGCCATCCACGTTCGTACAGGCCACGCTAATTTCAGGAGGCGAGCAAATGTGCTGTTCATACAGTCACCTCTTTTCCTTCATACGCCTGTATCAGATGTTGATAGACAGGGGATGTTTGCAATAGACTCTTGTGTGTACCGGAAGCCACGATACATCCATCCTGGACAACAATAATCGCGTCTGCATTTTTAATGGTGTTGAGACGGTGGGCGATAACAAGCACAATGCGCTCTTTCATCACGGTGTCGATGGTGCGAAACACGCGTTCCTCACTTTCACCATCTAACGTCGAGGTTGCTTCATCCAGCAATAAAATCGGCGCGTTCTTCAAAAATGCTCGTGCAAGGCTTAGACGTTGTACCTGTCCACCGCTCAAACGAGCACCACGCTCACCGATAATCGTGTCGTAGCTATGCGGCAACGTCTCAATAAACTCGTGAACATCAGCCGCTCGTGCTGCCTGTATGACTTCTTCCAACGAGGCATCGGCGCGTCCCATGCGTATGTTTTCCGCAATCGTTGTATTGAACACGTAGGGATTTTGCGGTTGCCATGCGACAAACTGACGCCATGCTTGAGCCGTCATCTGCTGAATGGGACGACCATCAAGCGTAATCTTGCCCTGTGTCGGCTCCATGAAACGTAGGAGCAGACTTGCAATCGTTGTCTTGCCTGCACCACTCGCACCTACAAGTGCTACTTTTTGTCCGGGCAAGACCTCGAATGAGACCCCTTGCAACGCTTCTTTCTGTCGTTGCTCGTCGTCCGCAGCTGGATAGCTGTAATGCACATCGTGAAATGCGAGCGAGGTACGAACGACTTTCTCTCGTGCTGGAGTCTTCATCCCGTGGGGGGGCAGGGAGACCGCAAGGGTCTCCCCTACACGTACATCTGCAAAGATGTAGGGGAAACCCTTGCGGTCTCCCTGCATTTTCTCTTGTATCGGTGTTTCGAGAATAGTAAAGATACGTTCCGCGCTCGCTGAACTTTCCATGCTTGCGTGAAACTGTGTTCCTAATGAGCGCAGAGGCAAGTAAAATTCTGGTGCGAGCAACAGAATAAAGAAGGCAGGTTCAAATGCGATACCGCCATAGAGCAGGCGTAGACCAATCTCTACCGCGACGATACCCGTACTAAGCGTGGCTCCCATTTCCATCACAAAGGAGGAGAGAAAGGCAACACGCAAAACCTTCATGGTGATCTCGCCATAACGGTCACTCACACGTCGAATCGTCTCTTCTTGTAGCGTTGTACGTCCAAAGAGTTTGAGTGTGGTCAAGCCTTGCAATACATCAAGAAAATGTGCACTCAATAGGCTTAGTACCTGCCAGCGTTTCTTCGTCATCGCATTTGCCTGTATACCTATCAATGCCATAAAGAATGGCAAAATGGGCCATGTAACGAGGAGCACGACACCTGACAGGACATCAATTCTGAATACTGTAATGAGCACAATCGTTGGAATAATCAGCGTTGCCGCAACCTGCGGAAAAAACTGAATAAAGTAGGCGTCAAGTGCCTCGATACCATCTGCAGTTGTATTCACAATCTCGCCACTACGCTCACCCTTTGTGTAGAGCGGACCCAACTTGAAGAGATGCGTGAAAAGGCGATTGCGTAGGTCGCTCTTCACAACACAGGATACCGCGTTTGTAATGGTATCGCCACTAAAGACAAGGATGGCACGTAGGACCAGAACGCCAAGCAGTATGAATAATGCCGTTTGTAGTTGAGGTAGAGATTGCTTCAGAAGAAACACGTTATTGATAATCTGTGCAATAAAGCTTGCCTGTGTGATGATACACACCGCTGTCAGCAGACCGAGGACACCCACTGCCGCTATATAAAGATACATTGTTTTTACATATTGAAGAAGTCGTTTATTGATATTCATGACTATGACCTCATACATCCACATCGTAGGGTGGCATGACAGGGGCAAGCCTATTAGGACCAAGTAAATCATTTATGGACTTGCCA
>CAXUHF010000127.1:8360-15463 GCA_964250765.1 uncultured Ktedonobacteraceae bacterium | reverse complement strand
GCATGACCGCAACGACTCTCACCTGCTATACATCTCCCTTTAATACGTAGCCGACGCTACGTACGGTATGAATAAGGCGTGGTGTGCTTGGCGAGTCTTCAATCTTCTCACGTAGGTAACGTACATAGACTTCAATAATGTTTGTCTCACCAAGAAAGTCATAGCCCCACACCTGATTAAGAATGGTTTGACGGTCAAGCACTTGACGTGGATGGCGCATGAACAGGTGTAACAGATTGTATTCAGTTGCCGTCAGTTCTATTAAGCGACCACTGCGTGTTACTTCGCGGGTAGCGGGATTGAGTCGTAAATCAGCAAATTGAAGTGCTTGTCCACTCGTATCACTATCGCCATTTGCTCCCGTCTGCGTAGATTTTGCACGATTCTGGCGGCGTAAGATAGCACGGATACGAGCTAGCAACTCGTCAAAGTCGAATGGTTTTGTGAGATAGTCGTCGGCACCTGTATCAAGTCCGGCGATACGATCACGCACCTCGTCCTTTGCCGTTATCATGAGAACAGGGACATCACGTGTCGTTGGATTTGCACGTAGACGCCGACAGACCTCTAGCCCGTCGATGCCCGGCATCATAATATCTAGTAAGATCAGATCGGGATTAATACGCTGTGCCAACGTGACGCCTTGCTCGCCATCAGAAGCCGACTCAACCTGGAATCCTTCATAGCGTAGTCCAATTCGTACCAACTCTACAATGTTTTCCGCATCGTCGATCACAAGGACTTTCAAAAGTGATTGCTTATCCTGATGTCCTTGCCACGTTGTGCCTTGTTGCTGCATAATATGCCTCCCTAGATTCAAGGAAAATAAATAATGAGAAGTAGTGAGCGAAAATATACAAAAGAATAAGGATGTCCTAATACCCTTTCATTATAGTTGTCTTAGAGTGTAGACGCAAGTATTTTGTGCTCCTTTCCTTAGAATTCTCAGCAATTCTTAAGGAAAGTGTCGAAAAACAGGACAAGATGCGTTTTTCTGTGTGTTTTGGAATACACTTGGTTGCATATCTATCTCATTGTCAGTTGATACGCATTTCATTCTCCTATTAAGAAGATGTCTGAGACGGAAAACAAAATCGTGTTGACAGGAAACACAATTATACCCATTGACAGAGCCTCATCCCTGATATATCCTTAACTCTATACCGAAAAACTCTGTACTGGAAAGTATTTCATTTTGCTGAGGAGGACAAGGTGAGGGTGCGTGTCAGAAGACGCTAATACAATCCTAGCGCGCGAGAAGCGCATGACTATTGCTATTGTTGAGGACGATGCAACTTTGATAGAAATGTTCTCTGACACATTAGCGTTATCTGGTCAATGGGATGTGCATACGTTTGCTGATGGCGAGTCTGCACGCGACCAGATACCTGACCTCGGCGTACACCTTGTTATCCTGGACGTTGGCCTTCCCAACCTGGATGGTGCATCCCTCTACAAAATATTGCGTGGGCATAGCAATACACGTACCGTTCCTATTATCGTCGTCACAGGCAGTCACGACTGGGAACTGCATCGTATGGGGCTGCAAGCAGGCTTTCTCTTGCAAAAACCATTTAGTACCGCTGATCTGATGAGTATGATTCATGCACTGATACCAAAAGAGGCATAGTCATAAAACTTCTTGAACCCTTTCCCCACTCTGAATCGTTAGGATTGATAGCACCTGTTGCAGGGAATGCGACAGACATTTGCACATAATATTATTGGGCATATAAAGGTTTCACATGATACAGTCTGCTAATACAACACACACCTTCTATCAGAGCAGTGCAGCGTATATGCGCACACGCCGCTTGGGATGGTTGATGTGTAGTGTGTTTTTACTAGGAGCCATTGTTTCTTTTGCGTCGGGCGTAAAGGTATGGGGTACGTACACGCATGTATTCACGTTCTACTTAAAATGGCAAGATGCATTAGTGGCACTGCTGTGGTGTTTTACATTTATGACGCTGTGTGGTAGTGTGCTGATCCTACGTTTCCAGCATGCTGTACGTGTAGGCTATATCAAAGGCGTGTTTTCATTGATTGACGCTACTTCTATTGCAGTGCGCGACATCTCTGCGGAAAATCTCGCCAGCATTTTCTGGATATTGAACGCCTCATTCTGGTGTTTTGTCGTCGTGCTTATTGGCCTCGTACCCGTGATCCTAATTGGCTGGACGCTGCATATCACTTCTTTATTGCTTGCTATTGTCGCTACTAGCGTCGCAATTCTACTCAGTCTTGCTGGTTTTGTATTAAGTATTGCATTGAGTATTTTCATCATTGTCGGCGGCTTTGGTGCAGTTTCATTATGGCAAAAGCTAGGGCTGGTTCATACCTATAAGTTAGATACGCACACGACTATACGTTGCGATGGCAGTATTCTCACGGTCATCTATCCTGACATGCCAGAGTCTATGCTCGACTTGAATGCGCTCGATAAGGGCGACAAGCAATTGTTGCTCGCACTCCTCTATGAACGCTGGCTCTCCTCTGAATGTCTGTGGACGCTCGCCTTTGATCCCGCCATTGAAAAAGATATGCAAAGGATTGAGTCAAAACAGAACGCCGTACTTGTCCCTTAATGATGGAATAAAAGAGGCTCGTATAACGTTCTATTGTGTATAGACTATGCTCGCTTTCTGTGAGCACGAATTTTGCGTTCTAATAAATGAAAGTCCCTACAAATGAGGCATTCGCATTCTTTTATCAAACCGTATTATTGCGCCTGAAACGAATATTTAATTGTTGCGAAATTGTATTGAAAAGTGTTGACATATGTTGGGTAACGTCGTATAATACTCTCTTGTCAGAGCATGTATACTAATAACAGTGGTGTTATCAGCACAGTATAAGACGAACTCATAACGAGAAGAGCAAAAAGTACAGTTATTCCCCGAACCATTTGAGGACACTACCATAAACCACATATGTATATACGTTCGGTATGCCCCGAAGGTACCGCAACGGAAGTAGTTTTATAGACAGAGCACTGCATTGTACGTTATTCTTTTATAGAGAGTAATGAGAATGGAGTGTGTTTTGCTGTCCCTGTATAGATTATAGCGTATATAAAAATTTATTCTATGTTTTTTGTTCTAACTTCGCATGAGCACAGCATATGTTGTGCCTCATAGGGACCGATGTATCACGTCCTTGTAGGGACTGATGTATCACGTCCTCTAGTCATTTTTGGAGGGGAGCGTTATGTGGGTAATGGCACGCATAAATCTGACAGCACATCATAGACAGACCAAGAAGGCTAGGAGTAACCACCCATTCCAACAGTGGAGGTTGCTCTTCTTGTCGTAAATCATTTCTTAACACAGGTTTCTTGCTATTCTGACTACTAACGAACTTCGTGTGGGTGGTCAGCAAGGAAGAACTTACTTGGTATTATTATCTAATCTTTTTCCTTTTTTTCCGTTACTCGAAAGAGGGATACACACATGTGCATCTCTCGGTTCCTCTATGGGACGTGTGGGGTACGTAAAGCGCACCCCTACAGTGTGAGAGGAGATCTCCAGGTATGGCAATCAGTACGAGAGCCGTTGCTCTTCCAGAGCGTGTTTCGTTTGCACGTATTCCAGACATTCGGACCATGCCGGGCTTAATTCAAATTCAGCTCGACTCTTTTGAATGGTTTAAGAAAGAAGGTTTGCACGAACTCTTTCAAGAAATATCTCCGATTGAAGATTTTACCGGCAAGAATCTAAGCTTGGAATTTATCGTTCCACAAGAACCCTTTGGCAAGCCGAAGTATTCTGAGGATGAATGCCGTGATCGTGATGCTACATTTGCCGCACCACTCAATGTGAAGGCGCGTCTTGTCAATAAAGAGACGGGCGAAATCATTGAAAAGGATATCTTCATGGGCGACTTTCCTCTGATGACAAAGGAAGGCACCTTTATTATCAATGGTGCTGAGCGCGTCGTCGTGAGTCAGTTGGTGCGCTCTCCAGGTGTTTATTATACAGTTGATGAAGATGCGACAACGGGCAGAAAACTCTACGCAGCAAAACTCATTCCGGGTCGTGGTGCATGGCTTGAGTTTGAGACCAGTAACAAGAATCTGCTCACTGTCAAGATCGACCGCAAGCGTAAGTTGCCCGTAACCACATTGTTACGCGCTATTGCTAGCCTTGCGAAGGACCAGTGGCATGCCGAAGACCTTGATCTTTCAACCGATCAGGGTATTCTCGATGCGTTCAAGGATGTTGATAATGATATCAATATTCGCTATATGCAGGCGACGCTTGATCGCGATCCTGTGAAGCGTGAGGACGAGGCGTTGCTTGAACTTTATAAGAAGTTGCGCCCAGGTGATCCCGCCACCGTTGATAACGCACGCTCATTGGTGAAAAACTTGTTTTTCAACCCACGTCGCTATGACCTGGGCAATGTTGGTCGCTACAAACTCGACCGCAAACTTGACCTTTCAATTCCACAAAATCAGCGCATTCTGACACAGGACGATCTGGTAAACATTATCCGTCGCTTGATCTCGCTCAACAATGGGCACGGCAAGAAGGATGATATCGACCACCTCGGCAACCGTCGTGTGCGTTGTGTCGGCGAATTGATTCAGTCACAGTTCCGTGTCGGCTTGCTTCGTATGGAGCGCGTCGTCAAGGAGCGTATGAGCATTCAGGAACCTGGACAGGCCACACCGAACGCGCTCATTAATATTCGTCCTGTGGTTGCCGCGATGAAAGAATTTTTTGGCGGTAGCCAGTTGTCGCAGTTCATGGACCAGACCAATGCCCTTGCGGAAATTGGGCACAAGCGTCGTCTATCGGCGCTCGGTCCTGGTGGTCTCTCACGTGAGCGTGCCGGCTTTGATGTGCGTGACGTTCACGAGTCGCACTATGGTCGTATTTGCCCAATTGAGACGCCAGAAGGTCCGAACATTGGTCTGATCGGCAACCTTGCGACTTATGGACAAATCAACCCCTATGGCTTCATTGAAACACCCTATCGTAGAGTTGTTAAGCGTGTTCCCGCGAATGACCGACGTTTGATTGGACGTGAGTTCCGTGGCATTGTCGGTCGTGAGCGTGACGACGTTGTGACTGCTGATGGTGAAGTGGTGATTAAGGGTCGTGAGCGCGTGCGCGTTGACGAGACACTGTTCAATACGTTGTCAGGAATATTGGGTGAGACAGAGGTCCGTATTCGCTCATACGTGACGGACGATGTAGATTATCGTACTGCCGATGATGAAGAGAATTTCTGGATTGCGCAGGCAAACACCATTCTTACTGAAAATAATGAGTTCGGTGAAGATCGCGTTCTATGCCGCTATCAAGGTGAATTCGCGCTAGAAGTTGCTGATAAGGTGGACTATATGGACGTATCGCCGCGTCAAACGGTGAGCGTCGCTACGGCCCTTATTCCATTCTTGGAGCATGACGACGTGAACCGCGCACTCATGGGCGCGAACATGCAGCGTCAAGCAGTACCTCTGTTACGTCCACAGTCACCAATTTGTGGTACAGGAATCGAGCGTCAGGTGGCGATTGACTCTGGTCAGGTCGCTATTGCGCGTGCAACTGGTGAGGTTGTTTCGGCAACTGCCCGTCGCATCGAGATCGTCGATGAGCACGGTGAAGTACACGGACATCGCCTACGCAAGTTTGTGCGCTCCAATGCTGGCACCTGTATTAATCAGCGTCCATTAGTGCGCAAGGGCGATTTCGTCACTGCTGGACAGGTAATCGCTGACAACACATCGACGCAAAAGGGCGAATTGGCGTTAGGTCAAAACATCCTGGTCGCGTTTATGAGTTGGGAAGGTGGCAACTTCGAGGATGCCATTCTGATCAGCGAGAACATTGTCCGTGAGGACCTCTTTACCTCAATTCACATTGAGAAGTATGAGGTTGATGCACGAGACACGAAGCTAGGACCAGAAGAGATCACACGTGACATTCCAAACGTTGGTGAAGAGGGACTGAAAAACCTTGATGAGCGCGGCATCATCTATGTTGGTGCTGAGGTTGGACCGCAAGATATCCTGGTTGGCAAGATCACACCGAAAGGCGAGACTGAGCTAACGGCGGAAGAAAAACTGCTACGTGCCATCTTTGGTGAGAAGGCGCGTGAGGTAAAAGACACATCGTTGCGTGTACCACATGGTGAACGTGGCAAGATTGTCGAAGTCAAAGTCTTCTCACGTGATGCAGGTGATGAGCTACCTCCAGGGGTCAATCAGTTAGTGCGCGTGAGCATTGCACAAAAACGTAAGATTGGCGCAGGTGACAAAATGGCGGGTCGCCACGGCAATAAGGGCGTTATCTCACGCGTATTGCCAATTGAGGATATGCCATTCTTGCCGGATGGCACACCTGTTGATATCATTCTTAATCCGTTGGGCGTACCGCACCGTATGAACATTGGTCAGATCATGGAGACGCACCTCGGCTGGGCCGCTAGCGTGCTGGGCTTCAAGATTGCTACCCCTGTCTTCGACGGAGCAACGGAAGAGGACATTGAAGAATTTCTGCGTCGAGCAAACCTGCCGGAAAGCGGTAAGGTGCAACTCTACGATGGACGTACCGGCGAACCTTTTGACCATCCCGTGACAGTCGGCTACAACTACATGTTGAAACTGGCCCACTTGGTGGAAGACAAGGTACACGCACGTTCGACTGGTCCATACAGCTTAATCACGCAACAGCCACTTGGTGGTAAGGCGCAGTTCGGTGGACAGCGCTTTGGTGAGATGGAAGTATGGGCATTGGAAGCGTATGGCGCGGCAAATATTCTGCAAGAGATTTTGACCGTCAAGTCTGACGATGTAGTAGGCCGTGTGAAGACGTACGAAGCCATCGTGAAGGGCGAAAACATTATGGAGCCTGGTGTTCCAGAATCCTTCAAGGTGCTTGTCAAAGAATTACAGAGTCTGGGCATCAACGTTGAGGTTCTCAATGAAGATGAACAGAAGATACAGTTTGTTGAGGATGCCTCAAGTGATGTGATGCCCGAACTAGGCATCAACCTTTCCGGTTTCGAGGGAGATCAATAAGGTAATGTGTGCGTCGCCCCTTTATTTAGGAAACACACAGAAACCGCCCGCCACACCCGCAAAAACCGGCGGG
>CAXUHF010000127.1:0-8350 GCA_964250765.1 uncultured Ktedonobacteraceae bacterium | reverse complement strand
TTTGTGTTTTTTTTGTTTTATAATTTTTTTTTTTTGGCCGCCCTTTTTTTTTCCAAAAAAAAAAAAACGGGGACGCACATAAGCCAAACAACGGAGGTAGCATGCTCGAAGTAAATGATTTTAACGCCATCCGAATCAGCCTTGCCAGCCCTGAGCAAATTCGCGGTTGGAGCTATGGTGAGGTTACGAAGCCGGAGACGATTAACTACCGCACACTCAAGCCTGAGAAAGACGGCCTGTTCTGCGAACGCATTTTTGGGCCGACGAAAGACTGGGAGTGTTACTGCGGTAAATATAAAAGAGTCCGTTTTAAGGGTATTGTTTGTGACAAGTGTGGTGTTGAGGTCGCACGATCAAAGGTTCGACGCGAACGCATGGGTCATATCGAATTGGCTTCCCCTGTTAGCCACATCTGGTACTTCAAGGGAACGCCTAGTCGTATTGGTTTATTGCTTGACCTTTCGCCGCGCAATCTTGAGCGCATCCTGTACTTTGCGCTGTACGTTGTCACTCACATTGATGAAGAGGCACGGCAACAGCACCTCATGCGCATAGACGAAGAGGTCATTGGCCTCGATCAGGATCAGGATGGCAAGGTTGTCGAGCGCGTTGAGAGCTTGAAAGCACGTCGTGTCAATGAAGAGACCACTCTTCAAAACCGTCTTACGGAAGAGCGGCGTAGAAGCGACCAAGAGCGCGACGAGGCTCTGCGTGATGCCGAACGCGCCGAGAGCGAAACTCTTGCACAGTTGCGCGCCGATATGGGCAAGGCTGTGGAAGAGGACATTGTGTTTGCCACGGGTGCCACGACTCAAACGATTGTGGAACAAGGCAAAACGGTTGCGTCAAAAGATGTCGAAACGCTGTCACGTCTGGCTGAGGTGACACGCAACGATATCGCGGAACGCGCACGCGTAGAGCTACGCGAGGCACAGGAAAGAATCGAAAACGATATCGAGCGCATGAAGCTTGAGTATCAGGCACAGATTGACACTGCTCAGACGCAAATCGAAAAAGAGCGCAAGGAAAACCATGCACGCTTAGAGCAGCAACGCCGCGACCTGGAAGGCATTAAAAAGCTGGACTTGTTGCAGGAAAATCGCTATCGTGAACTTAAAGATGTTTTTAGCGATGTCTTCCGTGCAGGTATGGGTGCTGAGGCGGTGCGCGAACTAATTAGCGACATCGACCTGGAAAAGCTCTCAAATGATATGCGCCGTGAAATCAACTCTACTGTTGGGCAGCGACGTAAGAAGGCGACCAAGCGATTAAAGGTCGTGGAAGCCTTCCGCAAGTCAAACACCTCACCAGAGTGGATGATTATGACGGTCCTACCCGTGTTGCCGCCAGACCTGCGCCCGATGGTGCAGCTTGATGGTGGTCGTTTCGCCACGTCGGACCTGAATGATCTGTACCGCCGTGTGATTAACCGTAACAATCGTCTCAAGCGCTTGTTGGAGTTAGGCGCACCAGAGATCATCATTCGCAACGAGAAACGTATGCTACAAGAAGCATGCGATGCCTTGATTGACAATGGGCGTCGTGGACGTGCCGTTGCTGGCTCTGGCAATCACAAGCTCAAGAGCCTGTCTGACATGCTCAAAGGTAAGCAAGGTCGTTTCCGTCAAAACTTGCTTGGTAAGCGTGTGGACTACTCTGGTCGTTCCGTTATCGTGGTTGGTCCAGACTTGAAACTGCATCAATGCGGTCTGCCAAAGCGTATGGCACTTGAATTGTTCAAGCCGTTCGTAATGCGCAAACTGGTGGAGCAAAACTTCGCGCACAACATCAAGAGTGCTAAACGCTTTGTCGAGCGCATTAAGCCAGAGGTGTGGGATGTCCTTGAAGAGGTCATCAAAAACCATCCGGTTCTGCTGAACCGCGCACCCACATTGCACCGTTTGGGTATTCAGGCATTTGAGGCCGTCCTTGTTGAGGGTAGTGCTATTCAGTTGCATCCACTCGTATGTTCGGCCTTTAACGCAGACTTTGACGGCGACCAGATGGCGGTTCACGTTCCGCTTTCTGAGAAAGCACAAGATGAGGCACGTCGCTTCATGATGTCAACCCGTAACCTGCTGTCACCACAAAGCGGTGATCCGTCGATTGGTGCTAGCCAGGATATGGTGTTGGGCTGCTTCTACCTGACACAACAACGCCCAGACAAAAAGGGCGAAGGGCGTGTCTTCACCGATACAAGCGAGGCGATGCTGGCCTATCAGTCGGGTATCATCGAATTGCAAGCACCGATTAAAGTGCGTTTGAATGGTATTGATGTCTTTGACAGTCCACCGCCGTCTAAACCAAATGTGACGAGTAAACTGGTCGAGACAACTGTTGGGCGTATCATCTTCAACGAGGCTCTTCCTGAGCGTCTGCGCTTCAAAAACTACGCGATGAAGAAGGAAAACCTTCGACAGGTTATCGCGGAGTGCTTTAAAGAGTACGGACGTATCAAAACGACTGAGTTGGCCGACGAGATCAAACGTCTGGGCTTCACATTTGCAACCAAGGCTGGTGCCACCATTGCGATTAGCGATGTAAAGGTTCCGGCTGGCAAACAAGATGAACTGGCAAAGGCCGATGCGAAGATTGTCGATTTGGAAGAGCAGTATCACGACGGTTTGATTACATCGAACGAGAAGTACTTGCAAACCATTGACATCTGGAACGAAGCAACCGAAAACGTCAGGAAGATGGTTGAGACAACTCTTGATCCATATGGGTCCATCTACACCATCGCCAATTCGGGCGCGACAAAAGCGAAGTTCCAACAGATTCGTCAGTTGTCCGGCATGCGCGGGCTGATGGCAAGTCCATCGGGTCGCATCATCGAAATTCCTATTCGTGGTAACTTCCGCGATGGCCTAAGCGTGTTGGAGTACTTTATCAGTAGTCACGGTGCGCGTAAAGGTCTTGCTGATACTGCTCTGCGTACCGCAGAGTCGGGCTATCTCACTCGTCGTTTGATCGACGTGGCGCAGGATGCGATTGTCACGGAAGAGGATTGTGGAACTCCTGATGGCGTCCTCATTACAGAGGCCGACAGCAAGGATATGATGCAGACCGACATTCGTGGACGTCTGAATGGGCGTGTGTTGGGCGAGGCTATTCCTGAACTGCCCCACATCGAGGTCAATGAAGAGTTGACAGACGAGACCATTGATGAGATCATTGCCGCAGGCATTAAGGCTGTCCGTGTACGTTCAGTCCTGATGTGTCAAGCGCGACGCGGTATCTGCCGCAAGTGCTATGGACGTGATCTTGCTGCAAATGCACTGGCTGCTATTGGTATGGCGGCTGGTATCGTTGCCGCGCAGTCAATTGGTGAGCCAGGAACGCAGTTGACCATGCGTACCTTCCACTCTGGTGGTATCGCAGGCGCGCAAGGCGACATCACACAAGGCTTGCCACGTGTCGAAGAATTGTTCGAGGCTCGTGTGCCAAAAGACAAGGCGGAGATTGCGGAGATCGACGGCGTTGTAGAGATCGTGAAGGACGAGAATTCGAGTGCTCGTACTATACGTGTTGTCTCAACTAACGTCTTCTTTGATGAGTATCCATTGCCTGAAGGTGCTACTGCGCTGGTCGCTGATAAGGACAAGGTACAAAAAGATCAGGCTATTGCTATGATGCCTGCCGAGGCCGGAAACGAAGCTCAGCCTGTACTAGCACGTACCGAGGGTGAAATCGTCATCAATCCAGATGGCTTGTTAAGTATTCGTTTTGAGGAGCGTGAAGAGCGCTCGTATGTCATTCCAGTAGCCCGTACTATCAGGGTGGAAAATGGTCAGAAGATTCAAGCAGGGACCGCCCTCACTTCTGGTCAGAGAGACCCACAGGATGTTCTGCGTATCCAGGGACGTGAGGCCGTTCACCTGTACTTGGTCAAAGAGGTGCAGCGCGTCTACCGTAACACTGGTGTGTACATCAATGACAAACACATTGAAGTTATCATTCGTCAGATGTTGCGTCGTGTGAAGATCGACGATTCGGGCGATACTGAGATGTTGCCAAACGACCTGGTTGATCGTTTCGTATATGCGGATAACAATGCACATATACTCGCTGAAGGTGGCGAACCTGCCAAAGCACAGACGGTCTTGCTTGGTGTCACAAAGGCATCACTCAATACTGATAGCTTCCTCGCAGCGGCTTCCTTCCAGGAAACAACGCGTGTATTGACAGAAGCGGCGATTGAGGGTCAGACAGATCATCTGGTTGGCCTGAAAGAGAATGTTATCATTGGTAAGCTCATTCCGGCGGGGTCTGGTATTGCACAACGCCAGCGCGACCAAATCGCGCGGCAGCAAGCTGCTGCCGCTCGTCTCGCCTCTGGCACAACAGTTGTGAGCAGTAACATTCCAACGGCGGTAGGCAGTAGTACCCTGGGTCTGACACTTGACAGCCACGGGGAAGAGTGATACCATACGTAACTGCATATGAATGATGTTAGGGCGCATACTTGTGCGCCCTTGCACTATAGAAACCTAAAGAAAGACAGGGAGGATTGTTCCTTGCCAACAATTAATCAGTTGGTCCGAAAGGGCCGTTCGCAGAAACAGAAAAAAGTAAAGGCCCCAGCGTTGTTGTATTCGTACAATGCGTTGAAGAATCGTACCTCCCGTCTACGTGGCTCCCCACAGAAGCGTGGTGTTTGCACACAGGTACGCACCATGACGCCAAAGAAACCGAACTCGGCGATGCGTAAGATTGCCCGTGTTCGCTTGACAAACCAGATGGAAGTCACGGCGTACATTCCTGGTGAGGGTCATAACTTACAAGAGCACTCGGTCGTACTCATTCGTGGTGGACGTGTGAAAGACCTGCCAAGTGTGCGCTATCACATTGTACGCGGCACGTTGGACAGTGATGGCGTTTCAAAGCGTCGTCGTGGTCGCTCCAAATATGGTGCGAAACGTCCAAAGCCCGGTCAGGCAGCAGCACCAACCAAGGGCAAACGGTAGGAGTGTAATTTATTACGCTCCATAGCATGTTAAATTTGTAGAGAGATTTTATTTCTCTCTGCCCGATACCACCTGAACGCCTTCAGGTCCGTCGGTTATCACACATCACCAGAAGAGGAGCATAGAAATATACCTCTTCTCTGCTGAGAGTCAGATGTCCTCCTAGTAATTAAGGATAGGTATCTGCGTGTAGGCGTCCGAAGGAAATTGCGAGGTCGAACTTGCGATTGAATTCGACGCCTTTTCTAGTGCCCTGATATAGTTCATGTGATAGCAGTGATAGCAGGGAGACCGCAAGGGTCTCCCCTACACATGAATATTGTTACATGTAGGGGAGACCCGCGCAGTCTCTCTGTCACACTGAACTGGACTAACGATGCAGGCACTATTAAATACTATTTGCTTTTCCCGCTCATAGAGGGCAAGCCTATGATGGAACGAGCAACGATTAGAAATAGAGCATAGTAGACACAACTAGGGAACAGGCACGATGCATCATTTTGTTATAAAAGAGTAGAGGCCAATACACCCGCTAGTTGATGAGGAGAAAGACCTTGCCAAGACGTAGAAAAGTAGTGCGTCGGCCTGATGTGCCGGACGCACGATACAAAAGCCGAAATGTGGCTCGCTTTATGAACAAGCTCATGCTTGACGGAAAGCGTAGCCTGGCAGAGCGCATTATCTATGATGCCTTTGATGCCATTGAAGCGAAGCAGAAGCGTTCACCTCTGGATGTGTTTGAGCAGGCGTTGAAAAATACCACGCCAACTACTGAGGTTAAGCCTCGTCGTGTTGGTGGCTCGACCTATCAGGTGCCTGTGGAAATCCGCAGAGATCGCGGCAACACGTTGGCAATGCGCTGGCTCATTCGCTCTGCGCGTTCTCGTACTGGACGATCAATGGCGGATAAACTCGCCAGTGAGCTAATGGATGCTGCGGCGGGTCAGGGCGCAACCATTAAGAAACGTGAAGAGACCCATAAGATGGCGGATTCTAACAAAGCATTCGCTCATTATCGCTGGTAAAAAGATATCATGGCAACAAGAGATTTCCCACTCGAAAAAACGAGAAATATTGGTATCATCGCTCATATTGATGCTGGCAAAACAACCACTACAGAGCGTATTCTTTTCTATACAAAAAAGATTCACCGCATTGGTGAGGTCCACGAAGGCGCGGCTACAATGGACTGGATGCCCCAGGAGCAGGAGCGCGGCATTACCATTACGTCAGCCGCCACAACCTGTTTTTGGCAGGACCATCGCATCAACATTATTGACACTCCTGGACACGTTGACTTTACCGCCGAGGTAGAGCGTTCATTGCGTGTTCTTGACGGTGGCGTGGTTGTCTTTGACGCCGTTGCTGGCGTCGAGCCACAATCCGAAACTGTCTGGCGTCAAGCAAATAAATATGATGTTCCACGCATGTGCTTCGTTAATAAGATGGACCGCACGGGCGCGGACTTTTGGCGCACCGTTGAGATGATCCGCGAACGCCTCGGTTCCGTTCCTGTGCCGATTCAGATTCCGATAGGCCGTGAGGGTAACTTCAAAGGCTTTATTGATCTGATTGAGAACGAGTCGGTGGTCTTCACCGATGATCTGGGCACAAAGTCAGAGCATACCGAAGTCCCAACCAGCATGGAAGCTGAGTATAAGCAGCATCGTGAGTTCCTCATCGAGCGTATCGCTGAGACTGACGAAGAACTGACACTCAAGTACCTTGAGGGTGAAGCGATTTCAAAAGAAGAACTCATCGCCGCTCTGCGTAAGGCAACTATTGCTAACGCTTTAGTGCCAGTATTATGCGGGACTGCGCTGAAGAACAAAGGCGTACAGGCAATGCTTGACGCGGTAATCGCGTACTTGCCATCGCCACTCGACATTCCTGCTCCAGCAGGTATCAATCCTGATACAAATGAGGAAGTGAGTCGTGCAGTTGATGACAATGCACCATTCAGTGCATTGGTATTCAAGATTGTTTCTGACCCATTCGTCGGGCGTCTTTCATACCTACGCGTTTATTCAGGCATGCTCTCTAAGGGTTCTGCTACCCAAAATAGTACTAAGGATAAGCAAGAGCGTATTGGTCGCCTGTTGCGTATGCATGCAAATCATCGTGAAGATATCGACGAGATTCGTGCGGGTGACATCTGCGCGGCTGTAGGCTTGCGTAATACCTTTACTGGTGATACACTATCCGATGCCCAGAACCCAATCATTCTTGAGTCGATTAACTTCCCTCAGCCGGTGATTGAAATTGCTATTGAGCCTAAGACGAGAGCCGACCAGGACAAAATGGCAATTGCACTGAACAAGCTAGCGGAAGAGGACCCAACCTTCCAGATGCACACCGACCTCGATAGCGGTCAAACGATTATCGCAGGTATGGGCGAATTGCACTTGGATGTTATCGTGGACCGTATGTTCCGTGAGTTCAAGGTTGAGGCAAATGTGGGCCGACCACAAGTCGCATACCGTGAAACTATCACAAAGCCAGCACAGGCACAGGGCAAGCACGTTCGTCAGACGGGCGGTCATGGTCAGTATGGTGATGTATGGATCAAGGTTGAGCCAAATGAGCGCGGCAAGGGCTTTGAGTTTGTCAATGCCATTGTCGGCGGCGTTGTGCCAAGAGAATACATCAAACCTGTCGAAAACGGTATCAGAGAGACATTGGAAAACGGCATCATCGCTGGTTTCCCAATGATCGATGTGAAGGCCACACTGTATGATGGGTCTTATCACGATGTGGACTCGAACGAAATGGCCTTTAAGACTGCTGGTTCGCTAGCAATTAAAGAGGCCGCGCGCAAAGCTACTCCAGTTCTACTGGAACCTGTGATGTTAGTGGAAGTGACCACCTCAGAGGAATTCTATGGAGGCGTTATCGGCGATCTTAATGGACGCCGAGGAACAATCCTGGGCATGGAAAGCCGTGGCGTGCAACATGTGGTGCGGAGCTATGTTCCCCTTTCCGAGATGTTCGGCTATGTAAATGATCTCCGTTCGATGACGAGTGGGCGTGCAAGCTACTCTATGGAGTTTGACCACTACGATCCCGTGCCGAGAAATATTGCCGATGAAATTTCGGCAAAAGCAACTCGCTAAAGTCGTGTTGAGGGAATGATGCGTCATTCCCTCAAACCATGCAGGTATAGAAGACCTGATATATTAGGTCTTCACTCCTCATAAAACACAATGCAAAATGTGTAATTTTTGCGTCATCTCGCTCAGTGCCGAATCAGGGAACAGGCCGCCTGAGCAACAGTATCTTTTAGTGTGCCTTTTACAGGACCACATACATAATATTAAAGAGGAATGAAATGGCAAAGAAGAAATTTGAGCGGACGAAGCCGCACGTGAACGTGGGCACGATTG
>CAXUHF010000126.1:0-15650 GCA_964250765.1 uncultured Ktedonobacteraceae bacterium | reverse complement strand
AAACCGAACTGTATCTGCAGAGTCACCTCGATGCACAGAGCAAGACACCCGGTGCTGTCACCTCTGATGCCTTCGCCGAATATCTGCGCTGCTACGATTCATCAGCCATCCATGCCGTCTGCGAGGACTACCGGGCATCCGTGACGATTGATCGGCAGCATAGCCAGGAAGACCGTGCCAAGGGACACAAGGTTCGGCAGGCGTTGTTCGCGGTGTGGGGTGGAAAAGGGACGGTTGGGAGCCTGTTCGATGTTCTCGGGCTATGGCGGCAGGAAGCAGAGGATGTGCAGGGCCAAGCACTTCCCTGCGGTCATCTCATTCCCGAAGAAGACCCTGATGGCCTGATGAAGGTACTCGATACTTTCTTGAAGTCTTAGTTCTGCTGGCTCTCTATCTTTGCACTCCCTGACTGCAAGCAGCGTGTCCTGACGCCGCGGCGAAGATTTACAACGGGTACGCTGAACTGTTCGACCTCTTGGTTCATCACTGTGCCACGACGAGTCGCACTTGGAAAGGGTCACATCATCTGGGTTACACTGATTGAGGCGCACCAGATAGCACAGCAGCGCATGGCTCAGGCGGGTGCTCAATTCACGAGTTGGACGCAGCTCCTGGGTGAACTTCAGCGCGATTGGGCACGCACAGAGACCGCTTAGCAGTTCAGTAAGCTTCTTTTTGCAGTTGAAGAGGATTAGAACGCTCTCTCAGGTGGATGCGTCCAAGCGACACTCCGTGCCAACGGCAAAGCTGGAGGCTACATCTTCTCATGTACAGGATGTGGAGCCGCTGGTCGGCTTCATGTTCACCAGCTGCTAGAGCCTGTTAGGAACTCAAGATAAAACATAGGGTACAATGATCGCATGACATTTAGAGCAGACCTCCTTCAGGATATCTTGTACAATGGTAACAGATATCCATACAATAGAGTCGCACCTGTGCGTTGAATAATTTGTTTCCAAAGAAGGTAGACATGACCAAGATAACACTTCCACCACTCAGTCAAGCCGAACGTGAGCAACTCTGGCCCGCTTTGCCGCTGGAGGAGTGGCAGGATACATACCGCACAGTACATATGTGGATGCAGATCGTCGGCAAGGTCAAGCTCGAACTTCATCCCTACATCAATCATTGGTGGCAGACAGCACTCTCTGTCACAGCACGCGGCATGACCACCGGACCTATCCCCGCCGGGAGAAATACCTTTGAGATCGCTTTTGACTTCATCGACCACCAGCTCTTTCTCTACACCAGCAAAGGCGTCATGCGTGCAATGCCTCTCATCCCGCGCTCCGTGGCCGATTTCTATCACGAATTTATGGTGCTGTTACACGCTCAGAACATTGAAGTGGTAATCAACACGCTCCCCAACGAGGTCACCAACCCTATCCCATGTGATGTCAATTATCATGACGCCTCCTACGATGCGGCCTCCGTCAATCGCTTCTGGCGTATTTTGGTACAGGTTGACCGTGTCTTCAAAGAATTTCGCTCAGATTTTATCGGGAAGAATAGCCCTGTCCATTTTTTCTGGGGGGCCTGTGATCTAGCTGTCACGCGTTTCTCAGGGTGGCGTGCTCCTGAACGCAAGGGTACGGATAGCATTACACGCGAAGCCTACTCGCACGAAGTGATCAGTTGTGGCTTCTGGCCTGGTGGCGGCAAGATCAACGGCCCCGCCTTTTATGCCTATGCCGTCCCTGAACCTGATGGCTTAAAGACGGCAACAATACGCCCACACGAAGCGTTGTACAGTACTGACCTGTCCGAATTCTTGCTGATGTACGATGATGTACGCAAAGCCACTTCACCTGATCAGATGATCCTGGACTTTTGCCAAAGCACCTATGACGTTGCCGCCACCCTTGCACATTGGGATCGCAAGGCGTTGGAGAGAGCACACTCTTAGCTCGACTTTGTACAATTACCTCAGCAACAAGCAGCATAGACAAGCCGAGAGAGGATAGAACGGGGTAATAAAACCACATCAAGGTTCGTGAGTGATGTGGAAAAAGTAAAATTGCCTCATACATGTCTCTTTACAACCGTAAAGACATCACGAAACGCCGCCGTCTGTTTGCGCTTACCCTCAGAACTCTATCTTCTTTCGGCTCATCATATCAGGTGGCTGCGATATGGTGCCACTCTAAGAAAGGTAGTGAACTTAGCGACTCTTCTTTTATCTTGTTGTTCATTACTTCATGGTCGTTGATACTGGAGAAATGTTTTTTTACGCTCCTGATAACGCTTTTCTTCACGCTTTCTTGTTACAATGTCCCTATGCTAGGGGAAGCGTTCAGAGGCAAAACAATGGTGTTCATGTATACAACCACATTGGCAAATGCTCCCTAGTACATAAAGGAGAACAACAATGACAGGGACTGAGCAAGAACCGATTCCAGTACGGGCGCAGCCATTGAAGGAAACTCTGGATGCAAACAAGATGCCGCCAAAGCACCTTCCTATCGGAGAAATTAAGGGCATTATGTTCGACTCCGTTGCCTGGGACACCGCGGGTGCCGCCGTAGACCTCTCCTTCGGCTGTATGTTTGAAAATGAAGTACCCGGCTCAATCATCAAAGAACGGTAGATCTTTCTAGATTATCCTGCAATTGTATATACCTTTTCCTCTTCTCTTCACGAGCGGAGCATGCTGCTTTGCACTGACGAGTGAGAATGCGTGTACTAACTCATACAGGTGATGGAAACGTGTGAGTTGCCGAAGCAGTTAACATGGGAGTGAAGAAAGTAGATGGGAGATGCTTTCCTGTATCTCCCACGTTCATGCATGAACCTGTCCGTGCATGTCCACTACAAGTCTGATTCGCCCGAGTATCGTCAGGACTCTCATCAGGTTCATGGGAACAGCGACGAACACCAGTCTCGTCAGCGTCGCCGCCTCTGTCATTACCAACAAGAAGTTATGCCAATCTAAGATTGCTCCATGGTTCGTCGCTGTTCCCGCTCCATCACAATTTTTCCTGTGTAACACAGTGCCAACGGCAGAATTATTGATGATCCCTGATGAAGGTATTGACAATCTGGAAGAACTCATCCGCCTTTTCGAGCTCAACGAGATGCCCGCACTCTGGAACGATCACGAACTCGGAGCCAGGGATAGCACGGGCAATTTCTTCCGAGAGCGGCAGCGGTGTGCAGACGTCGAGGTCTCCGCAGACAACCAGCGTCGGCTGCTGAACGTCGCCGAGTCGCGGAAGGGCGTCGTGTGCTGCAATCATATCAATACGCTTCAGGGCGATCTCACGATCCTCAGGTCCCGTGGGCTGCGCTGTTGCTCTTTCGATCCACGCTGTCACTCGGTCGGGATGCTCGCGCGTGTATTTCGGGGAGAAGAGAAAGAGCGCGTATCCTGAGAACATGGCGTGCTTTTCCCATTCTGCTGCCATCTTACGCCGCACCTCGAACTCACGGCGGGCGAAGGCATCGAAGCGAGCGAACGACGCGACCATCGTGAGCGTGTGGACCGCATGCGGTTGGTCCAAAGCCATGTACTGCGCAATGGCACCGCCAGTTGACGCACCAACCACATGCATCGGACCTAAAGCGAGATGCTCAACCAGAGACGCCATGTCGGTGGCGAGTTGCGTCGTCGTGTGTCCATCTTGAGAGTGCGTTGTTTGCCCAGTTCCGCGGTGGTCTGGCACGACGATGTAATAGTCTTTTGCAAAGAGGTCGAGCTGAGGTCCCCAGCTTCTTCCTGAGCCACCTAGGCCAGTGAGCAAGAGAACGGGAGGATTGGCGGGATTTCCATAGACCTCGTAATAGAGCGAGATTCCCTCCGTGTTTAATGTAGCCACAATTGTCTCCTTATCTGTGTTATCGTTTCACAGTAGTATAATAAGCAAGCGTCACTTACTTTAATAAAAGTATAGCAGAAAGTAGAGAAAAAAGCAAGTATAACTTGCTTTTATTTTCGTTTTCTGCTATACTAGTGCTATGAAGAAGCATCTTCCCATCTCACCAAAGATCGAGGAGCACAGAAAAGCAGAACCTAAAAGACGGCCTAGAGGGCGAAGCAGCCGTGTTCAGCAAGCAGTGCTTGCAGCCACACTCGAACTGTTACAAGAGCGTGGGTATGAAGGGATGACGACCAAAGATATTGCTCAGCGTTCAGAGGTCAATGAAGTCTCGTTATTTCGCCGCTGGGGAACCAAAGCGGCGATTGTCGCAGAAGCGTTGCAGGATTATAGTGCTCTGGAAACACCTACACCAGATACAGGAAGTCTCCAAAGAGATTTGCTCCAACTGCTGCGTGGAATCATTGCACGCATCCAGACGCCGTTGGGACAAGTCCTTTCCCAGATTGTTGTGGGTCACAACAGGCAGCCCGAATTAGAAGACGTGCGCCATGCCTATTGGAGTGATCGCTTGAACAGAGCAGCCATAATTGTCGAGAGAGCCAAGGCACGCGGAGAGCTTTCTGAGGAGGTCGATGCTGACTTTCTTGTGGAAGCAGCGATAGGGCCAATTCTGGCTCGTTCACAGGCCACAAATCGTCCTCTGGATGAACACTTGCCCGAACAGATTGTCACGCTTCTGCTCTATGGATTGGTTGAAACCAATCGGCGCACTGATTCCTAATAGATGCTCCCCTCTAGGGATGTGGGAGTTCATATAAAGAAGAGAATGAGGGAGTTCAAGAGAGGCACGAGCTGAAGAAACAGCGAGAAATTTCTCTAAGTCCTTTCGTTTTCGTTGAAAGACACGCCCTCGGTTTCTGAATGACCTAAAGGATTTTCAAGGGGCATGTTCTCGTATGAAATACTCCTTGAATTACTCATTGCTTCTCTTGCTAGAGGGGAAATCGAGGGCGAAACATATTAGGACTCCATACGCATCAGGATAAGACCTCATCCACAGCCCCCTCCCTTGCTCACAACGGGAGAGCGGGGCGATGGACTCATCAGTTGATAGGCATTGGGAGCCTTTTTGCGCGAGTTCATGCGACAGTCCTCTAAGCCCTCGATGATCTCCTTCACCGTCTCCATGAGGTCGCCTTTGCCCGATAACGCCCGTGCCAACAACACGCTCTCCGACTGGATCGCCTTGGTCGCTTTGACCATACTTCGACTGGGAACATGCCAGCAGCCCACAATCATCAGCCAGTGTGAGATCAGCACCCCCAACAGCTTGGCATAGATATCGCAGAGCACATGCTACGGCTGCTTGCTCCTCGACTCATCAGCCTGTCCCACCTGCTTCCACAGCTTAAAGAGCAGTTCCACTTGCCAGCGTAACCGCAGCAACACCACCGCTTCCTGCACACTCAACTCCTGTTGGGGAATATTGGTCAGCAGGATCGTCCATCCGCACAGGGTCAGCATCTGCTCGGAGGGCTGCCGCCCATGCTTTTGCGCCGTGCGTCGCTGCCCTGCTTGCCGTTTGACCAGCACCTCCTCTGGCACGGGCACCGCAATCAAGCGAGCAGGCACTCGACGCGCCGCACTCACCTGCACCCTGCATTCATACGGCTCTGCGTTGGTGTTCTCCCGCAGTACCGTGAGCACATCCAGTTCGTTGCCCGCCTCGTCATACAGCTTGACCGAGCCTTTGTAGCGGCTGAAAAAGTACTCCTCGGCCTCCTCTTCCTCGGCAAACTCTGCCGTGTCAAAGTAGCCCAGGTCACTATTGCGCACGCTCTTAGCTCCTCGTCGCACTCCTTTGAGCGACGAGCGATTGTCAGGAGTGCGTCCCTCTTGCAAGGCCAAGCCCTTGAACCCGCCCGCTAACAAGTCCCAGCGCACCTGAATTTTAAAGGCCGACTGCGTGCCTTTGGCACTGCTCCCTCCACATCCCTGCCACACCTCTCGACATGCATCGGGAAGCGTGAAGGTGCTACTGTCTTCCACAATCACTTCTGTAAAGCGACGCAACAACGGAAGGGCTACCGGATCGGCTGCCACGACTTGGGGAAAGGCGATATCCAGCAGAGCCTGCAAAAAGGCCGCTGTTGTGCGAGTGTAGCGCTCGTGCAGAGATTGTCCGGTGATCTTCATCCCGCTATGGTGAGCAAAATGGCTCAAATCGCTCATCGCCCCCTTTCCTTTCCCCCGTTTGGGCCAAGGGCTGCCGTTTTCTTGTTGACATAACCCTTATCCTAATGCGTGTGGGGGCTGCATACCATGCCCCTACCCAATTCATCTGGTTAGAGGTTGCTACATTCGTCATACAGGGCACCATCCTTTCACAAAATCATTCTTCTTCTCATACAAAAACTCTCCCACCCTCTTTTCAGAACCTTCGTGTTCAGGCGGTGAGGACGATCTTGGCACTACCGCCCTTTTCAGCGATGGCCTGTGCTTGGGCGGCATTGGGAAGCGGCATAATGCGCTCGATGGGGATCATCAACTTACCGTCGCGTACCGCCTCTGCGTAGTGCTGCAAGATTGTCACTACATTGAGTTGGTCGGGTTGCCTAAAAACGATAGTGATGCGGATGGTAGGATGAAGCGCAGCGTTTTGTGGCTCTCGCTTTGGGAAGCAGCCAAACGTACCACCTGGCTTGACTCTAGCAAGCAACTTGTCGGCGAGATCTCCACCAACTGCATCGGCGACGCAGTCTACTGGACCGAGTTGGTCAATCGCTGCGTCATCATCGATGGCGATAGCCTCGCTCACTCCGGGGAGTTGCTGTGCGGCGTCAAGTCGTCTGCCACGAACACCAGCAATGACGCGAGCACCGATTTCCGCTGCCGCGAAGACCGCTGAGCGACCGACAGAACCTAACGCTCCAGTGATGAGCACGGTCTGACCCGGTTGGACGTTGGCACCATGCCGTACCAAGTTATCGCCTGTGAGAGTGACTAGGGGTAGCGCGGCAGCAGTGGTCATTTCTAGGCCAGCAGGAATTTTGACGAGAGTGGAGGCTGGGACGATGCACAGTTCGGCATAGCTTTTCAGCGCCACCGCCATGACGCGGTCGCCAAGATCGAAACCTGTGACGCCCTCGCCGACCTCGACAACGGTGCCTGCGAGGTCGCAGCCGGGGATGTAGGGGAACTCTATCGGAAGGATGTCCTTGACTGCGCCGGATCGTACCAGCCAATCGGCAGGGTTGATGCTGGTGGCTGCGACGCGCACAAGCACCGAGCCTTCGGCGGGTCTGGGATCTGCGACGTCTTCATAGGTGAGATTCGACGCGGGACCGTATTCATGGAGAACGATTGCTTTCATGCTTTCCCTTGCTTTCTTGAGAACTGTTCATGATCGAACAGACGATGTACTTCATCTATCGGGAGTGTATAATAGGAGGCAGATTTTAACGAGAGACGAGTTTATTCAGGAACTGGCACTTCCTGTTTCCGGTTACATTACTGAATGGAGTATGCTGCATGGCTATGAATCAATTGGAGTTGGATCGTCATCGCGAATTAGCCGCGTTCTTGCGCAGTCGGCGTGCTCGCATTGTGCCGGAACAGGTGGGATTGCCGCGAGGGATGCGCAGGCGTACGCCGGGCTTACGACGGGGAGAAGTAGCTTTGCTCGCTGGAGTCACCCCCGAGTGGTATAGTCGGCTAGAACAGGGGCAAGATATTCATGTCTCTGTGCAATTATTAGAAAGCCTGGTCAGCGTCTTGCAACTGGACGCGGATGAACGTACGCACTTATTTTTGCTGGCCCTCAGACAGCCGCCGCCCGTGGAGACGTTTGCGCTAGTGACGATCAACCCGACCTTCCAGCAGTTTCTCCAGCAGCTCGGCACAACTCCCGCCTGCGTGATTGATGCGCGCTTGAATGTTCTGGAGTGCAATGCAGCCTTTCAGTCAGCCATTGGCGGCTACTCGGCCACAGTGTCTGAACGAGAGCGTAACATGATTTGGCGGCTCTTCACGCCTTCTCTGGTGCGGCAAGGAAGTGAGGAGTGGGAGAAAGTAGCACGCGTGTTTCTCGCGCAATTTCGCGCTAGCTATGGTCGTTTCATCAACGATCCCTGGTGGGGTACACAGATCGCAGAACTCGTGCGTATCAGTCCAGCATTTCGGGAATTATGGGGCCATCACGACGTACAGAACAGGTCGGAAGGATGGAAATCAATACATCACCCGCTCGTCGGAGAACTGACCTTCGATTTTTTCTTGCTCCAGCCGGTCGATTCCTGCGACCTGCGACTGCTGATTTATTCGCCTCGGAGCAATTCTGGGACTACCGAGAAAATCGAGCGTCTTCTTGCCTTAAAGGAGTAGAGGAAGCACATCGTCTCAAAGGCCATTTCTAGCCATGAACGCGAGCCATGCAACCTGGAGAAGGTATTCCTTTTCCTAAGGACGACTTCCTCATACGTTTACAAGCGATGGAAAACGAGACATGCCGTGTTATCCCATTTGCAACCGTCGATACCTTTTATTCAGTGATGGAAGAGCTGATCCAGACGTCGTATCCTTCTCTTCCTCCGTCGTCGAGTTCAAAGGGGGATGAGAAATGACGCAGGAAGAGAAACACCTCTTAGGGATACGGCGTCTGTGGCTTGCTGCAGACTACCATTTCCCGGCACTGTATTCGTGTCGTCTCCCAATGAGCAGCATGGCGACCGCCTCGATTACCCCAGCTCCTGGACCTGCAACAGTCCGCCTGGCTTTAGTCAAGGTAGCACTTGAGTGCTTCGGATATGATGAGGTTCGTGAAAAGCTGTTCCCAACTATTCGTTCCATGAGTATTCGCATTCGCCCACCAGAGAGAGTTGCCATCTCGCCGCATGTGCTGCGTGCATATAAGTTAGAGGAACGGCGAGGGAACATTCAGGTGAATGAAGCTCCGATCCTCCGTGAAATGGCGCATGCGGAAGGTCCCATGACGCTCTACCTCCACGTCCCACGCAAGCAAGAAGCACAGTGGAGAGACCTCTTGCACATGATCGGCTATTGGGGACAAATAGACTCGTTGGCAATCTGTCTCTCTATAGACAGAGCAGGTCCAGACGAGGATGAGTGTGGACGTCCTCTTCAGGAAGTCTTGTCGGCACATCCTCTTCACGCCTATTTTCCTTGTCTGCTCACGGAGTTTCGAGATCATCGTGTGACATGGGAAGAAATTCTGCCTGATGCGCCTAGATCACGTCTGAGTCCTTTGCAGTATAGCATCTATGTGTGGCCACTCAAGCGAATCAAACAGCACGCTGGAGGAACTCTCTTCGTCCGTACGGCCTTTTCAAAGGATGTATCGAAGCACAACGAGGGAGAAAGAGAGCAAAAATAGTGAGTACAACACGTACATTCCGATATGAAGAAGTGGATATCGACCATATCTCGGCGATAGAGCTGTGTGAAGAGTTCGAGCATGCGAAGCATGCCCAACTCTTTCATATCATCGTCTATCCTCACGGAGTCGATGAACCCCCCATTTCTGAGAGAGCTGATGCACTCTATCTTCCAGAGGTGGGATGATGGAGAGAGCGGCATCGAAATGTGGCTCAACGAGAGAGAAACCTGGGAACAGTGGAACTGAACCACCTTCCGTAGGAGGGACAATCTCTCTTCTTGAGAGAGCATGAGCAGAGAGCGAGCAGATGTCTCCCAGGAAGCGAGGCAGGTGTGTGCAGTGTGTTGAGTATTCTTTTCTTGAACGCAGTGAAACCCTCTTTCTCAAAAAGAGGAACATAGAGCAATGTTTACAGAAGAAATCATCAGCAGACAGAGACCATTCGGGTAACTCGTCACCCGAATGGTCTCTGTCTGCTGATGATTTCTTCCCTGGATGGTCTCAAGAATGTTTGTGGTGCTCTTTTGGAGCAGCTCAGATGGAGCATTTCGAAAACCCAAAAATGTCGGGACAGATACTGCTCTATTGCAAAGTCGATGTCGCTCTACTGCAAAATCGTCTCTGCTCTACTGCAAAGTCGATATCGCTCCACTGCAAAGTCACAAGTGACAAAAGTCGCAAGTGACAGTGACAGCTTGATATTGCAGTTAGCCTTCAAGAAGCAAGGTTTCTGGGTCCTCTGCCAGTTCTTTGATGCGTACTAGGAATTGCACGGCTTCGCTACCATCAACAATACGGTGGTCATACGAGAGCGCGAGATACATCATAGGACGAATCACCACTTGTCCGTTCAGGGCAATTGGGCGTTGCTCAATCTTGTGCATACCCAGGATGCCTACCTGTGGCGCATTCAAGATAGGCGTGGAGAGAAGCGAACCGAACACCCCACCATTAGTGATGGTAAAGGTGCCGCCTTGAAGTTCTGACAGTGAAAGCGTATTTCCTCTCGCTTTCTTGGCAAGTTCGCTAATTTCACGTTCTATCTGGGCAAAGCTTTTGCTGTCTGCGTCACGTAGCACAGGCACAACAAGCCCTTCTTCAGCCCCAACAGCAATACCAATATCATAATAATGCTTCAAGACAAACTCGTTCCCCTGAATTTCTGCGTTAAGACGCGGGAACGCTTTGAGAGCACCAACTGACGCCTTTGTGAAGAAGGACATGAAGCCAAGCGAAATGCCATTGCGTTCTTTAAAAGCATCTTTGCGGCGGCTACGAACATCCATAATCGCGGTCATATCAACCTCGTTAAAGGTTGTGAGCATCGCTGCCGTATGTTGTGCTTCGACAAGTCTCTGCCCAATCGTTTGGCGACGACGAGAGATACGGATACGTTCTTCACGTCCTCGTGGAGCTACCGATGTCGGTGCTGGTGGCGTCGCACCATTGCCTGTCGCACGTGGTGCTGGTGTCGCTATTACAGGTGCTGTCTCTTGTGGTGGAGGTGCCACTGGTGCTGAGGAAACAGGTGGCATTGCAGGTTGTTGCGTGTTTTGTTCAAGATAATTAACCACATCATCACGCGTGATGCGCCCATGAGGACTCGTTCCTCGCACTTGCGCGATATCGACGTTGTGCTCTGCCGCTATGCGTCGTGCAAGCGGAGACGGTGGACGTTGCGCTTCTACTGATGTCTGCTGTTGCACAGATTGTTGCGCTGGTGCTGCCTTTACTGGTGGAGGTTGAGGTGTAGCCGATTCGGCAGGTGCTGTCTGAGGAGGCGATGAGATAGAAGTTGCTACCGCAACTGTTTCTTTCGCTCCGTTGGATGAAGCCTCTTGTGTTGACCGCGAGGATGACGTACCCTCACCGATCAGACCCAAAATCTCGCCAACTGCAACTGTATCACCCTCTTGCTTGACGACTTTTTGTAGCACGCCACCCTGCTCTGCATTGACCTCGATATTGACCTTATCGGTTTCAAGTTCCACCAGAGCATCACCTTGCTGAATGGTATCACCCTCTTTTTTGAGCCACGAAGCAACTGTGGCATCAACTATCGATTCGCCCAATGTTGGGACACGGATTTCAACGGACATAATTTCCTCCAAGCTGGCTTAGGGGTAGACGCGATGCATCTGTCGTAATCTTCTCTTGCTCTGCGATATACCAATCCCAAAAGCCTGTGGCTGGACTTGAACGATCAGGGCGCGAGATAACCCCGATCTTGATTGACGTGTCGATTTGAGCCTTGAGGTATGGTTCAACATACTTCCACGCGCCCATATTATGCGGCTCTTCTTGTACCCATACGATCTCTCGCGCATTCGGGTACTGTGCCAGGACCTTCTTCAATGCCTGTTCTGGAAAGGGATAGAGTAGCTCCACGCGTACAATCGCGATGTCGTCAACGGTAGTTCGGCTCTCATGTGAGAGTAAATCAATTGCTATCTTGCCTGTGCAAAGCACCACCCGTCGCACTCGCTCTGCGTTTGCTCGCGCTTTTGTATCATCAAGCACTGGCTGGAAAGTACCCTCTGCAAGGTCTTCTAAGCGAGATGAAGAGAGTGGATGGCGAAGTAGACTCTTGGGTGTCATCACAATCAACGGACGTGGATGATGCTGCAAGTTGAATGCCTGACGACGTAAGAGATGGTAGTATTGTGCCGATGTCGAACAATTCGCCACTTGCACATTATCTTCGGCTGCGAGTTGCAGATAACGTTCCAGGCGTGCGCTTGAATGTTCCGGCCCCTGCCCTTCATAGCCGTGCGGAAGCAAGAGGACAAGCGACGATTGCTGCTTCCATTTTGCGCGCCCTGATACGAGAAATTGATCGATAATCACCTGCGCGACATTGGCAAAATCACCAAATTGCGCTTCCCACAGTACAAGCGAATCGGGAGCATGCACGCTGTAGCCATACTCGAAGCCCATTACGGCGGATTCGCTTAGTGGACTGTTATAGATAGAGAACGAAGCCTTGGCCTGTAGGAGATGCTGCAACGGAATAAAGATTTCATCGTTTTCTTGTCCATGCAGCACCGCGTGACGGTGGCTGAATGTACCCCGCTCCGAGTCTTGTCCAGTAAGGCGAATGGGAGTGCCATCAGCAAGAATTGAGGCAAATGCCAATGCTTCGGCCTGTCCCCAATCAATCCCACCCTCTGGTCCCAGCGCATTCGCCCGGCGTTGCAGTGTGCGCGCAAGCTTTGTATTCGGCGTGAAGCCTTTAGGCCATGACAATAGTTCCTCATTAAAGGTGGTCAGTTGCTGTGCAGAGACATTTGGTGGCACGATGGCTTCTTCGCTGTGTCCATTTTTACCATTTTTGTCCACAGGATCAGTCTCGTGAACTGCACTATCCGCCTCGCGTTTGGCTTGTTCCAACTCTGCATTGACCTCATTCATCAATGCTTCGGCCTCTTCACGCGACACTAAACCCTCTTGCTCCAGACGTTGTGCATACAATTCTCGCACAGTAGGATGAGAACGAATGAGTTCATACATTTGTGGCTGTGTAAAGGCTGGCTCGTCGCCTTCGTTATGCCCCCAGCGTCGATAGCCAACCAAGTCAACAAGTACATCTTTATGAAAATGATCTCGGTACGCATGCGCAATACGTACGGCGGTCATGCATGCATAGGGGTCATCAGCGTTGACGTGAATAATGGGCAGCTCAAAGCCTTTTGCTAAGTCACTAGCAAAATGTGTCGAGCGGCTGTCCTCCGAATCGGTTGTGAAGCCAATCTGGTTGTTGACTATGATGTGAATTGTGCCACCGACCCAATAGCCACGTAAGTGCCAGAGGTTCAGTGTTTCCGCAACGATGCCCTCGCCGGGGAAGGCCGCATCGCCATGAATAACAATAGGGAGGGTATGGTCTACATCTAGTATGGGTGAACCTGCAACCGAGCGCGTCTCTTGAGCAGCGCGTGTCATACCCTCAATCACTGGATTGACAAACTCTAAGTGACTGGGATTAGGAGCAAGCACAATTTTCAATGCGACATGTGATGCATCTTCACCTAGTACATGCTCCGCACCAAGATGATACTTCACGTCTCCTGTCCACCCAAAGCCGAAGGTATCAGTGAGTGGGATACCTTCTTCTCGTTTTGTGTGGCTGAACTCGGTCAAGATTGCTCCGTAGGGTTTGCCAAGAATATGGGCCAGCACGTTCAAACGCCCACGATGTGCCATGCCAACAATCACCTCACGCGTCTCCGAATCTATGGCACCATGAATGATTTCGTCCAACATGGGAATAAGTGTGTCGGTACCCTCTATCGAAAATCGCTTTTGCCCCACGAAGGATTGGTGAAGATAATGCTCAAAGCCTTCGACTTGTGTTAGCCGTTTGAGGAGCTTTCTCGCCTCTACCGAGCCGGGGATAGTATGATAGAGGCGCAAGCCAACGGCATCGCGTAGCCAGCGACGCTCCTCCGAACTTTTTACCTGGTCAAATTCGTAGCTAATCGTTCCAGAATACATCGAACGTAGCGCGTTAATGGCCTCAAGTGCGTTCGATGCGTTTTCTGCCGCGTGCCCTCCGACGACGCTCGGTGGAAGTTGGGCGAGGACCTCGTTTGTCAATCCATGCGTTTCTGGGAGAAGAGCGGAATCACCCAATGGTTTTCTGCCAAGTGGATCAAGTTGTGCACCCAGATGCCCGCGCTCGCGGATAGCATGTGATAATGCAGAAGCTGCGACAATGTGCGAAACCTGCTGAGGCCCCATAGCCTCTTCAACGGGAACATCGGAGTTGAATGGTTGTGTAGTACCGACCGTTTGAGGCTCCTCTGAAAGTTCGGGTGCCCATGTGTCAAACGTTGCTCGTGTATCTGCATCAACCGATGCGGGGTCTTGTTTATAATGCTCATAAAGATCAAGCACATAGCCCGCATTTGGTCCGTAAAAGGTTTCAAGATCGTTCATAAAACATTCCTTTGTGTGATTAACAGTCCTCATCCACCTCATCCCATCTCATAAGGCATCAATAGTCCGTGAATTGATTACTACTCTATTATAGTACGATTCTGTGTTCTGTCGATAGCTTTTATGGTAGTAAAAACACACACCTTTACGATTTGCTTGAGTTTCATAATAAAAAATGATTGACATGTCACACGAAGTCCAGTACAATAGCACTAAATAGAGCGTAGCATACAACGCAATTAAAAGTATGTTTTATAAGCACGCCATGACGGAGAAAGTACGTACGCTAATGCTTGTGATAGAGAGTTCGGGGCTGGTGTAACCGAATACAAGCAGTGGGCAGAAAATCACTCCAGAGCCGCTGGCTGAACGTTGAAGTAAGCCTAGCCGGAACCTTTCCGTTACCACAAAGGCTCGTATATCTTTCCTCTTGTCTCGCTTTTGAATGTACGCGATGATGAGTAAAGAGTACGTAGAACCAAGTGAGCAAGTATGCTTTTTGTCTGTATTTTTGGATTGCATACAGCTAATGAGGGTGGTACCACGGGAGTTCCTCTCGTCCCTAGTGTTGGACGAGGGGTTTTTTATTGCTATTTGCTGTTTTCACATATAGAGAGTTAGAGAGGAGCGCGACGACGATGAAGACAAAGCTGCTCTACCATCAAAATAGTTTTACCTACGAATGCACTGCAAAAGTTGTGGCTGTCGAAAGTGATGAGATAGCACTTGACGCAACTGTGTTTTATCCTGGCGGTGGTGGTCAGATGGCAGACCGTGGTGTGATCTCGTGGGAAGGTCAGCAAGCAAATGTTGTCGCCATGAATAAGCGTGATGACATCGTGTGGCATACTCTCGATTATCTTCCACCGTCAGTAGGCGCAGAGGTTGTCGGAACGATTGATTGGGATTTTCGCTATCAGATGATGCGTACGCATACCGCACTACATATTCTGTGTGGCATTATCTGGAAGGAGTTTGGTGTTCAGGTGACGGGGGGACAAATGTACCCTGATCGCGCACGCATGGACTTCTCAATGGAAAATCTGGATAAAGAGCGCATCACTTCTATTGAGCAGATGGTGAATGATGCAATTGAAGCAGATTATCCCATTCGTGTCTACACACTTCCACGAGAGAAAGCATTCGCTATACCTGATCTCGTACGTACAAAGATCAACCTGCTACCCGCACATATTGAAGAGGTTCGTATTGTAGAGATTGTTGGACTCGATCTACAGGCAGATGGTGGAACACATGTGAGTCACACGAAGGCGGTTGGCGGCATTAAGATTACCAGGACAGAGAACAAGGGCAGAATCAATAAACGCTTAGAGATTATGCTCACGGAATAAGCAATTGTTGTAGTAATAGAGGACGTATTCATATTCAACGCCTGTATTCCTCTTAATTAGAAATAGGAATGTTGGCAGTCGAGGAGGGTGTAGTGTCGGTTACATCGAGTGTATTCCAGTCAGTCATGGCGGCAGACCGCGTAGACT
>CAXUHF010000125.1:3643-15854 GCA_964250765.1 uncultured Ktedonobacteraceae bacterium | reverse complement strand
ATGCATCGCTACTGTTCCTCAGCCCTAAAAACTCTTTCTAACAAATTTCTGTAGATGTTACAGTAGCCCCTGGCTCTGTAGGAACTTCTGAGCAACTTGTTTCACTGCTTCTGAGACAGAGGTGCCAGCAGCTTTCGCGGTTGCAACTTGCCCCTGAAGCTGGATACTCACATCGGTGGTCAGCTTGGGTGCCAATGGATTGAGGATAGTTGCGATATCAGGGTTCGCTTTCAACACGGCATCACGCACGAGTGGTGCTGGGTGAAATTCCGGGAAGCCATGTTTGTCGTCAGTGAGGAAGACGTTTCCACCAGTCGTTACCGAACCGTCAGTGGTGTAACACTCTGTTACTGCCGCATCGCCGCTCTTGATAGCTGAAAAGCCAATCGCGTAGTCAACCTTTTTCACAGATTTGAACGTGCTGGTTGTAAAGCCATACTGTGTCTTCAAGCCGTCAATAAAGGTGACGCCATCGCTTTGTGTTGCCAGTGTCAAATTCTTCACCTTTGGTGCGAGATCTGAAAGTGTCTTTATACCCAACTTGCTTGACTGTGCCTGTGAGGTACACAGCGCGTAGCCATCATTCAGTGGCGAGTAGTCAAGCCAGGTGATTTTGAACTGCGACTCATAGGCCGCCTTGACGGTGTTATAGTCCTTTTGTGGATCAAAGGACGATTGAGCCTTGATTGTGTTCAAGCCAGTCGCCGTAAACTCTGGGTAGATGTCGATTGCTCCACTCTTGATAGCGGCGTCAAGTGTAGGTGTCTGACCAAGTGCCAGCTTTGGTGTGACCTTGTAGCCAGCTTTGGTGAGCAATAAAATGTACATTTCACCAATAAGCTGGCCCTCTGGATCAAGCTTACTTGCCACAGTTACTGTTTTTGACGGTGCACTACCACCACTACTACCGCCGCTACCAGTAGATGATGGTCCATTACCGCAGGCTGCAAGCAGTACGAGCGAAAGAAGGGCAAATATTGCGAGCACTTTTGTTCGCAATGAGCGCGTAAGAAAAGACATTACTTTCTCCTAAAACTTCTAAGAACGGAATACGATTGATTACATGTTGTAAGTGGTACCAGGGCACCCGCAAGGGGATGCCCCTCCCATATAACGACGCTTTGTGCCTCTTCGTGTATGGGAGGGGCATCCCCTTGCGGGTGCCCTTGCTCCACATTCATGGACGCAATTTCATTATTACGCTTTGAGCACCTGCGTCCCTTCTTCAATCCGAAGGCCAGCAGGGGTGACTCTGCGTTGGAGCCAACCCATGAATACTTCGACAACGATGGCGAAGATCGCCACCGCGATTGAACCTGCGATGAGTTCGGGATAATTGAACACGGCAATGCCATCGACGATATAATCGCCGTAGCCTCCTGCTCCAATGAATGCCGCGAGTGTCGCCGTAGCCACAATTTGCACCGCCGTGGTGCGTACACCCGCCGCGACAAGCGGAATGACAAGGGGTGCTTGTATCTTCGAGGCAATTTGCCACGTCGTCATGCCCATACCTTTTGCGGAGTCGATCATCGCCGGATCAACACCACGAATGCCTGTATACGTGTTCAACAACACAGGCGGAATACCCACGATAGTCAACGCGATAAGCGCGGGTTTCAGGCCGAGGCCGAAAAAAGGTACAAACACAATCAGCGTAGCAATCACAGGAATAGCACGTAGCAAGCCGCTCACATTTACAGCAATGAATGCGAGAAACGAGTTGCCCGACACGGCTGCACCGAGTAGGACACCAATAATTATCGCTCCTGCTATCGAGATGGCACAAATTTGCAGGTAGGTAAGTGTTTGTCCCAGAAAGTTGTTCTTCGGGTCGAGGACAAAGTTGAGAATATCCATCCTGTTGTATCCTCCTTTCTACGCTACTGAAAGCGCGCTACGTCCCCGATTGAGGGCTACCTGCAATGATAACAACAAGACATCAGCGATAATGGCGAAGAGCGCGATCAGAATAGCACCGCCCACTACCGCATCGGTATCGCCACTAGCGATGTTCTGAAAGATCAGGTTGCCTAGACTTGTTTGTCCCACCAATGAGGCAAGGGCGGCAATACCTACTGTTGTGACTGTAGCGATGCGCACACCTGCAACAATTACAGGAAGGGCCAACGGTAGTGTCACACGCGTGAGCAATTCCCATGAGGTCATGCCCATTGCCTTGCCTACCTCAAGTAAAAGCGGGTCAACACCACGAATGGCTGTCACCGTGTTACGAATAAGCACAAGCTGGTTGTAAAGCACTAACGGAATGATTGCGGTCGCGGGCGAGATGCCTGTGACAGGAATGAGCAACGCAAAGGCAGCGATACTCGGAATGGTATAAAGCAGACCCGTAAAGGTCGCAACTGGCAGGTAAAAACGCTGATAACGCGCCAGGAGGATACCAACGGGAATAGCAATGATCAACGAGAGCAACATGGCAATACCAACAAGGTAAAGATGTGCTAAAAACAGGTTGGGAATACTATTTGGGTCCGTCAAGTCGTAGTTGTACGGCTGGAATATATAATGCATAAACCTCCCTCGTTTGTACGGAACTCAACGAGCTAACGTACTGTATCTTCGATTCTCGGCACAGCATTGTACTGTTGTTTGTTCTGTTGGGCGTGAGTGATTTCGCGGTTAATGCTGGCGAGAGTGACGAAGCCGAGGCGGTCATGAGTATCTTCTGTGTTTTGTACGGCGAGTGCGGGGGCATTGGTGGAGAGGAGTTTCAACATGGCGTCAAGCAGAGTAGCGTCGGCAGAACATGTTGGAGCTTCATTCCAATGCGCAGAAGAGACAGTTTCAGGCTCACTATCAAGGGCATCAACAACAGGTAAGAATTGTAGCTGGCGCAGAATGTCATCCGAGCCTGCAAGTTTACGCACAAAATCGTTCGCGGGATTCAAGAGTAGATCAACAGGTTTGCCCATCTGCAGCATCTCCCCTTGGTCCATGACAACAATCTGGTTGCCCAGTTTGAACGCCTCTGCCATGTCGTGCGAGACGAAGAGAATCGTTTTATGTACATCACGCTGAATGCGTAGCAACTCATTCTGCATACGCTCGCGTGTAATCGCGTCGAGCGCGCCGAATGGCTCGTCCATCAACAGAATAGCGGGATCAGTCGCAAGTGCACGCGCAAGGCCAACACGTTGCTGCTGTCCACCAGACAACTGACGTGGGAAACGATTGCGATACTCGCCAGGAGCCAAGCCTACGAGGTCAAGCAACTCATCGACACGGCTATTGAGTTTTTGTTTGCTCCATCCACCCGCGATCTCCGCCGTGACGCGCACGTTTTCCGCGATATTCATATGTGGAAAGAGGCCAACTTGCTGAATGACGTAGCCAATACGTCGCCGCAATTCAACGGGGTTTTCCGTGAGCACATTTTTGTCATCAATCACAATCTCGCCCGAAGTCGGCTCGATCAGTCGATTAACCATACGTAACAAGGTCGTTTTGCCAGAGCCAGAGGTTCCTACGAGCATGCAGGTGCTGCCTTCTGGCACACCGAAGCTCACACTATCAACGGCGGGTTTACTCGCCCCAGGATAGTTCTTTGTGATGCTACGGAACGCGATCTTTTCCATGCGTTGTTCGCTCCCTTACTAGATTACCTGTTCAAAAGCATAATCACCATTATATGACATCGTTTGCAGGTAACATAGGGTAGTTTGCTATTGTTCGGTTTCAAATGCTCTACTATACTACGTAGAGAATGCGCCAAATGTCTCGCAAGTACAGATATGATAATGAAAATAGATAGAAATCATTCCAAATTACTATCAATAAAGAATCGGCAGAGCGGTAGGGGCAGCAATTTATTGTGTCTAAAGATGGACTGAGAGGGGGACACACTGGCGTAAAGAACACATGTAGGGGCCATAATTCATTACGCCTTGTGAGAGATAGACTAGCCAAACGAGGACGTTGATGTCGGCATTTGCGCGTCCTCTCACGATGTGCGTTGCTCACTGGGCGTAATGAATTATGGCCCCTACAGATATATCATCTTATAAACATCTACAATGTAAAATTTAATTAATCCGTTTTGTACGTTCTGCCCGTTGTAACACCTTGTCCATTATGACGGGACCAATGATAGAGATAGCGGTATATACACCAACGACGCTATACACCCAGGCCAACGTTTTAACGACTGATGGTTGTTTCTTTTCGTTCATGATGATTGTATCCTTCTTTAATCCGTGTTTTTGCTTCTACAATCGCATACGAATGTATACATGGGAAGGTTGTAGGAACCAGATGATGCGATTTGACAATTTAATGCGGATACATTGATTGTAGGGGTCTAATTCTATTACATCCTGTGGGCAATTGACCTTGTTAAAGGATTTGACGCAAAGTTGCATTCATCCTCGAACAGTCTCAAATGCCCACAGGGTGTAATAGAATTAGACCCCTACGGACGTTTTCTATCCTGGTTACTTGGTAAAAGAGCATTATCGCGTCCGAGGGTACCATGTATCCCTTCATTCGACAACTGGGGCACCACCTGAATGCGTTCCAGCAGCGACCACAATTGGTCTACAATATCCGTCACAGGACAGGGCATCGAGTGAGTCATCCACCATTCCAGGACACCAACGGTAGCCGAAGCCAGAAATTGTGCCATCACCTCCTTGTTCATATCCTGGTTGATACCGCTCATCTCAATGTATTCGCCGAGACCTTGCAGCAAGACAGCCATCAGGCGGTTTCTAAAAGTAGGGATGCCTTTGTTGACCAACAAGGTGGTATATAAGAACGCATGCTGCTCCAAATAGTCGAATGTGCGGAGCAACGAATCTTTGGAAGGAGATTGAGCAGTGTCGTCACCGACCAAGCAGCTTTCAAATAATTGGGACAAATGAGTCTCGATACACTGATCCAGTAGATCGAACTTGTCCATATAATGCAAATAAATAGTCCCCCGGTTGATATCAGCTCGGTCCGCAATGTCGTTCATTGTAATGTGCTCAAAATCTTTCTCTGCCATCAGCCCGATAAAAGCTTCAAGAATGGCCTCACGTGTTTTGCGTATTCTTCTGTCCATAAGTTCCTCCTCATTCCGTTAAATACTGAACAATTAGTTAGGTTTTGTTGAATAGTGAACAAATTCGGCTATTTTACCTATTGAAGCAGGTCAACAATTCTAGTACGATCATTATACCGAACGGATGTTGATTAATCAACACTTGTTGATGATGCTTAGGGCTATTTAAAAGTCAGAAATGAGGGCAAGGGCACCCGCAAGGGGATGCCCCTCCCATAGGACGATGGCACCTGAGAAGCGTGTTCGTGTATGGGAGGGGCATCCCCTTGCGGGTGCCCTGGAAACAACTTTTAAATGACCCTGGACGATGCTTTCCTTTGAGGCAATCTCTCGAAGGAGAATATAGAAGGGAAAGAATAATGAACGTATTGGTTTACGGGGCCGGAGTTATTGGTAGCGTCTATGCCGCACGACTCCAAGAGGCAGGATACACTGTGTCTCTGCTTGCGCGAGGTCAACGAGCAGTCTCACTACGAACGCATGGCATTCTACTTGAAAATATACGAACAGGACAGCAGACGACAACGCGAGTTTCTATCGTCGAGCATCTGGCCTCAATGGATAGCTACGATGTGGTCCTCGTGACTGTGCGGCTGGACCAACTCGAATCTGTCCTGCCTAGCCTTGCCGCCAATCACCAGATTCCCACTGTGCTGTTCCTGCTCAATAATCCTGATGGCATGCCACGATTGGAGATGCTCGACCCCCATCGCGTGCTCCTTGGCTTTCCATCCATAGGAGGATCACGACAGGGGGAGGTCATCCGGTATGCACATTACCCCGCCGTTGCACAGACGATGCTGGGGAAAGAAGATGGTCGCGTAACACTCCGTCTTCGACAACTCGTAACAGCCTTTAAGAAAGCTGGCTTCTCGGTTGCGCTGAATTCCGATATGCAGAGCTGGCTCAAAACACACGCCGTCTTTGATGCATGTATTTTGGCGGCTGTCGCCATGACACAAGGAAGCAGCGCGAAGCTTGGACGGACCCGCAAACATGTGGTGATGATGATTCAGGCCGTTCGTGAAGGGCTTCGGGCCTTGCAAGCGCAAAATATTCCTATAACGCCTCTCAGTATGAAAGTGCTCTTTCTTTGGATGCCGCGCTGGTTTGCAGTCCTATGTTTGCAATATATCCTACAGTCATCGATTGCGACACTTTCTCTGGATTCTGGCTTGCAGGGAGGTCTTGATGAGGTGAGTCAAATGGCAAGGGACATTCTGGCACAACTGCAGAAATCTTCTCTCCCCACGCCAACTCTGAATCGCTTGATGGAATTCTTAGAGCTTCCGGCCTAAGCAGGTGGAGGTATGAAGAACGTTCTCTAAAAAATACACCACGGAAAAAATATATCATGGACGCCCACAAGGGGCTACCCTACTATATAACCCTCTCGCGTGCAAAGCACGCCGCATTACGTCATATAGTAAGGTAGCCCCTTGTGGGCGTCCGTGGGTCCCCAAAATCACTTTAGGTGCACGTATTGAAACAGTCTTGCCCCTTGTGGGCGTCCGTGGATCTCATTATCACGTTATTTCGTTAATTTGCATTGTTGGTGCATTCATGAAATGGCAAGGGACACGCACATTGCTTCGCTCGTGCTGAGGACGCGATACATCGGTCCCTACGACATCAACAACAGCGTAACACAGAGAACGTATCTTTCGTATTGTCTTATGGAGACACACAAACTACATTTGACGACACAATAAGAAAGAGGCGAAGCACAGATGACTACTCCATCGCAAGAAGCGCAAAACGACGGTATGCGAACGCAGCAACGCCGGAGACGACCCATCGTGCTACCGGAGCAGGCGATGAGCCTGGACCCGTTTCCCTGGTATCGAGAAATGCGCGAGTCGCACCCGGTCTTTTATGATAAAGAAAATGAGTTGTGGAACGTGTTCCGCTACGATGATACACAGCGTATCCTCACTGACCCCGCGACGTTTTCATCGGAGGTGATACAGCGCACGATGACCGACGAAGAGAGAAAGCAGTTTACAGGCGAACCAAGTATTCTGAGCCTCGATCCACCACGCCATCGGCAACTGCGTTCACTTGTCACGCAAGCATTTACACCGCGTACCGTTGCTCGTCAGGAGGAGCGTATCACCGCGATTATTAACGATTATCTGACAAGAGTTGCACCTACGGGCCACATGGATATCATTGAGGACCTTGCCTATCCACTTCCTGTAACCGTCATTGCCGAGTTGCTTGGTGTGCCTACCGCCGATCAAGAGAAGTTCAAACACTGGTCCGATGCGGTTGTAAGCACACGGCGCGAAGAGGCGATGCAAGCAGGCAAAGAGATGGGCCAATACTTCAAACGTATCACAGAGGAGCGTCGTGCTGACCCGAAAGAGGATTTGATCAGCGAATTGATAGCGGCACAGGTCGATGGGCAGCATCTGACCGAGGGTGAATTACAGAGTTTCTACATTCTGCTCCTCGTGGCGGGTAACGAGACCACGACGAATCTGCTTGGCAACGCGCTGTGGTGCTTCGATGAACACCCGGAAGTTATGGACGAACTACGTGCCAATCCTGCCTTGATACCGAACGCGATTGAGGAAGTATTGCGTTATCGTTCGCCAGTGCAGAGAGTTATTCGTATCACGACGACGGAGACGGAGCTGGGTGGGCAGACGATAAAGGCTGGACAATTAGTCTCGCCGTGGCTTGGTTCGGCGAACCGTGACCCGGAACAGTTTCCCGATTCAGAGACCTTCGATATTCATCGCACCTCTAACCGTCACGTCGCCTTCGGACACGGCATTCATTTCTGTGTTGGTGCGCCACTCTCGCGCCTGGAAGCAAAAATCGCCCTTGGCATGCTTCTCCAACGCTTCGGAAACATTCGACGGGAACGAGATAGAGCGTTGAAGCGCATTCCGGCGGCCTCTGCATTCTATGGGGTACAGGAATTGCCTGTAACGTTTACGCGTGTATGATGAATGAAACCGAACGGTAGGGGCAGCAATGCATTGCTGCCCCTACCGTTCGGTTTCATACGTCCTTGTTTTTATTGTGCAACGTAACGCCTATGCCTCTTTTGTGTAATGACTTGCAGCATATAAAAATGTACGCTACACTAGGGATGGCTGGACACGAATCGTGTGTACGGGCCTGATTTTATCACACCCTGTTGGCATTCACGAATGTTGGGGGACTATTGAAACACTACCTCTCTTTCTCTAACATTGTTGTGTGGCGACGAGGGTGTGATAAAATCAGACCCGTACACACGGTTCGTCCCAGGATTTGTTTTAAGGGAAATATTTATTTATGGATGAGATGTATGCGGTAGCACATTTAGAAGAGGATATGCGTTTTGCGATTAGCACGGGTTCGGGTCATACGGTAACTGTAAACATGCTGGACGATATGGCACCAGGGACAACTGGCGTGGGCAGTAGTCCAATGGAATTGTTGCTGGTCGCGCTCGCTGGCTGTACGGGTATCAGCGTACTCTCTATTTTACGTAAACGCAAACAAGACATCACAGGGTATGAACTGCGGGTGCATGGCATACGAGCATCGTTCCATCCAAAGGTGTTCACAACCATAATGGTTGAACATCTCTTCACAGGTCGAACGCTCGATGCAACGTGGATTGAGCGCGCCATCGCGTTAGCGGAAGAACGCTACTGCGGCGTCGAAGCCATGCTCGGCAAAACGGCGACGATAACGCATACATATACTATAGAATGAACACGAACCTTGTACGGGTCTGATTTTATCACACCCTCTTGGCAATTCGCATATTTAGGGTCTGTTGAAATGTTTGTCTATGTTCTCCAACATATGTGAATACCACAAGGGTGTGATAAAATCAGACCCGTACAGGGTGTCTATGTTTAATACACACATAGCAAGGGGAGGGGTATTTTCTCATGATGTTGACTTCCACGCTCAAGAAGGCGATTGACTCGTATTATGGCACGTTGGCCCAGTATAAGGGGAGCAATGTCAAACACGAAACGGCATTGCGTAGTGCCTTTCAGAGTCTGTTGACCACCTTCGCGCAGACAGTGAATTGGCAGGTGGTGCCAGAAGAGAAGTTGGCGGTGGGCAAGCGCATCATTCGGCCTGATGCCACGCTGCACAATAGCATCTATCTGCGTTGTGGCTATTGGGAGGCGAAAGACCTTGATGACGATCTGGAAGCCGAGGTGCGTAAGAAAATCACTACGGGCTACCCCACGAACAACATTATTTTTGAGAATACACGGCGCGCCATTCTGTATCAGGACGGGAGGCGTGTCTTCGATGCCGACCTGACGCAGCAGAAGCAACTCGTGGACCTGCTCAATAGCTTCATTCATCATGCAGACCCCGACATCGAGGGCTTTGAACGCGCCGTACAGGAGTTCAAGGCCGACATTCCCGACCTCGCGCAAGGCTTGAAGGAGCGCATTAAGACCGAACATGCGCGTAACAAAACCTTTGTCAGTGCCTTTGCCACCTTCCTGGAATTGTGTAAGTCCTCGCTCGACCCCAATATGAGTAGCGAGACCGTCGATGAAATGTTGGTGCAACACCTGTTGACCGAACGCCTCTTCCGCACGATTTTCAACAATCCCGATTTTACCAATCGCAACGTCATCGCTAAAGAGATCGAGACGGTCATTCAGGCCCTCACCAGCCGTGAATTTAACCGCTATGAATTCCTGAAACCGCTTGACCGTTACTATGTTGCCATCGAGGAAGCGGCGCGCACCCTGCCCGACTGGACCGAGAAACAGAAATTCCTCAATACCGTCTATGAAAGCTTTTTCCAGGGCTTCTCGACGAAACAGGCCGACACGCACGGCGTCGTCTACACGCCACAAGAGATTGTCGAGTTCATGTGTAAAAGCGTCGATGTCATTCTGCAACGCGAGTTCAACACATCGCTTTCGGAACCAGGAGTGCAGATACTCGACCCTGCGACGGGTACAGGCAACTTCATCGTCAACCTGATACAGAACCACATTTCCGGTAGCGACCTGCAACAAAAATACGAGAACGACCTGTTCTGCAACGAAATCATGCTGCTGCCCTACTACATCGCCTCGCTCAACATCGAACACGCCTACTACGAGAAGACAGGCACCTACACACCCTTTGAAGGTATCTCCTTCGCCGACACCCTCAACCTCGAAGGGCAACAAATGAGAATGTTCAATGAGCATAATACTGAACGCATCCAAAAGCAAAGAGACGCGCAGATCATGGTGGTGATAGGGAATCCTCCATACAATGTTGGTCAAAAAAGTGAGAATGACAATAACAAAAATCGCAACTACTTAGAGATAGACAAGCGTATTCGTGATACCTATGTGAAAAGCTCAGAAGCAACACTCAAAACTATGCTTTATGATGCTTATGTCAGGTTTTTTCGCTGGGCTGTAGATCGCTTACAAGGGCGAGATGGTATTATTTGCTATGTTTCTAATAACTCTTTTGTTGACCAAATAGCGTTTGATGGAATGCGTAAGCATCTTTTACAGGATTTTAACCTGATTTATCATCTTGATTTACATGGCAATGTACGAAAGAACCCGAAACTTTCAGGTACAACTCATAATGTGTTTGGTATTCAAGTGGGTGTAGGGGTCACTATCGCTGCGCGAACTTCACAGAAGACTGACCAAAAGGTGTACTACTATAGAGTACCTGAACAGTGGCGTAAGACAGAAAAGCTTGCATTTTTAACAGAAAAAAAGAGCTTTTTGGAAGTTGATTGGTTAGAATTGCAACCTGATAAAAGGCATACATGGCTTACTGAAGGTTTACATACTGAGTTTGCTACATTTCTACCAATAGGTACAAGGGAAGCAAAAGCATCTCAAGATTTGAACCAATCGACAGTTTTTAGAATGTATAGCAGTGGTGTAAAAACAAACCGTGATACGTGGGCATATGACTTCGACTTTAAGAGGTTAGAAGCAAAAATGCAACGTTTTATCAATACATATAATGGCGAGGTTGATAGATGGAAACGCAGTGGGTACAATCCAAATGCTGTTGATAATTTTGTAACTTACGATGACAAACTGATTAAGTGGAGTGGGGACTTAAAGGTACAACTGACCAGAGGACGCTATGCAATTTACACAGAAAAGCACATCAGGCAGAGCCTGTATCGTCCATTCGTCAAGCAATACCTTTACTTTGATGGGCTGCTTAACAACAGTATTTACTTACAACATTTATTTTTCCCCGATGCTATTAGCGAGGCAGAAAATATATCTATTTGTGTTGCTGGTTTAGGTAACAGAAAAGATTTTGGTTGTATCGCTACAAATACTATGCCTAGCATAGATTTAGCTTTTGAAAAAGCGCAATGCTTCCCCTACTACACATACGCCGAAGACGGTTCAAATAGGCGTGAGAATATTACGGATTGGGCGTTGGCACAATTTCGGGGGCAGTATGGCGAGGCGGTGACGAAGTGGGATATCTTCCATTATGTCTATGCCATGCTGCATCATCCTGTGTATCGCACGCGTTACGCGGAGAATTTGAAGCGCGATCTGCCACGCATTCCGCTCCTGCCTACACACGAAATGTTCGAGACGTGTGTACGCGTCGGCAAGGCTCTGATGGACCTGCACCTTCACTACGAGACCGCGAAAGAATATCGCTTGCCCTCCGTCGAGAATCAGGAGACGCGTATGACGTGGGAGGTCAAGAAGATGAAGTTGACGCCGAACAAGGACGCCGTGATTGTCAACGATTGGTTGACGCTGACGGGCGTACCGCAAGAGTGTTTTGCCTACAGATTGGGCAATCGTTCGGCCCTCGAATGGGTCATCGACCAGTATCAGGTGAGCAGAGATGCACGCAGCGAGATCGAGAGCAACCCGAACCGTGAGGACGACCCACAATATATTGTGCGCCTCGTCAAACGCGTCGTGCATGTCAGCGTCGAGACCGTGAAACTGGTGCAAGAACTGGAGCAAGCCGTGGTGCTGGAAATTACGGACGAAACAACCCGGTAGTCAATGCTGATTTGTCAGGGGCAAGGCGCCCGCAAGGGGACGCCCCATAAGCGTTAATATAAGGGACAAAAGATGTCTCCGGTGAGGCCAGGGCACCCGCAAGGCGGGGGCGCCCCCCCCCAACCCCGCCCCGGGCCACGGGCCGGGTTATTAT
>CAXUHF010000125.1:0-3633 GCA_964250765.1 uncultured Ktedonobacteraceae bacterium | reverse complement strand
GGGATGCCCCTCCCATACACGAACGCGCTTCCAAGGGCCATTGTAATATGGGAGGGGCATCCCCTTGCGGGTGCCCTGGTTCGAGTGACACTGAGAAGTTTCAGGTTAAAAACAAATGTTATTTTGTTATTTTGCGGCCTCAAGGAGTTCGTTTGTCGCCTGCCACAACCGCAGCTCTCTTTCACGATCATGTGCAAAAGGCTGTACTTCGGTGAGCTTATCTTTGACGACGTAGTCGCCACCGTGCAGATGTGACCATTTTTCGTCGAGTGCAACGGAAGCAAACATCGCTGCGGAGGTAGCGGGTTTCGATACGCCAGGTAAACGACCAATCATTCGTGCTAGAGATTGAGCAGCTGGGGCGTAGTCACGTCCCAATCCCGTGCCTGGCATGAATCCAGGCTCGAAAACAATCACGCTGATGCCGTCTTTGACATGTCGCTGTAGTTCATGGGCGTAATAGAAAATGGCTAGCTTAGAATTAGAGTATGCAATGCCGCTTGCACGGATCGTCGGCTGAGTACTTGCAGGTGCTGGGTGTGCGATCTCAATCGGATCCCGCCAATCAGCAGGTGGGACATGTAATAGTTTTCGGAATGTATTTTCGTAGTATGTATCTGAACCAACTATGACAATTCGTCCTGGTGCAGCGATTGTCTCTTTCAAGCCGTTAATAAGTTGAGCGTGAGCAAGATAGTTGACAGCAAACGTCAATTCATATCCATCGGCTGACGTTTTTCTCGTATCGACCGAGTTCAGACCGGCATTGGCAACGATGGCATGCAGCGGACGCACCTTGTTACTTGTGATGAGGTCTTGAATAGTTTTCGTTGCCGCGCGAACATCAGATAACCTCGATAAATCGCACGCAATGTCATAGGCGTTTGCACCGGCTTCTCGTACGAGCCGAGTAACCTCTGTAAGGTTTTGACCAGGCCGACCAACCAGTAGCATATCAGGGCGGTCATCTGACGGCCTCCTCGCCACCTGCAACGCAAGTTCTTTTCCAAGTCCGCCTGTAGGACCGGTTATGATAAGTGTTCCGTTCGTAATGCTGCTCATTCCTGTATCTCCTTTGAAGCTTTATTTTCGAGAATAGCTGTCAGGCCCTTCAGTCCTGCAATCATATAGTCAAAATTGAGAGAATAGTATACGTACTGGCCTTTCTTCTCGCTTGTAATTAACTGACCATTTTTTAAGACCAGTAGGTGCTGTGAGACCGTTGATTGGAGCGCACCCGTTTTCTCAACGAGTTCACTCACCGTCATGTGGTTTTTCGAGAGGAGTGTCAGTATCTTAAACCGTATGGTGTTACTGATACCTTTCCCAAAGTTTTCCGCAAACTGTGCGTAATTTGGATCATCTTTCATATTTGTATATTAACATATTCGTATGTGTTAATGCAAGAGGGTGTCTATTCAATCGCGTAGTAATGCACTGCTGTATGCTACATTCTAGCAACCCTCCTTATAATTCATGTTACAATTTTGCTTTTGTTGATAGACACAACATTTCTTCCTTTCATTCGTATGTATTATGGCCTGTACAGCAATAATAATCGCTATGTCTGAAAGGAATTTATATTCATGCAAGAAATGAATTATCAAGGCGGTTATCGTGATGAGCCGCCAGTCGCGCCAGTGTATCAGAGTGGGCCACCACCTCAACCTCAGTATAATACCTACAATAGTGGGCCAATGGGACAGAAACTCACAGGTTTTGCGCGAAGCAACGTGGGTGGACCTTCGGCAACACTGCGCTTGATATTGGCGGTTATTTCGCTTCTCTTCTGGATGGGTATGTTTCTGTTTGTCACCTTTGGTGTGGTGTCTCTTGCCTCTAGCAGTCTTTCTGGCGCGACGAAATTTCTGATTTCCGCAATGCTCGTCTTTGGGATGTTCCTCTTCACTGGACTTGTGATCTTTCTCAATGTTCTTTTCAACCGTAGCAAACGATAGTTGTCGTTGGACATCGAACCACTGTAGGGGTCTAATTCTATTACACCCTTTTCGCCACTCACAGATGTTAGAGAACATAGACAAATGTTTCAACGTTACCCTACATTTGTGTATCGCCAACAGTGTGTAATAGAATTAGACCCCTACGAATGTCTTCAAAGAATAAAACGGTAACACAATAGGTAATAGATTGAGGAGCTTTTTTTCATGAACAAAGAGCAGCTTAAGGCACAGCTTATCAGCGAGATGTTGTTGCTACCACCTTCCGCCATTGACTATCACACGAGCGAACATCTACGCAGCATTTACCCTACTAAGGCACTCGTCGAGGGCGAGATGAATATGTTTAATGTTGAAAGCTACGCGCAGGCGAACCTCTGTGTGCTTACGCCCAAGACATTCCTCTATAACCAGATGTCGATCTATTGGCAAGGACCAGAGCCAGCAATGATGCATCCACACCAGATGATACGTATGCACGGCGGTATGATGGTTAGTGGGGACTCATTCGATACAGCAGAGACAGATGTAGAGGGCAAGACAGAAGATTCCATAAACAAGGGATGGTTTGATGTGACATGGCAAGACCACACGCTTGAGATACTGATTATGGCTATCGAGGGCAATGGCATGTACAAAAATCACTTCTGGCTCCTCGCGGACGAAGAAGCGGTGGCGCGTGAATTTTATGGTGCGGTGTGCAAGTGGAATATGGAGATTCGCGCCGAGGTGCTGGTCTTCGATAATGGACACTGGCACAAGGACGAGCATCTATTTCAGGATATCAAGAACTCAACGTTTGAGAACCTCATTCTGCGTGGCTCTCTCAAACAAGAGATACGCGAGGACGTGGAACAGTTCTTTCAGTCGCGTGATCTATACGAGGAACATGACATTCCCTGGAAACGTGGCCTGCTCTTTGTTGGTCCGGCTGGCAACGGCAAGACGCATACGCTCAAGGCGCTCATCAACACCATCGGCTATCCCTGTCTCTACGTCAAAAGTTTCCGTGCCCCACACACGGGCATGGCGGACGAAGCGAATATTCGACAGGTGTTTGACCGTGCGCGTAGAAACGCGCCATGTGTGCTTGTGCTGGAAGACCTCGATTCGCTTATCACGTCGCAGAACCGCTCGTTTTTCCTGAACGAGCTAGATGGTTTCGCCGCCAACATCGGCATCGTGACGCTTGCCACAACGAACCATCCCGAACGTCTGGACCCCGCCATTCTCGAACGTCCCAGCCGTTTTGACCGCAAATACCCGTTTGGTCTACCCGAACTGGCGGAGCGTAAGGCATATATCGCGCTCTGGAACGAGGCACTCAAACCCGCGTTACGTGTGACCGAGGATGACATCAACACACTGAGCGATATAACTCAAGACTTCTCATTTGCCTATCTAAAGGAACTGTTCGTCTCTTCCAAGATGCGTTGGATTGCCAAACCGCAACAGGGTACAATGGCACAAGTCATGATCGATCAAGTGGACAGGTTGCGCGAGCAGATGGTCAGTGCCGATATGCTCCCACCCAACCCTGACGAAAACGAACCAGACATGAACGGTGCCTGGTTCGCCACGAATGGCGGGATGCATATCCGTAGAAGGTGATTGGGTTAATTTAATTGCAAAATGAACAAGGTAGGTGGCATAACGAGGGCAAGCCCTCGTTATG
>CAXUHF010000124.1:0-15901 GCA_964250765.1 uncultured Ktedonobacteraceae bacterium | reverse complement strand
CACATTCACAATCTTCCATTTCCCCTCATACTTCGCAAGATGCATGTAGTCGATACCCCACCATGCAATAAGCTTTACGCTGGCTATCTGGTCTAGCACGTCAAAAATGATAACCTCTTTCAGGGCATCTTGTGGCATTCTTCCGTCTTTATTGTAGTCTTTTGAGAGTTCGACCATTTGAGCAAAGGTCATAGAGGTAAAGCTGTAGTCTGTTTCCTCTTCCTTCTGAAAGAAGCCGCCTTTTGCTAAGTCAGGGTGAACGCTGCGTTCAATTCTTGAGGGGTCAACATTATAGACGCCCTCAACGTAGTCTAGTACTGCTTGCTTGACTGCTTCACGCTCTTGTTCGTTTATTTCACTCATATGTATCTCTTAGATTTCTCGGCTGCCTTTGCCTAATACGTCACGTAAAGGGACTCCGATTTGTCGGATTTCGCGCTGACGTCGGACGTGAAAATTCTCTTCTTTTTCACATCTTCTATGCTATTCTATATTTGATAGCTGTTATATGTCAACGTTTATATTATTGTGTATTAAAATCATTAGGAGGTGCTCTAACGCTATGGACATACTTAATAATGCTAATACTGTTGCTAGCTTTATCCTTGCGATATTTGGAATAGGTGGCTATGCTGTTGCTGTAATTGGGTATTTAAAAGGCAAAGCTACCATAAGCCAGAAATCTTCTAGTTCTGTATCTCAAAAGTCTTCGATAAACTCTTCGTGGCGAAACGTTAGTAGTAGATTGAGTTGGTTAGATTGGATGGAGGCTACCGCATTAGGGAGCCAAGATTTTGCTATGCTGTTTAATGATAGTACGGATATGCCTAATGGTTGTTTCATGGTTCCCCTCATATCAGCAGCAGTTGCTTGTGGTGCTCTATGGTTCTTTGCGTTAATCTTTTGGACATTTGGCGTCGTTGACAATTGGCGTCCAGCATGGTTTGTGGCTGCCCTTGTTTTCTCAACTATTGTACTGGCAACTTGGGTGTATTGTGTAGGAAGAAGAGTCGAGGAAAAGGCAATAATGATCCAAAGAAACTAAAGGTGCCCTTAGACAACATGAAAATAAAAACTAGAGGAATTGTATAAATTATGCAATCCCTCTAGTTTTAGTCATTACGGAATCGACGGGATTCGAACCCGCGATCTTCTGCGTGACAGGCAGACATGTTAGGCCACTACACCACGACTCCTTGGTTGTACGCTTGCGAGTACTGTTTGTATCAGTGCTCCTTGCGTAGATAGAATGATATCAGAGTAGTCCGCGGTTGTCAAGCTTTTTCTATGACCAGTTTGAATTTTTCCCTCCCCCTTGCCGAATTTCCTTATGACTTACAAATAACAAAAGGAATTGCATGCCCTCATAAAGCATGTTAGACTTGCTCAAAGTAATTCATATATATAGCATCTTTCTTTCTATAAGGTCTAAATCTCTATGATAAAACATATTCCTTTTTTTAAACATAGACGGATAAAACCTTTTATGCGTCTGTATCGTCCTGAACTTTTCACCATGCTACTTCTCGTCGCGCTCATTCTCTTTGTACCACTCATGCTACAAAATGTGTATACAAGAGGGCTAGAGGCAGTAGGAGACACAATAACATTTACCCCTCGAAGTCTTTCGGCTGAGAATGAGATAGCAAGCCCTTGGAGTGGGGCATACAACTGGTATTCCAATCAGGCTATCCCCAATTGGCCTTACACTGACTCCTATGTACGCTACGATTGGAAAGAGATTGAGCCAACGCAAGGACACTACGACTTTTCACGTATCGACAAGGAACTTGCACAGGCACAGGCGCATCATGGCAAGTTCGGTTTCCGTATTATGCCCGCAGAAGTTGATAATATTTCTGTTCCCAACTACCTTGTCGCGTTAATGCCGCATGGTCGTTGGCTTCTAAATACCTCTAGTGGCAAAAAAGCTTATGAACCGGATTGGAATGATCCTCACTATATTGCGAGAGCACAAGCACTTACAGCGGCACTAGGGCAACGCTACAACAATGATCCGCGTCTCGGCTGGATAGACATGTTTCCCTATGGCGATTGGGGCGAGTGGCACACCTATGGCTTTCCTGATACCGTGATTGCACCAATGAGCTTTGCAAACCAACGCACATTGATTGATGCCAACATTGCAGCATTCTCGCACAAACGTATTCTAATGCTCACCGATTCGCCTGACGCCCTTACGTATGCCTTGAGTCGCTCTCCTACTATTGGTATTCGTGTTGACTGCCTAGGTACATCCCAAATGGGTGGTGCAAGCTCCAAACTGCTAAAAGTGCCTTTAGCACAGGAGCGTTGGCGAACCGCTCCATTTATCGTTGAGGCATGTACAACGGCGAATTTCCAGACCGCTCTTTATCAGGTAAAGGCATATCATATAGCCATGATAGGTGATGGTAACTTCTCTTATGCATCCTATTCACGAGTACAGCAACAGTATATGAAACAAGCATTTGCAACAACTGGTTCGCGTTTCATATTGAATAGTGTTACCGTGCCATCACATATCGCAACAAACACCCCGTTTCTAGTGACAGCCGCATGGTCAAACATGAACGTCACACCAGCATACACGCCTTGGAATATTCTACTACGTTTAGCTGATAGTATGGGCAATATTGTGTGGCAAGGAAAATCTAAGTTAGACTTGCAAAAGCTGGTACCCACAACGAATGCACTAACACACACAAATACGCCTGTAGAGTGTACAGAAAGATTTCAATTGCCTCATGCGCTCTCAACGGGAAGCTATACGTTGTCCATACAAGTAGTTGATCCAAGCAATTACTATGAGCCACTACATCTTGCTATTCAGGGGAGAGCGATTGATGGGAGTTATACGCTTGGAAGAGTCTCTATCAAGTAAGCATCTTTTTGAAATGATAAGATATAAGAAACGAATTAGACCTTACCGGTTAGTCATATAAAGATTGACAGCGAAGGAACAGATATCATGAATATTCCACTCAATGATGAGCGACAAATGATGGTCGAGGAGGTGCGGCGTTTTGTAGATCGTGAGGTCATTCCCGTTGCGCACGAGCTTGAGCAACATGATACATACCCGCTTGAACTGATTGAGAAACTCAAAACAATGGGCATATTTGCCGCAACCATTCCTGAGCAGTACGAGGGACTGGGCTTGAATTTCGAGACGTATGTCAACATTGTCGAAGAGTTAGCACGCGGCTGGATGAGCCTCAGTGGTATCGTCAATACGCATGTGCTGGTCGCGTATATGATTGCTACTTTTGGTACCGAGGAGCAGAAACAAAAATTCCTGCCTATCATGGCACAAGGCGACAAGCGTGGTGGCCTCTGCATCTCCGAAGCAAACGCAGGCAGCGATGTGCAGGCAATCACCATGACGGCTACCCGCGATGGCGAAGAGTACCTGTTAAATGGTTCTAAGCTCTGGGTCACAAATGGGGCGAATGCCAGTATTTTCGCTGTTCTTGCGCGTACCGATATTTCTGCACAACCTCCATATAAGGGTATGAGTGTCTTTCTGGTTGAGAAAGGGACCCCTGGTTTCACAGCTGGACGTACATTTGAGAAATTAGGCTACAAGGGTGTCGATACGGCTGAACTTCTCTTCGACTCGGCACGTGTTCCCTCCGCTAATCTCTTAGGTGGCATCGAGGGCGAAGGGTTCAAGCACGCGATGAGTGGGCTAGAGGTTGGTCGTATCAATGTTGCGGCGCGTGCTGTCGGTATCGCGCAGGCTGCCTTCAATGACTCCATCAAGTATGCGCAGGAGCGTGTTACCTTTGGCAAGCCGATTGCACAACATCAAGCGATTCAATTGAAGCTAGCGGATATGGCGACTAAGATCGAGGCTGCACGTCTCCTGCTACAAAAAGCCGCACAGACGAAAGATCGTGGTGAACGTTGCGATTTGGAGGCAGGAATGGCAAAGCTCTTTGCCTCCGAGATGTGTCAGGAGGTCACACTTGACGCACTACGCATTCATGGTGGCTTTGGCTATACCAAGGATTTCAATGTCGAACGCTATTACCGTGATGCCCCCTTTATGCTTGTTGGCGAAGGCACAAGCGAAATTCAACGCTTGATTATCGCACGTCAATTATTGCAAAAATATGCAATTTGATACAGTGTTATGGATACGTCGCCTGTAGGGACCGATTTATCACGTCCTTGTCGGCAATTGAAAAGGCCAAGAGGACGTGATAAATCGGTCCCTACAGAATTAGTGGTTAAGGAAGGTAGAGAAGAGATGAGCGAAGAAGATATCATTAAGGCAACACCAATTCCTCGTACACGCGAAAGCCTCGCGCATGATCTACGTCAGCTGGGTGTGACAGCAGGGATGACGTTGCTTGTGCATTCGTCACTACGCTCAATCGGATGGGTTAGTGGTGGGCCAATTGCAGTGGTGCAGGCACTTATGGACGTTGTGACCGAGGAGGGAACAATCGTGGTACCCACGCATACCAGTGGCAACTCTGATCCTGCAAAGTGGGAAAATCCACCTGTGCCACAGGCATGGTGGTCTGTAATTTATGATACTATGCCTGCATTCGATCCAGAAACAACACCCACATATGAAATGGGGAAAATTGTCGAAGCCTTTCGTACGTGGCCCGATGTATTACGTAGCACTCATCCAACAGATTCGTTTGCAGCGTGGGGACGACATGCCAAGTTTATTACAGCATCGCATAGTCTTGAGAATGGGCTAGGTGAAGGCTCACCCCTTGCGCGTATCTATGATTTGGATGGTTGGGTGCTTTTATTGGGCGTTGGCTATGATCGCAATACCTCGTTTCACCTCGCGGAGTATCGTGCCCCTTCCGCTGTACCAACGATGCTAGGAGCACCAATTATGGAAGAGGGAAAACGCGTATGGAAGCAGTATCGTGATATCGAAATCGACGCCGATATCTTTCCAGACATCGGCGATGACTTTGAGCAGGATGCGCGGCTTGTTACGATGGGACGTGTTGGCTCTGCCGAAACGCGACTCTTTCCACAACGGGCTGCTGTGGACTTCGCAGAGAAATGGTTAACACGCAAACGCCGTCTTCGGGCGCAATGAATTGCTGCCCCTACCGAGGGAATTACAGTATTCGGTTGTCAAAATTCATCAGGTGACGCATTGCACACTCAGAAAGGTATAGATCATGCAATTTGGACGTTGCTTTGAAGAGTTCGAGATTGGTGCGCTTTATAAGCATTGGCCTGGACGTACCATTACGGAATATGATGATACGCTGTTTTGCATGTTGACGATGAATCATCATCCGCTTCATATCGACGCCAACTATGCGGAAGAGACACAATTTCAGCAACGTGTTGTTGCTGGCCCACTTGTGTTTAGTATCGTATTTGGCATGACTGTCGAAGATGTGAGCGGTAAAGCGATTGCGAACCTTGAGTTTGAGCATATCAAGCATATTGGTCCCACATTTCATGGTGATACCGTCTATGCCGAGACAACAGTTCTGGATAAGAAGCTATCAAGTAGCAAGCCTGATCGTGGCATTGTGGCTGTCGAGACTATTGCGTACAATCAACGTGGTGAAACAGTGCTTTCATTTAAGCGTCGTGTGATGGTGCCAACGGAAGCCTATGATAGTGCACAACGTCATGCATGGGACGAAAAAATGGCGAGGCTTCGCAAAGAAGGGAACGTTCAATGACCAGTCCAAACAATGGCAATATACTTCCACCTAAAGCGCAGATGGTGATGGCGCGCGATTTTATTGTGCGTCGCTCGGAACTCACCGTTCCTGGACATAGCCTTAAAATGATGGCAAAAGCGGCAGGATCGAATGCAGATCAGGTGATGTTCGATTTAGAGGACGCCTGTGCGGTATCGCAAAAAGTCGAGGCGCGTAAGACCGTTGTTGAAGCATTGAACACGTTAGACTTTGCTGGCAAAATTCGTGCGTTTCGTCCCAACAATATCCGCACCAAATTCTTCTATCGTGACCTGATCGAAGTCGTTGAGGCAGCTGGTAAGAACATTGATGTGATTGTAGTTCCTAAATGTTATGGTCCAGAAGATATTCTCTTTGTTGACCGCTTCCTCTCGCAAATCGAAGAGAACATGGATTTTGAATTGGGGCGTATCAAGCTTGAAGTCTTAATCGAGTCTGCCGATGCGGTCTTGCATGCGGAGCAGATTGCGAAATGCACGCCTCGTGTTGGTGGTCTCATCTTCGGGCTTGTCGATTTCGCAGGTGACATTGGAGCACAAGAACTTGGGAGTGAGCAATTTTTTTATTATAACTACGCGAAAGCAAAAACGATTATCGCAGCACGTGCGGCTGGCGTGACGGTTGTCGATGGAGTAACACTTGCGATACGTGACAACGAAGCCTGCCGCCGCGACTCAAAGATGGCGACACGTATGGGCTTTGATGGCAAATGGGCCATTCACCCAGCACAGATCGACATCATACACGAGGTGTTTACACCTACACAAGAGGAGATTGTGCAAGCCAAACATATTATTGACGAGTACGAAAAGGCCGATGTACAAGGTGGCTTAGGTGCAATCGTCATCGACGACCAGATGATTGATGCCGCAGTGTTGCGTGTCGAATGGAAGAAACTCGCAATCGCGCAAAAAGCAGGGTTGGTGTAATAGAGAGTCCAGTATGAAGCATGATGCAAATGTCTCATATAATGAAGAGTAGTGGAATTTGATGGTGGAATGTGCTATATACCTTATAACGTCCTTTTGATAATCCTATCCAATAAGAATGCATATGCCAATTCCACTCAAGAAAAGATAACTCATGCAAAAAAACTTTGTTACAAAACATGGTCATTCATATATAGATGAACAAGAATATACATCGTCTTCAGTGTCACCCACTACATGGGTAGACTACCTATCTCAACTTCCCTATCGCTATATGCTCTGGCTGTTTGCCATGACACGAGTGTTGCTCCTACTTGTGACCTACGTGGGCGTGGTGCTACTTACTGTTCCAAAGTACTCAAGTACGCCCACCTACTTTCATACGCTGCTATTAGCCTGGAATCATTGGGATGCATCAAACTATGTGCGAATTGCACAGTACGGTTATCAGTATGTGCCCGACCTCGCATTCTTCCCGCTGTATCCAGCATGTATCTGGCTCATCAGTCACGTCGTCGGCGATTATCCACTTGTTGGTATGCTGCTCAGTAATCTCGCACTACTTGGAACGTTAGTAATTCTTTACCAGTTAGCTCTGGATATCGCAGGTGAACAGGTGGCACGTCGGACTCTACTGTATCTTTGTATCTTCCCTACTGCATTTTACTTGTTTGCGGCATATAACGAATCATTCTTCCTACTCTTTTCAACAGGCGCATTTCTTGCTATGCGTCGGCAGCGTTGGCTCGTTGTAGGTATACTTGGTGCGTTGGCGGCTGCAACGCGCTCGGCTGGAATATTGCTTGTGCTTCCGTATCTCTGCGAGTGGTGGTTTTCACGAAACAAGAATGGGTCAACTCGCTTGAGCATATGGTTTTTGAAATTGGTTCCTATATGCCTTATTCCGATTGGGTTATTGGCTTACAGCTATTATTGTTTGCGTACAACGGGCAATCCATTGATGTTTGCAGCAGTTCAGGCGCATTGGGACCGCCATATTGAGTGGCCCTGGCAAGGCATAGGGGCATCGTTGTACCAACTGTGGGTGCAGCCTGTCGGCTCGTTCTACCAGGTCCACATTCTCATAGACCTATGTGCTACATTAGGATTTCTTGCCCTCACCGTTTTGGGGTGGCGTCGTCTTCCCCTCAGTTTTACCGTTTGGAGTGCAAGTCTACTTCTGCTCATGCTACTGAATGCATCCCCTGTAGGGGACCCGCTTGCCTCGAATCAACGGCTCGTGCTGGAACTCTTTCCAAGCTTTATTTTGCTCGCTATACTGAGTGAGAAGTATCCGAAACTGCATGAGACAATTCTGCTTTCGTCTCTGCCTCTCCTAGCAACGCTTAGTATCGTCTTTCTCATGAATCGTTGGATGGTATAAAAAAAGAGTTCTTTTGTACTAGCTTTGGAAATACGCTCACTTCGACTTGACGTAGCTGTTTTTATGCTCTATACTATTTTTATACCATTGGTAAGTAGAAATAACTTAGGTAAAAAATATGAATCGAAAAGAGCGAAAACTTCAAGTACAACAAGAATTGAAGCAAAGTATTCTGGATGCAGCACGCGAAATTGCCCTCGACGAAGGGTGGCGTAACGTGACCATGCGTAAGATCGCCGAGAAGATTGAGTACAGTCATGCAGCTATCTATGAGTACTTTGAAAACAAAGATGTACTTCTGTTAGAGCTTATGCGCGAAGGATTTCGCTTGCTTATCCTTGACTTACAAGCTGCACAAGCAAGTGCTGAGAATCCAGATGATGCAGTGAGCCGTATTGGACGTGCGTATTGGCAGTTCGCTTGGCGGTATCCAGAGTTGTATCGTGTGATGAATGGGCTTGATGGCGTACCTTTTAGCGCAGATGAGGCACAGGCCGAAGGTCAAAAGGTTGGCGATCTTTGTGGAGCAGTAATTAAAGAAAGCTGCTTACGTAACGGTTATGAAGTCACCGATGCCTACGTGAACGATCAGGTTCATCTCTTTTGGAGTATAAGTCATGGTATTATCTCGCTTGCAATGGTAGGACGTATTGCAGGAGGTAAGGAGCATGCATTTTCTCTTTACAAACAAGCGATTCATGATATGTTGCAAAAGTGGGAGAGCAAGGCGCACGCATAGCTGCTAGTATTCGTATAAAGCTTCTTTGAAAGCGATGGGCTTTCAAGAAGCAATTCTTTTAACATATGTTTACCTTAGGTAAATATATGTAACAAAGGTTGGAAAGGAAATACACTATGAATAATTCTCATGAAATCCACGTCATTTTTGGGAGCGGTCCTGTAGGAAGCACTATCGCTGAGGAACTGAATGCACAGGGAAAGCAGGTGCGTCTTGTTAATAGGAGTGGGAAAGCGGATGTTCCTGCGGAAGTTGAACTCGTAAAGGGCGATGCTATGAATGCAGTAACTGTACGTGAACTGAGCAGAGATGCCAGCGTTGTCTACAACTGCATGAACGTTCCATACACTGATTGGGCACAAACACTATTCAATTTACAAGAAAATCTTGTCGCTGGCGCGGGTGCTGCTGGTGCAAAACTGATTGTAACTGATACGCTCTACATGTATGGAGAGACGCATGGACGGCCTATGACCGAAGCAACACCCTATTCTGCTACTACACGGAAAGGACAACTGCGTGCAAAGCTCGCTAGAGCATACTTACAAGCGCACCAAGATGGCAAAGTTCGTGTGGCTCTTGGACGTGCCGCCGACTTTTTTGGACCGCGTGTCCTCAATTCGGCATTAGGGGATCGCGTCTTTCCCGCAGCACTAGCACACAAGGCTGTGCAGATGCTTGGTAGAATCGACTTGCCTCACAGTTACAGTTATATGAAAGATATAGCGCGAGGTCTCATTCTATTAGGAGAACGTGACGAGGCACTTGGGCGAGATTGGCTTTTACCTGTTGTTCCTGCAATCTCGCAACGTGAGATATGCCAGAGAATAGGCGAGCAGCTCGGCTATCCTCTACGCATTCTGGCAACACCAAAACTGCTAGTACGGATACTAGGACTTTCTAACACCTTCATGCGGGAATATGTCGAAATGATGTATCAGTATTACGAGCCGCAAATCGTCGATGCCAGTGCATTTGAGCAAACCTTTGGCATACATGCAACACCATTAGACGAGGCTTTGCGGGCTACAATTGAGTGGTATAAAGAGCGTAACGCATCATCAGCACAAGGTCAATAACACACGGAATCTAACAAGAACGTGCATACAAGGATGGATGTTCTTGTTAGATTCCGTGTGTTATATCGTTTGCGGCTTCTCGTGTCGTGTTTGTTGGCTCAAGGTTGACGACAATTGGCTCTTGCGAATTGCGTACAATGACCCATTGAGATGGTTCGTCAGATGGATTAATCTCCTGATGTGGCACGAAGGGTGGCACATAAATAAAGTCTCCAGGCTCGACTGATTCGGAAAATTCGAGGTTGTCTCCCCAGCGAATTTGTCCGTGTCCCGAAACGACATAAATTACTGTTTCGAGTTCGCCATGATGATGTTTGCCACTAGCTATATGTGGCTCAACAATGGTCACACCTGCCCAAATACCAACAGCGCCAGTCAATTGCTGTGACACAGCCGCAACACGTTGCATTCCTGGTGTTTGTGGTGTATTCGCATCGAACTGGTGCGGCTTTATAACGCGCACACTCAGTGGTGTTTCGTGAGTACTCATATTTTTTGTCTCCATAAATATAGCGTTGCGTCAACTATATCACACAATTGTAGTATATCGAGAATATGTACACAAAAAAGAGCTTGCACAAAGCTGTGCAAGCTCTTTTTCTACATGCATGTTTTTATACATTGCGCATTGTGTTACTTCTTGTTTCAAGGAAGAGAAACGCGACGAGAGCAACCTCAAACAGCTTAATGGTGACATCAAACGGGTCCCAAGGCCAACCCTCACTTGGACTACCGAGGAAGAACCATAAAATGATAGTTAGCAGTGTATAAGCAATAAACACCCATCGAATGGTGCTGTGAATTCGTGTAAGCTGAGGTAGGAAAAATGCAATGAGTAGAGCAATATAACCTATTCCATTGAGTAGAAACCAAAATCTTAGGTCCTCATCAGGATGAGTTGATAGGAACAGATGAGCACCTGCTGTGACAAGAGTTGTTAGGAAAATTCCAATTTGTACAATACCAATTTGTGGTCTTGATGGCTGTGAGACTTGTTGCATGGGCGTGATCTCCTCGTTTTTATAGGTATCATCATGAATACAGCTCGCTTGTTTTAGCGGACATACTAATCACGAATGTACACTGAAAATAGTTTCGATATGTAACATGTTCTTGCATATTTATACAAAGTTCTTAGCAAATATTAAGGAGTTTATGTATAAATACTTGTGTGTACTCTTCCAGTGTTAATGAATTTCCAAGTTGTTATTGTCTACTAGAATGTCATCCTGTCAGCAGTACATGGAGATATGTGAACTTGGTCATATACGAAGCTATTTATGAAGATGAAGAAAATAGTCGAGGAAGAAATGTTGTGTTTATAATGAACTTCGTCACACAAATTCTGCTTGACAGAGTATGCATGGTAGTGTTATTCTTGACATGAAGCAAAACAGAGAACGCGCAGATCAGGATTACTACACGTTGGCGTAGTCGAATAGCGAGCCGCGAGAGTGCGAGGCGGCAGATGGATACCACGTCGAACCCACCTGAGAGCGTCAGCAACAAAAAACTGACCGGAGCCTCACCGTTATCACAGAGGTTCGGCATAATGTAGGGGTCTAATTTATTACACTCTTTGAGCCGATATAAGAGGAACTATGCTATACACATGGTTCAAAAGAGGTGGTACCACGGGTGAAATCTCGTCCTTCGTAAGGGCGAGTTTTTTTATGCTCATTTTAGGAGGAAGTATGGCAAACGAAGAAAAGTATGTCGAGGATATTGTCGATCAAGAGGACAATTTTTCAAAATGGTATAACCAGGTTGTGCGCAAGGCCGAACTTGCCGACTACGCACCAGTACGCGGTTGCATGATTATTCGGCCTTATGGCTATGCAATCTGGGAGAATATTCAGCGTCTGCTGGATGCACGTTTTAAAGAGACCGATGTCGAAAATGCGTACTTTCCCTTGCTCATTCCGCGTAGCTTTTTGGAGCGCGAGGCGGAGCATGTCGAAGGCTTCGCGCCAGAATTGGCATGGGTGACACGCGGTGGAGGTGAGGAGCTTGAAGAGCCGCTTGCTATTCGCCCAACCAGTGAGACAATCATCGGGCACACCTACGCCAAATGGATTCAGAGCTACCGTGATCTGCCGATTCTCATCAATCAATGGAACAACGTGATGCGCTGGGAGAAGCGTACTACCTTGTTTTTGCGCACCTCCGAATTTTTGTGGCAAGAGGGTCATACCGCGCACCGTACGCTTGAAGAGGCCGAGGAGCGTACAAGGCTCATGCTCGAAGTCTACCGTGCGTTCGCGGAAGAGGAAGCCGCTATGCCAGTCCTTGTAGGACGCAAGAGTGAGAACGAGAAGTTCGCAGGTGCACTGCGCACCTACTCTATCGAGGCACTCATGGGCGATGGTAAAGCACTACAAGCCGGTACAAGCCATAACCTTGGCACCAACTTTGCCAAAGGCTTCGATATCCAATACCTTGACTCTGATAGTCAGCGCAAATACTGTGCCACCACTAGTTGGGGTATGAGTACACGTATGATTGGTGGCGTCATCATGATGCATGGTGACAAATCAGGTTTGATTCTGCCACCGCATATAGCACCCTATCAGACCGTAATTATTCCAATTGTGCGTAAAGATGCGGAAAAGTCAGCCGTTGGTGAGATGGTTGAACGCGTGCAAAAAATGCTCAAAGGTAAGGTCCGTTTCAAGACTGACAACAGCGAGAACACACCCGGCTGGAAATACAACGAGTGGGAGCTACGTGGCGTTCCTGTTCGCATGGAGATTGGACCGCGCGATGTACAAAATAACAGCGTCATGTTAGTGCGCCGTGATAATCGTGCTAAAGAAGTTGTCTCGCTCGATGTCCTTGAAACTCGTCTTCCCGAACTGTTAGAAGAGGTACAGAAAGCACTTTTCCAACGAGCCGTCGAGTTCCGTGAACAAAATATGCACTACACAGAGAGCTACGATGAGTTCAAACAAATCATCGCCGAGAAGCGTGGCTTTGTGCGTGTCAAGTGGGCCGAGGATAGTGCCGCAGAACAGGCCATCAAAGAAGAGACGAAGGCTACCCTGCGCGTGATTCCGCTCGACCAGCCCGAAGGTGGCGTACAGGGTACGTGCATCTATACTGGCAAACCCGCAACCTGTGAAGCCATATTCGCCCGCGCTTATTAGTCCTGTACGGGATATGTAGGGACCGATTTATCACGTCCTTGTTGGCGGTCGATTCGGGACAAGGACGTGATAAATCGGTCCCTACAGGCGGCGTATCACATTATTGCATCTATAGAGAAACTCATGAAAGAGAGACATACATGATTACATACAACGATTTTGAGAAGGTAGATATTCGTGTTGGCAGAATTATCAAGGTGGAAGATTTTCCACAGGCGCGTAAACCCGCCTACAAATTGGTGATTGATTTTGGCGCGGAGATTGGAACAAAACGTTCATCGGCACAGGTCACACAGCACTACACAAAAGAGGCTTTGCTCGGTATGCAGGTCGTGTGTGTCGTAAACTTTCCCTCAAAACAAATTGGACCATTTATCTCTGAAGTATTGACGCTAGGCTTGCCTGATAGCGATGGAAATGTTGTGCTGCTAGGTCCGACAGCAGAAGTGCCGCTTGGCGGGAAAATGTTTTAAGGAGTCGCATGTGAACACTACATCGTTACTACACCCACAAGGGTTTCGCTCGTGTGCCAAAAATGTTGGCATTAAGGACGAGACATACGATTTCACCGTGATCGCCTCAGATATTCCTGCTTCTGCTGCGGCAATGTTTACGCAAAGCCGCTTTTGTGGTCCATCCATTATCGTGGGTCGTGAGCAGGTACGGAACGGGCAGATTCAGGCATTTGTGATTACGAGCAAAAATGCAAATGTTGCAACAGGTGAGCAAGGTCTAGCGAATGCACGCGAAGCTGTACATCTTGTAGCGACAGAACTAGGAATTGCAGAGCAGAATGTGCTTATTTCTTCTACGGGAGTAATTGGACGCCAGTTGCCTATGGAACGCATTCGTCAGGGGATACGAGGGCTGAAATCCGAAATGCGTGTAGGCGAGCTTGAACGCTCGGCACAAGCGATTATGACGACGGATACACGGCCTAAGATACATTCTTGTCAGGTTGGAAACGCCGTACTTGTGGGCATGGCAAAAGGTGTTGGAATGATTGAGCCAAACATGGCAACCATGCTCAGCTATTTTGTGACTGATGCTAAAATAGCTCCCGACACTCTCAACAAGATGTTGAAAGAAGCTGTTGCGGTTTCATTCAATATGGTGAGTGTAGATACTGATACAAGCACAAGCGATACTGTTGCGATTATGGCAAATGGTATGGCGGGTGAGGTAGACCCTGTGGCGTTTGGGCAGGCGTTGCACACGATGGCGATAGAGCTTGCGAAGGACCTTGCACGCGATGGCGAAGGGGCGACCAAACTGTTAGAGGTCGTCGTAGAGCAAGCGGCATCATTTGAGCAGGCAAAACGAGTTGCCAAGGCTATTGTGAACTCGCCGCTCGTCAAAACTGCGGTCTTTGGTGCCGACCCAAACTGGGGACGTGTCGCAATGGCAATCGGCAAATGTGACGAGCAACAAGACATTACCCCCGAAAAGGTATCAATTGCCTTTGGCGATATCCTGGTATACGATGGAAAAAGCCTTGGCGAAGACAACTTAGCTCAATTGGAAGCATACTTGCAAGGGACTGAGATCGTTATTCGTGTTGGGCTAGGGTTGGGAGAAGCAAGTGCAACAGTGTGGGGTTGCGACTTATCCTACGAGTACGTTCGCATCAACGGCGAATACACGACGTAATAATTGGTGCACCTTCCAAATAATGAGGGAATTGGGTAGGGACCGATGTATCGCGTCCTCAGCACGAGCGAAGCAATATGCGCGTCCTCTTGTTACTTACTATATGCACCAATAATAAATATTTGCAAAAAGAATAGATGCATAGGAGGAACTATTATGTCTATGCGAACATTCACTGCTGCTGTATACAAAGAAGATGAACTCTACGTTGCTGAGTGTCCAGAGGTAGGTACTGCAAGTCATGGTGATACAATTGAAGAAGCCGTTGTCAATCTAAAAGAAGCCACAGAACTCTATCTTGAGGAGTTTCCTATGCCAAATGTTGGTCGTCCACTTGTGACCACATTCGAGGCAACTTGTGCCGCCTAGACTTACTTCACAATGATCACAATCGGTAGTGTTGTCACCGAATCTATCGCAACATGCTGATTGCCTGCATTCACATACATGCCGGTGGAGGCACCACCATCAAGATTCAGTGCTGTTTTAAGCGAGAGGTCGGAGGAGGCGAGGATATCGGCGAGTTCGTCAAGCGAGAAGGCTGATCCAGGGCTGGCAATGAATAGAAGGCGACCCTGCGTATCTTGCGCTACAATCGTGCGTCGTTGGCTTGCGGCATTTGCGCTAAACTGCGTCCGCTTGCCATTTATCATGAGCATCGGTGACGATTGTGTTGCTTGCTGTAACTGCTCACTATTTGGGTCGTAAGGTTGCTGGCTGAGTGAGCGTAACTTGACATTTCCTTGTGCGTCTACAGAGAGCATACCGCCAAAGCCATTGTACGAGGTACCATACGCCTGCCCATTGGCGACAACAAGACCTGTTGCTGCATTGTTCTGATCAAAGTATCCACCGTTGATGATAGCGATTGCTTGTTCTTGTCGCATCCATTCATTCATTGCCAGTGGTTTTGTGGGTTGATAGCCAATTTTGAGATGCACCTTGGCAAGATCGAAGCGCACAATTGTCACAGTGTCTTCATTGTCTCCTGGACTTTTCCAGTCTTCATAGCGTATCTGGACTCCTGGTGAGGCTGTAACCCATTGATTAAGCGTAGGCGTTCCTCCAGGAGAAGTTGTTGAGACACTGGGTGTTCCATTATTGTTAGATGTCACGGTGGAAGAGAGACCACACGCGAGTAGTGTTCCTGATAGTAATAAAAAAAGTAGACATATTTTATAGAAGTTTTTAGGAAGCATTATAAAATCTCTTTATTCTTATGAAGAACACGAGAAGTTCAAGCTGTTTCGGCACCGCCGAAACAGCTTGAAC
>CAXUHF010000123.1:9839-15942 GCA_964250765.1 uncultured Ktedonobacteraceae bacterium | reverse complement strand
CCCCCCCCCCCCCCCCCCCCCCCCCCCCCCCCCCCCCCCCCCCCCCCCCCCCCAACACTCTGTTGTATAGATTGCTAGGATACGTTGGTATCGGTATCGTACAGTTCCTCGCGTCCTAAGTTGCGTTCCTCTGCCTGCTCCTCCTCCTCGATAGTGCGGTCTGCCCACGGAATGGCTTCGAGTCGCTTTTCTGGAATAGGCTTGCCAGATACAACACTTTTTCCATAGGTACCATCTTCAATACGTTTCAGAGCTGCCTGTACCAGCGTAAGCAATGCTTGTTCATTGACCTCGATTGATTGCTCCTGCTGTGTCTCCGTGAAATCTATGTTGGTTTCCTCGAACTCTTGCGGTCCCTCGCTGATCTCAATTGGATCGGTTGGTGTAGGATGTGCCTCTGTCAATGTCGAAATGTTTGTTTGAAATTCTTTCTGCTTCGCCTCTAACCGCTCTTTCATTTTCTGTATGTCTAGGGTCATAAGTACATTCCTTTCAAAAAATAATCTGCTATCCTGTATACGCATCTCTCAGGCATGAAGTCTCATCGGTTCGCAACGCAAAAAGTCTATTGAACTCAACAAATTATCTTCTTTGCCTAAAAACATATATACTATAACATGTCATGGAACTTGCCCCATATGCTATTCTTATGAGGTAAAAAGATGAAGATAAAGGATAAAAAGCATGGCGACACCACACAGTCAGCAACAATCCGACTCAAACCAAGATATACCATCGCTCTTTAGCGATTTCGATCTTTACCTGTTTGGACAAGGGAAAAACTATCGCATCTACGAGAAAATGGGAGCACATCCCCGTGTTGTCAACGGAGTCTCAGGCGTCAACTTCGCAGTCTGGGCACCTGGCGCACGTGCAATCTCAGTTATAGGAGATTTTAATGGGTGGGACCGTAGTGCAGCATTGATGCATCTACGTCATGACGAGCTTGGCGTGTGGGAATGCTTCGTTCCTCATGTACCCATCATTGGTGCGCTCTATAAATATGCGGTGTATTCTCGTTACAACAACTATTCTATTGATAAAACTGATCCCTATGGCTTTGCAGCCGAACTACGTCCGCAGACCGCAAGCATTGTCACAGACATTCATCAGCATTCATGGCAAGATAGCACGTGGATGCTCCAGCGTGAGAAGCGACAGGAAGTAAGTGCTCCTGTATCGATCTACGAAGTACATCTTGGTTCATGGCGTCATATACCAGAACGGCATCAGGATGGTGCGGTGGAAGAAGACCGTTATATGACATATCGTGAGCTTGCCCCAGCTCTTGCCAAGTATGTCAAAGGTATGGGTTTCACACATATAGAATTGATGCCGATTACGGAATATCCCTTCGATGGATCATGGGGTTATCAAGTCACAGGATACTATGCCCCAACGAGTCGCTTTGGTACACCAGAAGATTTTCAATACTTTGTCGATTATATGCATCAGCAAGATATCAGTGTTTTACTTGATTGGGTGCCAGCACACTTTCCCAAAGATGGAAATGCGCTGAGCTACTTTGATGGAACACACTTGTATGAATACGCCGATTCTCGTAAAGGCGAGCATAAAGAGTGGGGTACATATGTCTTTGATTATGGACGAAGTGAGGTAAAGAATTTTCTGATAGCTAGCGCGTTGTTTTGGTTACACGAGTATCACCTTGATGGTCTACGTGTCGATGCTGTTGCCTCTATGCTCTACCTTGACTATATGCGTGAGCAAGGCCAATGGGTAACTAATCAATATGGTGGTCGTGAGAATTTGGAAGCGGTAGACTTCTTGCGTCAGTTAAATGAAGCCGTGTATGCAGAGGAGCAAGGAGCGATCACAATCGCTGAAGAATCTACCTCATGGCCTCTTGTATCGCGTCCTACCTATGTAGGTGGGCTTGGCTTTAGCTACAAGTGGAACATGGGCTGGATGCATGATATGCTTGAGTATATGCATCTCGATCCTATCCACCGACGCTATCACCATAACAATATCACGTTCTCGCTCATGTATGCCTATTCTGAGAACTTTGTGTTGCCGCTTTCACATGATGAAGTGGTTCATATTAAAGGCTCGATGATTAATAAAATGCCTGGAGATTTATGGCAAAAATTCGCTAATTTGCGCTCCTTTTATGGCTATATGTGGGGCCATCCAGGGAAAAAACTCCTATTCATGGGTGGAGAGTTTGGACAGTGGCATGAGTGGAATTTTGCCGAAAGTCTTGATTGGCACCTTCTTACTCCGCCAAGCGATCCGCATCATGCGCAACTGCAAGATTTTATCCGTGAACTCAATGGTATATATCACCGAGAGCCTGCCTTAAGCGTATTAGATACAGACGAGCAGGGGTTTTCCTGGATAGACCCTCATGACTCGGACAATAGCGTTATATCCTTTATGCGACGTAGTGGACGGGACGAGGACACACTCATTTTTGTCTGTAACTTCACGCCTGTTCCACGTCATGGCTATAGAGTAGGTGTACCCTATGCTGGCGAGTATTATGAAGTTATCAATAGCGATGATTTCCGGTATGGTGGAAGTGGACTTGTCAATAACCAATTTATGCCAAGTGGTCCCATCTACTGGCAATCCTGCCCGCACTCGATCCTCCTGACACTTCCACCGCTTGCCACAATCATTCTCAAACCACGCACGTTGACAAAACGCAACGAGCAGGAGAGAGAGAGCAAACCTTAAACTGTAGTATGAAAAGAAGAGAATTTGTAATGAGTCACAATAACGGAAAAACTTCCGGCCTAAATAATAATAACAGAAGAACAAAGGACCGTTATCGTTCCGCGAGAAGCAAAGGTCGCGCCGTAACGGAAGATGAACGTTTGCTACATCGTCCTATACAGCAACTCGTGAGTCCAACAGACCCACTGCCACAAGAGCAAGTCAAGCAAGAGCAGCATGCGTTTGATCGAGCGATGAACTTCGATTTTACTCTGACTGATCCCTGGCGGGTTATGCGAATTACAAGCGAGTTCGTCAATGGCTTCGATGCTCTCGCTCACATACCACCTGCCGTGACCATCTTTGGCTCTGCACGTACAAAACATGATGATGTGGAGTATATATCAGCCGTGGAAACTGCTCGTTTACTCGCAAAAGCGGGCTTTGCTATCATCACTGGTGGTGGTCCTGGCATTATGGAAGCGGCAAACAAAGGGGCACAAGAAGGTGGTAATCTTTCCATTGGCTGTAACATCGAACTGCCCTTCGAGCAATCGTCGAATTCCTACCTCGACATTTCGCTTGATTTTAGTTACTTTTTTGTGCGAAAGACGATGTTCATGAAATACTCAGATGCGTTCGTCATTTATCCTGGCGGATTTGGAACGATGGATGAACTCTTCGAGGCATTGACACTTATTCAAACGCAAAAAGTAAATAACTTCCCTATTATCCTATACGGCTCAACCTACTGGGCGGGCCTTATCAATTGGATTCATGACACAATGCTACATTCAGGTAAAGTCTCGCCTAAGGATTTGTCATTGCTTCGTGTCTCTGATGATTCCCAAGAAATATGTAAGATTGTTTGTGAGGCACACAAAGAGAACTATCGCTTAGAGGACGAACGGCTGCAAAGTTATCAACACAAGTCTATCCGCTAGATGAAGAAGGAAGAGCAAACACATGTATTTGCTCTTCCTGTAAATTAGGAGTTTAGGAGAAAATAGTGACGGCAACACCCAACCCATCACCTGTTGAGAGAGAGTCACAAGAACTACACATGCATCGCCGCCAAACTCGCTCTGTTCTCTTCACTGGCATCCTCATTGGTATTGGAATCGCAGGCTTTGTTGATGAAACGCTTTTTCATCAACTTTTGCAGTGGCACACGTTTTACTGGGCGACAGATGAACATGGTCGCATCCTCAGTGACGGCCTCTTCCATCTTGTTAGTACACTCTTGCTACTCTGGGGTCTATTGCGTGTGTGGCAAGGTCGCGCTCACTGGGAAGATGCAAGTGGACCTCTTCTTGTCGCAGGCATTCTGATGGGAGCAGGAGGCTTTAACTTTTATGATGGAATCGTTCAGCATGCGATTCTCCATTTACACTTAGTGAACGAACATGTGTGTGATAACAGTGTAACTCATGGGAATAATTCACTTGCCAATTGTCCTCAAGATATTCCCTACGAGATTGTCTGGGACATCGTTGGTTTCATCGTCCTCTCAGTAGGTTTCTTACTCTGGCGGCGCAGCAGACGCACGTGGCAGAGTCCTTGAGCATACCAAAGAAGCGGAAACACAAATGAAGGTAATGGGCAACACTCTTGTCGAAAAACAAAAAAGCTTCCCCGGTCGTTTGGGGACTGTGTTATGTATGTGGTTTCTTACAGGCATGCCGCTCAGTATTCTACTCAGTGGTATCTACTCTTTTATGGGTGTGCCTCTTCCTTCACTATTCTTTTTTCTCTCTAGTTTGGTTTACCTGACTGGCGGCCTTCTAGGAGGAATGTGGAGTAGAGAAAGTCTACGCCGAAAGAGTCTTCTTTCTACTGATGGAATGATAATACTCTTTGTATTGCTCTTGAGTGCTGGCTTCCTCCTTGTTGGAAGTGTGTTCATCGTCATAGGCTTCCAACATCTTTTTATGAGTACATAACTGCATTCCTTTTACATATACTTACTCGATTGCTCCACCACATAGACTACAGAAGCGATGATTCATTTGCTCTCGTCCACAATGTGGGCAACGGACAAGCTGCGGTTCAATAGTAACCGATGCTCCACTCTGTGTCGTATGCTTTGTATCAGTTCCATTAGAACTAGGAATATGAGGATAGCGTCCATCAAGCAAGTCTTTATATTCTTTACTTTCTGACCAATTCATAATTTCTTTCGCACGAACAATTGTGAGCGGATGATTTACGGCTGATACCAGGAGTCCTTTATACAGCCTATCAAGCATATTTGCATCCACATCTTCATAGAGCGTTGCCTGCTTGAGAAATTCATTCGCGTCCATCTGCTGCTTCTGAAATAGCGTTCCTCCCGCGAACTTCATCATGAGTGAAAGCATAACCTGTGGGTCTTGCACGACAACGAGCGAGGAGCGGTCGGCGGTAAACTCTGATTTGCGGTCCCATTCGAGGAGAGCCGCTTCTAATGTACGCCCAATGAGTCTTCCTAACCCAAGTGTCATATCTCCCAGGATAGTGAGGACGAAACCGATACCGCGTGCCATTGTTTTGTAGAGTACATGACCGGATTTAATATGACCAAGTTCATGTGCAATGACGGCAAGTACCTCGTTCTCGTCCATTAAATCAAGCAGTCCAGTGGATATGACAATATAAGGGTGGTCGTGCCCACTCGTGTAGGCGTTGGGGACAGGATATTGTGCAACGTACAATTCAGGTTCGCGCACATCGAGGATAGCACATGCCTCTTGCAATTGTGTATAGAGATGCGGGCATTGCGTAGAGGAGACACGAACTGTTTGGGCAACGTTTTGGATATAGGCGACACGTTCAGGAAAAAACTCAATAAACTTGCGGATGACAAGATCAAGTCCTGGCACTTTTTGCAGTGCCGCCAAGGCCACACGATCATAGGGGTGTTGCAGGACAATAGGGTCAAGACCCGGAAAGTGTTTCCGTGCCTTTGGCTGCGCGGTAGACATGCAAGGCTCCTTCGTATGTTCTCTCCGAATATGGCAGAGTATGATAGGGCCAAGCAACTACAATTCAAAAGCGACGATTAAACGTGGTAGCTTGAGTTGGGCCGTAGATTGCGCCCACAATCGTATTGCCTGCGCCACAATTTCGTTATCTTGAGGTTGATGCAGTTTCTCATAGAGTACAAGTCGTTTTGTTACGACCTGTACGTGCCATGTGCCATTTGTACGTTTGAGACCACTAGGAGTTGCAACACGCAAAAGAGTTGCAACACGAGGCGATTGACGATTCACAATTTGGAGGATATCGGGCCAGTGCGTATGCATGACAGAAGTAAATTGGTCAGCGAATTCATCACACCGAGCATGCGGCTTTTTTTGCTCCACTGAGGGCCTCCTCGTATAAATCAAGGTACGGTGGCTACTCAAGTATAACACATTTTCCTGCAAGGGAAATGCTCTTC
>CAXUHF010000123.1:0-9739 GCA_964250765.1 uncultured Ktedonobacteraceae bacterium | reverse complement strand
AAGGTACGGTGGCTACTCAAGTATAACACATTTTCCTGCAAGGGAAATGCTCTTCACGAGTCGCAGAAAGAAGTGTAATTGTAAACTTTCCAATGCCCTGATGTAATTGTAAACTTTCCATTGCCCTGAGCGAAACTTTCCATTGCACCAGGTGAAACTTTCCATTACTCTCTGTGCGACTTTCCATTGCACGATGTATTTTTCCATTACACTGGCTCCGAAAAGAGCATCTCGGCTTCTCAACAGGTCCTCTTGAAATTCAGTGCAACGTATCTTCTCAAACCCTGCAATACAGGAAAACCACGCATCGCGTCTCATCAGAAATCCCCAAAGGCAAGAAGTCATGGCTGTATGACACACGTTCCTACTCCACTTCTCCTCAAAAAAGACGGTCTCGACTCCTCCCTACTCGTAGAGTCTCTGCAAGTCGTCACCGCTTGAGAACCTCTGTTCACTCGCACCATATCCTCCCTCAATCATACGGAGGACGAAACACAGAGTGACATTTGGCTCTCGCTTTTTCAAAAACAGCCTTCGACTGCTCCATCACTCTCTCATCATATAATGTGTGCTGACAACTTCATGCTTCTTCATCATCCTTCTTTTTCTCACGTTGTCGACGAACCGATTCATCTTCGTACTCTGTTTGCGTTTCTTGCTCCTCTTCCAGTTCTTCATCGTTTTCCCCAAATCCCCCTGGACATTTCCGAATGCGCGACATTTGGAAGCCTACCGACACGAGTTTAGGGGTAATACATTTGTCATCGCGTAATTCAGCGAGCATACATGCGTTTTGGAGCACTCCGCGTACATCTCGCAAGGACGGAGTCACGCTCGTCCACAGCTTTCTCCCGAGTGCCTGGTCCTTCTCAGACGTGGGATCAAATGTCCATCGGGGCATCATCAGTTGGGGGAGAACCGTGTGGATAATCTCCTCCTCAGTCGGGGCAGGAAAGTCAAGTTGCTGTTTAATCCGGTTCTCGAATTTTTCTTGCTCCATAATCACGTCCAAAATAGCTTTCAGACCGATCACGAGAATGGCACATCCTGTTTTTGCAAAGAGATACCGTAAGAAATTGTAACACAACACATCCAGTTCCTCCGCATCGTCAACCACAAGCAGTCGGAGCCCATTATTAAAGATCACCTCTGCTGCCTGCTCCGCAAGCTCAAAGCGGTTCGTATTGAGTCTGCGTGGCCTTTCGCCCAACCCACTCACGAGGTCTTTGACCAGTTGCCTGGGACTCGAGCCAGGTTTTGCTTTGATTTTGAGGCAGATTGGCAATCCTGCAGGAGAGCGGGCTATGACCTCTTTCAATACTGTGTGAATCGCAATACTTTTTCCGGAGCCTGATGGTCCTGTGATGACTCCCATCATCGAATACCCCGTTTTCCCTTTCGCCTCGAGCAGAAAATCAACGACAGTACGTACAAGCTTCACACCTTTCGTCTGAATGGGTGGCTGTTCAGGTGGAAGTTCATCCTCATCGAAGTACGTATTCAGATACGAATTGCTCATCATACTCTCCTCTTTTCTCGCTTCATCCTTCTTCCCTAGTGCTTCGAGATTCCTTCGCATCCAAGACAAGCTCCCACGCTATTCTTGCTTGTTTCGATGTGGGAGAAAAACTCGACGGCTTGCTCCTCGCTGGCGAAAGTGACCGTGATGGAGGTAACGACTGCTTTTTGCTGGAATGAGGAGCAGCAGTAGCATCGTTGTGTTGCTCCTTTTGAACAGCACTATCCGTCGCCACGTTCTGCTTTTTCTGTTGTTGTTCATCTTCAATTTGCTGATCGGCCTGCGTGAGGACCGCTTTACGTGCATCGATTTCCTGCTGAATCTTTTTCCTCTGTCGTCGTTGCGCTAGCAATACGCGTTTTCCATCCACCCTCCGACCGGCCTCAGAGTCGATCGCAGATGCTGTGCAGAACCACTTTTTCTTATAAATCACCTCAATATCGTCAGGATGCATGTACTTGGGTTGAACACGAATCTCCACGTGTTCGTTGGCGATATCCCACAACTCATCATGCCAGTAGAGACGACCTGCATATTGGATGATTCCTTTGCTTGTCGTTACATCATGCCGCTCTTGCAAGAGCAACGTGATATCACCTGAAGGGGCAGGTCGTGGAAAGCAGTGCTCATTCCAGAACGCAAGAGGCGTCTGCTTTGTTGCGCTGTGTTCCTCCTGATGGTACTTCTTGAGAAACTCTTGAAATTTGGCTGCAAGGTCGGAGATGGTGAGTGTCCCCTTCACCTCAGGATTCCGATCCTTCGTATTCGAGCCCGTATACCCTTCGAGGGTCGACCAAAGGCGAGTGTTGAACATCCCAAAGGGCCGCTCCACTCTTCCTCGCTTCTGAGGATCTCCATGATCTTCTGGAAAGTTGGGTTTGCCTTCGCGGAGTTCAAAGTCGAAATCCTTGGCGATTTGCTGTATGTGCTTGGAGATCAACTGTTTGCCCCCGTCAACCCACACAGCGTCGGGAATGCCTCCATAGGGCTTATTCTCTGACGTGGTCAAGGCCATATGCAGGACCTTGGCAATGTCAGCACTATTGGGTGTGTCATAGGTAAACAGGTAGCCCATCACCAATCGAGAACTGCACCCAACACAGGTGATGAGATAGGCACGAGTCTCTTCGCTCTTGGTATGAAATCCACGCTTACGAATATCTTTGAGGAGGACATCCATCGGTGTGAAGTCGATTTGATAGACAATGATACTACCATCGAAATGGTAGCGATACGTCATCCGATGAGCACTGCGGTAGTCTCCATAGTGCCCATCGGCAACCTCTTTCACTTCCTCAGCAATGCCATCGCATATCTGGCGCACCTGCCACTGTGTCGGTTCAGGCTCACCCAGCAGAGTCGCCCTTTGACACGCCCGTTCAAACACCGCTCGTATCGGAAGATCATGTTGCGAGAAACGAAGTCCTGCAACAATACCCTCCATTCTTTGGCTCATCGCGTGGCGTTTTCCCGTATCCGCGCGCTGCTCTCGTGGTAACAACCCCTTGAGTCCATCAGTGCGGTAGTCGCGCAGGTATTTACGCAGCGTTTCGAGCGAGGTCTCGTGTTGTTTGGCGTAGGCTCTGAGTTCTTCATTGGGAATATGCTTTCTATGGAGGAAGCCTTGAATCAACTCGTAGTGTTCATCGGCGATGCTCCTTGCTTGCTCGGACGCTTCCGCAAGATCCGGAAGTGCAAGTTTTTCCCGTTGGCGAGACACGCGTTCTGGATCATATTCGGGTGCGAGTCCCCACACACCATTCGCCTGGTAGCGACGCACCAGACGTTCTGCTTTATGTGCATGCCAACTGTGACGGAGAGCGAGCGCGGTGATGTCGTCTATCGTGACCCCTCTTCCTAAAGCAAGTTGCTCAGCGAGCGACGTTCCAAGTTCGGCGAGTCGCTCCACCACCTTCCTTTGTGAGCGTTCACCGAGTGGATGCCAGTCCTGAGGTTCCAATCCTTCCAGACCATTCAATCGAAAGACATGCGTCCAGGACGCAAGATCGCGTTCATGCAGAGACAGATTCTCAAGGGCTTCCTCCGCAACCCTTAACCCCAACACAGCGGGTGATTCTGCAGACTGTGGTCGAGAAAGACGAAGAACGTGGGCAAGCCCTTTTTGCTTTAGGGTATTGGGCAGGGTGTCGTGTGAAAGATATCACCCACCTCTTGCTGCATAGGATGCTGGGCAAGGTAAACAGCATTCAGGCGACTACGTCCTAGAAGACTTCTTACAACGTAGTTGTCTATGGTTTGTCCAACGAGTTGCTCTGTTGAAAGTGTTTGCATAAACTCCCCCTTTACGTGGTTTTCTTTCTTGGGAAATCCTACACCTTTGTATCAACTTATTTCAATATGCTACGCTTAACGATAGTACTACCGTATACATAGTGGTAAAGATGCAATGCATGATCTGTTGTTCTGTCTTCGTCATGAAAATAGTAGGTATCAACGTTATGAAGGGGTACTTTCCTACCAATATACGTATCATTATGCCCATATTATCCTGAATCATGGTACCGTTCGGGATAGTAGATAGGGGGTAATGTAGTAATGGACCCGGAACGTACGATAAGGGCTATATCCATGTAGAAGTAACTGTACGTAAGAGCATAACAGGTAATAACTGCTTCCGAATGATCATTTCCTGGACCGAGAGCTATCTTTCATCCTTCCGTGGTCTGGCTTCTCAAGCGTTTCCTTTACGGACCGTACGTTCTGGGTCCATTACTACATTACCCCCAACTTCTTCAAAGCAACGCAATACTTGTATAATCCCTTTAGGCAGATGTAGCATCTCTCTCTTCTCTTTTCGCAATGAGATGTGAGAGAAGCTTACTCTCCCTTTCGTTTTTTGTCTAGCAATTGGATATAGTCTAGCTTAGTAGTCAGGAGAGTAAATGCTAGTGAGACAGCCCAGACCAACCAGATGGGAGTGCCTCCAAACACGAAGAATAAGAGTATGTTCCCAAAACTGAAAGTGAGCTGTTCAAAACTTGCAAGGAGCAAAAAGGTGCCAGCAACAACACCCAGCCAGCCAAGCCATACCTTCTCACCTGGAGAACGCAGGAGACTGATTGCTAGCAAAAGACTCCAACTCCCCGTGAAGATATAATAGAGGTGTTCTCCAAGCGTTAACCCCAAAATGTAACTGATGGCTTGATAGGTTACGTCAAGAGCAGCACGCGTTGCAGCACTTGTCTGTGGGTCAGCATAGTTTTGTGCGAGAATAGGGAGCACGATCACCCAACGTGAAGCTGCCAGCACTTGTATCAAACCAGCTAGTACCAGGAAGATTGCAGCAATGAGCTTTAATGGTGTTTGAGAACGCGCTACGTTAAGGTACAACAAAGGAGCCAAGGCAATGAACAGTAGCCCGACCACCATTAAACCATAATAGGAGAGAGATGATCAAAGGGTGTAGGTGATATGCAGCAAAGGCTACTGCCGCATGACCTTCAACATTAGGGTCACCCCAAGTACCAAAGAATGCTTCCAAAGAAAAGAAAGTGACCCCGCCAATAGATGCGAGTAGCAGTAAGATACCGGTAATACGTGCGAGATGAAGGGAGTAACGTTCAGGTCCATCCATGTTCTCGCTCGCACGCTGTTTTCTGTCTTCATCGAAAATTTGAGGCATAATATAATTCCATTCTTTAATAAGGGCTACTAGATTGACAGGGACAGAAAATACTCTAACATGCACTCCCTCATCCATCTCTGGGGAGAATAGCCAGCCTCCCTCAAAAGCGGGTCAAGGCACTTTTCGATGACTCGCTTCGTCCTTCTTGTAGAGGAAAAACTACGAGAAGGACGAAGCGAGGATATTTGGATGAGGGCGACAAGACACGATGTTTACGAGACTGAGGACCTCTGCTCTGCAGCTAGAAGCATACCGAAATGCTCGTTTCCCGTTTGGATGCGCCAGCCCTGCATCGTTCGCACATATGTGAAATCTGCACTCATAAAGACGGCTCTGGGGGAACCCTTGATCTTGGAACCGATCCACAGAAGCCAATTGCCCGTCGCCTTGTCTCCGTCAACCACGATGATCGGGTTGAGGAAGCTGTGCATGGAGAAGTCGACATCCGCAGTGGAGATCGGCAAATCCTTCATAATCTCATCGAGACCCACGATATTGATGTGCATATCCTCGCTTTCCACCTTGGCGTCTTTGGCATAGATGGAAGGTATTTCTTCCACATTGACCACTTTGCCATTCCAGCCCTTATTGGTATAGAAGGCGTAGTGTGCCATGAGGTCCTTGATGGCCTCGATGTCTTCCAGTTTCTTGATTCGTTCTTCTAATGACATTGTATTCATTCTTTCGTCTCCTTGTCGGTCTGAATCAGTATTGTTCATGCTGTGTTGTCAACGCGCTTCTGAAACGACGTTCTTTTCTGAAGCCTCCCTTTTCGTTCTCTTCTCAAAAAAGACTATTTGTACGATTTGGCACAAAGACATTCCTGTGCAAACAGCGTTGTGCTGCAACGAAAAGAGAAGCTTCAGAATGTCATGGTTCTCGGCGACTTAGATGTCCGCCATCTGGACCGACGGATACTCGCGTGCAGCCGACGCCACTTGCTCTAGGGCACTGGTGAGTGCTTGGGCCGGATCTGCTGGCCAGTCGCTGGAGCGCCAGGCGATATAGCCATCTGGGCGGACTAACGAGGCTCCTCCCTTTCCCAGGCCCAATGCCGTTCGGAACGCTTCCTCATCGGACGAGCGTGCATCGACGCCCATGCGCACGAACGTCAGTTCGATGCCCAGTTCCTCGGCGACCTCCGATACGGCGAGTCCCCACCGCTCGTCCTTGGCGAGCAGCACCCATGTCCGCTGGAACAGATCGAGTGTGGACCGTTTCTCATCACCAACCCAGACCCACGCGTGCGGCGCACGGGTACCAGGCTGACCAGCCCATTGATCAGGCCGCAAGGCGACAGGGAGGTCGTCGCCCACTCCGAGTACGGCAGTCGATCGGTACAACTGACCGAACTCTATGGCGTCGTCATCGAGGATCGGGACGTCCGCGTCGCCTGGCCTGGCTTGTGCCTGATAGTCGGGACGGGCGAAGATTTGCTGGTGCCGAACCCATGCGACTGGGCGACGCTCCGCATCGTAGGTGTCGAGCAGGTGTGGTGTCGAGTCACCTGAGAGAACCGAGGACAGCTTCCACGCGAGATTATGCACATCGGCGATGCCTGTGTTCGCCCCATAGCCACCGCGAGTGGGTGGTAGGGTGTGAGCGGCATCCCCAGCGAGTAACACTCTTCCAGATGCGAAGCGGTCCGCGATGAGTGCGCTTAGCTCCCACCGTCCAGTCGTGATGATCTTGATCGACAGGTCAGAGCGGCCAATCGCCTTTTTTATCATCTCCCTCAATGTATCTTCGCCGCGCTCCACATCATCGGTAAACATCAGGACCCAGCGACCGTCTCCGTAGGTGGTGAGAAAGGCTTTCAGATCCGGCTGATCGATCTCGAATTGCATGATCCCCTTCTCGAGATATGCATCGAGAGGAGCCTCGAACAGAACACTCCGTACGGTGCTCATGTAGCCGCGTCCGTCGCGTCCGATGCTCAAAGCCTCACGCACTGGACTGCGTAAGCCATCGGCTGCAATCAGATACGCCGCACGGAGCTTATAGTCTCGTCCATCGCGCTCATGCAGCGAAGCAGTTATTCCCTCAGCATCCTGTTGGAAGCTGACCAACTCGGTATTGAGTCGTATGTCGGCACCAAGCTCGACCGCCTTCTCACGAAGAAGTGGTTCGAGTCGATCCTGCGCGATTGCGGCCCCTGTGCAGGGCGAGTACTCAATCTTAGGTACCTCCGGATTCTCGGCTGTCCAAGGAGACTCCTCGAACCACTCTCCGGCAAGACTCTCGACCCGCGCTCGGCGCGGTCGCTGGAAGCCAACTGGCACCTGTGGGATGCGCGAGTCCAACCCAACAGCCCGATAGAGTTCTAGCGTCCTTGGCGTGAAGCCAATGGCGCGGGGATGTGGTGAACTCGTCGGATGTCGCTCGACCACTATGGTCGGTACGCCCCGCCAAGCCAGAAACACGGCGGCAGATAAGCCAACTAAGCTTCCCCCAACCACGAGCACCGATGTTGCATTCTTTTCCATCAAATCACCTCCGATACGGTGTCTGCTACTTCTGGTAGCAGCAACCTTCTTCATTGCTTATATTTCTTGTCGAGAAGTATTACAGTCTCTTCATGCTCTCATAAGAGCGTCCTCTGTAACCTATCGTCTGCAAGAAGTATAGCTAATGGATGGATGGAGAAACATCCTCTGTCTGGGTGGTTGAGTGGGTAGTTTTTGGGTGGGAGGGGAGCGATCAGGAGAGGTGTAGGCGGTGGGCCACCTCGCTGGCCTGCATACGACTGTTCACGTGGAGCTTGTTATAGAGGTGCTTGACGTGATCTTTCACCGTATTCACAGAAATCACCAGTTCGCGTGCGATCTCTAGGTTGGTACGTCCGGCTGTCAACAAGCGTAGCACACGCTGCTCCTGCGCTGAAAGCGGCTCCACTGACACGCTATCTGGTATGTACAGAGAGTGCTGGCTCGTGTCCACACGCTTCGGTAGTTCTGTGGAAAGAGCAGGAGTGCTGGTGATGGCTGTCTCCTGCTCGGTTTGAAACATATGTAGAAGGTGCTGCGTGTAGCGAGAAAGCCTTTTTTCTTGTGGGGGTGGTACGAACGAACCCAGCACTGTAGCCAGAGGCTGACCCTCATCGATAAAGAGACGGATAAACCCTTCCCTCTGTGCCTGTGAAAGCGCCTGCTGGAGCGTCCTGTGCGCCTGTTGCTCTTGCTTGTTGGCAGCATAGGCCAACGTCATGAGGAGCAGAATCTCCAGCACATTGCGCATCTGCTGTTTAGCAGATGCCAGAGCGAGAGACCGTTCGAGGAGTGAGAGCGCGACCTGCGTTTCCCCCTCAGCGAGTAGAAGACGAATTTGGAGCATCTCCTGCGTGAACATGAGGGCAGTGGAAGCCTGCCCAGCGTCTCGCGCAAACATCTTCAGATAGTGCTGTACGGCGGAGAGATCGCCAAGGGCGAGGTGCAGACGGATCAGCCAATTCAGTATCTCAAACGTCAGTTCTAGGGGAGCCGATGGGATGCTGTGCAAACGAACAAGCAGATCGCTCAAGTGCTGTTGCGCTGCTCTGGTGTCGCTCCCTCTCTGCTGGACAAGCGCGAGACGCAAGAAAATAAGTTCACGCATTTCCGCTTCCATCCCATGTTTGCCTCTCTCATAGGTCTCATATGCCAACTGCTCCACTCTGTCCAGATCATTCCATTCATAATAGATGCCTGAGAGGCGAAAAAGCGAATAGGTTACATCACCCCAATCGTTGGCCTCTCTGGCCTCAGAGAGGACCTGACGAAGGGTCTCGGCTGGCTGATGGAGTTCTCCTCGTGCCAAGCCAACGGAGGCGAGCATCATCATCGTTGCACGCGTGAAGCCTCGATGATGCGCACGAACACAGCTTTCATAGGCGTGTAAGAGGAACTGACTAGCCTCATCCAGCCCCCTTTCCGCAGCCGCATCCATGCCCAGTACAGCCAAGCAAACGCTCCGCCACTGCATGTACTGTGAGTGCGCTGGCTCCTGGTAATCCTGTGTGATGGGGAACAATTCCAGAGCCTTGCGAGCATGCTCAACCGCGCTCCCAAGCTTCTCCGATTGCCAGGTGACCAGAGCACGAAAGGCAAAAAGCTCTCCGAGTCTGGACAAATTCCCACTCTCGCGCCAGCCTCTTTCCGCCATCTGGAGCATCTCTTCCATCAGTTCCGTCATCGTTTCTGTTGTAAGTGAACCCAGAGGAGTGTTCGCTTGCGTGAAAAGTAGTGCCAACGCATAGTAGAAGCAGAGCGTCGGATGCAAAGGAAAAACCCCTTCTGGTAACTGCTTCATCCAGTGCAGCAGAGTATGCAGTTCATAGAAGTTCTCTTGCTCGCAGATTGTTTCAATGAGGGCCCCTGCCTGCTCGATTTCTTGGGCCCGTAACGACGCTTCTACCGCCTCCACCAGCAGATCATGTTGCTGATACCACTGGCCTGCAAGCCGTGACAACTCTCGTACGTGTGTATCTCCCAGACGGTGCCGTGCCTCGCTTCTCATGGCCTCTGCGAAGAGAGCATGATAACGATACCACTGCTCGGACTGTCCTGGTCCATCCAGCGCTTCCAGAAACAGCCCGG
>CAXUHF010000122.1:0-15964 GCA_964250765.1 uncultured Ktedonobacteraceae bacterium | reverse complement strand
GGTCGCCCAGTCCATCTTTTCAATAATAGATGAAGACTTCACCCATAACTCCTGCTTGACGGATTGTTAACTGTCCTATATAGTAGGATTGGAGTAACATGTACCCTTGTACATATCCCAAAAACATTGTTATTCATGGACATACTGTATCATTTTCGAGCCTTTTATAGGGCCTATGCGTTTTTTTACCATTGGAGGTAGGCCGACGTGTCAAATATAATCGTCGTAGCCCTCATTATCACCATACCCCTAGGTGCATTATTAGCTATTCTTACTGGTTTCTATGTCGGGTGGAGTCGCAACAAAGTACGTTTTGAGGAGCGTCTACGTGTGGAGAAGGAGGCCAGTGAGCGTCAACTACTGGACTTACAAGCACAGCAACGTGAGGCATTGCGTGAAGCGCGTGATGAAAGCGCAAGTTTTCGTACTTCTATAGAACATGAGAATGCGGAGCGACGCGCCGAATTACAACGCCAGGAGCGACGTATTCAACAAAAGGAAGAGAATCTCGAACGCAAGATTGATGCGCTTGAGCTACGTGAACGCAAGCTACAAGCAAAAGATCACACGCTTGACCAGGCACGTGAAGAGATCGAAGAGATCAAACGAGGTCAGCTTGCAGAACTTGAACGAGTTGCTCAACTGACCGAGGAACAGGCGCAAGAACTGCTTCTGAGTCGTGTTGAGGATCAAGTGCGCGGGGAAGCGGCGCGGCGCGTCCGCATCATCGAAGAACAGGCACGCGATGAAGCAGATGCACGTGCACGTGAAATCGTGACGCTTGCTATTCAGCGTTGTGCCTCTGATCAAGTTTCCGAGTCGGTGGTTTCTGTTGTGCAATTGCCCAATGACGAAATGAAGGGGCGTATCATTGGACGTGAGGGACGCAATATCCGAGCACTCGAAGCCGCGACTGGTGTTGACTTGATTATTGATGATACACCAGAGGCGGTTGTCCTGTCCGGTTTTGATCCTGTGCGTCGTGAGGTCGCACGTCTGGCCCTGACAAAGCTCATTCTTGATGGGCGCATTCACCCTGCACGTATCGAAGATGTTGTGGCGAAAGCACGACAAGAAGTCGATATTATCGTGCGTGAAGAGGGCGAACGCGCGGCAATGGACGCCAACGTACCAGGACTACAACCAGAACTACTTAAAATTCTTGGACGGCTCCACTTTCGCACCAGTTATGGTCAGAATGTGTTGTCACACTCAGTAGAGGTATCTATTCTTGCTGCCACCATTGCCTATGAGCTAGGCGCGGATGTGAACGTTTGTAAGACGGCTGCTCTGCTCCACGATATGGGCAAAGCAATCGACCAGGAGGTCGAGGGACCACATGCGATCATTGGTGGTGAGGTTGCACGTCGTTTCGGGAAATCACCTAAGATTATTCATGCAATGGTCGCTCATCATGCAACCGACTCGGAGCCACAAACGATTGAGGCGGCGATTGTGCAGGCTGCTGATGCTATCTCTGCCGCTCGTCCCGGTGCCAGACGTGAAACGATTGACTTGTATATTAAACGTCTGGAAGCACTGGAAGGTATCGCAAACTCGTTTGCAGGCGTTGAGAAGTCGTTCGCAATTCAGGCCGGACGTGAGGTTCGTATTATCGTCAGACCAGAAGAAATCGACGAATTCGCCGCCAATCGACTTGCAAGCGAAATTGCCCACAAGATCGAGGAGAGTCTGGACTATCCTGGACAGATCAAAGTACAAGTTGTGCGCGAGACGCGCTCCGTCGATTACGCAAGATAAATAGGAATGTACACTAGAAACGCTACGTCAGGCACTGCCTGACGTAGCGTTTCTAGTGTACATTCTATACGAAAAGAGGATTTTGACCTTATGCCTAATTATGTTGACCTCCATATGCATACAACCGCCTCTGATGGCTTGTATTCTCCAACCGAATTGATGCACCGCGTCAAAGAGGCTGGTCTACGTACTGTTGCTCTTACCGATCACGACACAACTGGTGGTATCGAAGAGGCGGCGCGAACCGCGCAAGCATTGGGTATTGAGTTTCTTCCTGGTATCGAAATCAATACGGATGTCAATGGTGGTGAGGTCCATGTACTTGGTTATTTCATCGAATATCAGCGACCAGCGTTTCAGAACATCCTTAAGATATTGCGGAATGCGCGGGTAAGACGCGGTGAGCGTATGGTTGAACTTTTGAACGAAGAGGGTATTTCTATTTCATGGGAGCGTGTACGCGAGATTGCACAAGGAACCGTAGGGCGTCCTCATGTTGCGCAAGCGTTGGTAGAGGCAGGCTATGCACAAAGTGTGAGCGAGGCATTTGACAAATACATCGGTAATGGCAAACCTGCTTATGTACCACACTACAAATTGTCACCAGAGGATGCCGTGCATTTAATTGTAAGCGCGAATGGCTTGCCTGTAATCGCGCACCCAATTACTCTGCCTGGATTAGATATCCTACGATCCTGGTTGCCAAACCTTAAAGCGGCTGGCCTCGTTGGTCTGGAAACCTATTATGGACCGTATACACAGCAAGATGAGCAGGCACTTCTAGCTATCGCACACGAATATAGCCTCATTCCTACTGGCGGTACCGACTATCATGGCCCGCATATTCATCCTACACCATTAGGTGGTCGTTATGTGCCCTACGAAGCAGTCGAGCAATTGAAAGCAGAGGCAGCGAAGCGACAAGGAATAACTCCGCCACCGTTTACATTACCACAACCAGCCACAGAAAAATAATCAAAAAGATGCTGTGCTATGTGCGGGAACCGCACATAGCACAGCATCTTTTCTAAACCCTACGCAATACCTCTCTTCTGCCAGCATCACGCCATTTGTTGCTATCTCCTTGTCCATCGGAGACGGGTTGACGACGTTGCTGCTCGTTCTCAATATGACTCTGCATGAGTAGACTTGCGGCAATGGCTGCAACCTGCGCTGGTGCTATTTCTTGTACTGCCTCCTCTGATACGCTGTCTTTTTTGCGTGTATCCCATTCTTCCGCGATGAAGTCGGTGGACATGTCGCCAGCAATATAGCGTGGGTGGTCCATGAGCCAACGTGCAAATGGAATGGTAGTCCGCACGCCGACGATTTTATATTCGTCGAGGGCGCGACGTAGCCGTGCAATAGCTTGCCTTCGTGTGTTGCCCCACACAATCAACTTCGACAAGAGTGGGTCGTAGAAGAGAGGTACCTGTAAACCAGCATAGAGGCCACTATCAACACGTACCCCTGGTCCTGATGGTTCTTGCAACGCTTGCACAGTTCCAGTGGCAGGCAAGAAACGATTCAGCGGGTCTTCTGCCGAGACACGACACTCGATGGCTGTGCCACGTAGCGAAATATCTTCTTGCGTGAACGAGAGCGGCAGACCAGCAGCAATGCGGAACTGTTCTTGTACAAGGTCAATACCTGTAACCCATTCAGTGACAGGATGCTCCACCTGAATACGTGCATTGACCTCTAAGAAATAGAAATTACCGTCCGGCCCCAGGAGAAATTCTGCCGTTCCCGCGTTGACGTACTTAATGGTACGAATTAAGTTGAGCGTTGCACTCGTCATGCGTTCGCGCAATGCGGCGTCTACAACGGGTGATGGCGATTCTTCAATCAGCTTTTGATGTCGGCGCTGAATGCTGCATTCGCGTTCACCAAGATGTACGACGTTGCCATGTGTATCGGCAATAAACTGTACTTCTATATGACGTGCAGGTGCCACAGCCTTCTCGATGTAGACGCGCCCATCGCCAAAAGCACTTTTGGCCTCGCTACGCGCTGTACGCAATGATGCAAGCAGGTCCTTGGGATCACGTACAAAACGAATACCTTTGCCTCCACCGCCTGCCGCAGCCTTGAGTAGAATGGGGTAGCCAATCTGTTCAGCGATGTTCGCTGCCAGCGTGTCGTCCTCCACATCGGACATTGCGCCAGGGACGATAGGAACGTTTGCGGCTTGTGCTGTACGGCGTGCGGCGGTTTTCTCACCCATTGCAAGTTGTGCTTCTGCAGAGGGACCTATAAAGATAAGTCCTGCCTCTTGGCATGCTTTGACAAAGTTTGCATTCTCGGACAAGAAGCCATAGCCGGGATGAACCGCCTGTGCGCCGGAGCGTTGTGCCACCTCAAGCAGAACTGGAATATTAAGATAACTTTTTGCCGCAATGGAAGGTCCAATGTGATAGGCTTCGTCCGCCATACGCACATGAAGCGCATTGCGGTCCACATCACTGTATACAGCGACACTTGTTAAGCCAAGTTCACGACATGCGCGTATAATGCGTAACGCAATCTCGCCTCGATTGGCGATAAGGACTTTTTGGAAAGGCCATTGAGACACCGGAAGAGTATCTATAGAAGGCATAAAGGCAACCTCGACTTCATGAAGTATTCTTTGCACACAGTATAGCACAAGAATGTTTTTGCTCTTGATGTGTCATCTTTCTATTTTGACGATGTTTACACCTTATGAAAATCAGGATAAACGGGCATAAGCTTCAAAGAAAAGAAGTTTTTGATCACAAGAAGAAAATTTGTATGTAAATAGTATCAGAAGCTAAGAAAATAGGGCACTCTTGTTGCGTAAATGAATGTACCTCTATATAATGGTGAAGCGAGATATGTTTTTGTAGTTTGTACATGTCTTGCTAAAGGTATAGACAAGGAGAAAACTTTGTATATCACTACAGCATATCCAGCAAAACTTTTTTACGTTGGGCTGATACTAGTGCTTGGTCTGATAGGACTTAGTGCCTGTTCTGATCAGTCAAACCAGACACCATCGCAAAACAATCCTATTAAGATAGGAACCTCTATTTCTCTTTCGGGCGATTTCTCAGCAGACGGCAAAGCACTCCAACAAGGCTATCAGCTTTGGCAAGATACAGTAAACAGTCAAGGCGGCTTGCTTGGGCGTCAAGTCCAGTTCGATTTTCTCAAGGATGACAGTACTCAAGCTCAGGTAACCAAGAATTATCAGAAATTAATTTCAGTCAATCATGATAACTTGATTGTTGGTCCCTTTTCCACTGGTTTAACGATAGCCGCGTCATCCGTTGCAAAACGCTATAATTATGCTTTCGTTGAAGGTGCAGGTGTAGCTCCCAAGGTATTTTCGCAAGGTTTCAACAATCTTTTCTCTGTCTCACTTCCTGCCACTAGCTATTTGAGAAGTTTCGTAGACTTTATTTTGTCTTTACCGCAAGCTCAGCGTCCACGTACAGTAGCTTATACCACAAGCGACGACTTTTTCACTCAACCTCAAGTTGATACTGCACGGGCATTGTTGGAAAAAGGGGGAGTGAAAACCAGCTTCTATAATGTTTACCCGGCGGCAACTACAAACTACAATCCCATCGCACAAAAGATCATTAACTCCCATCCAGACGTTGTTATCTTAGGTACTGATGGTCAGAGTGACTGTGTTGCATATATGAAGATGTTTAAACAGCAACACTTCAACCCTGAAGCCATTATTGCGACGGCAGGTCCTGACCAAGGCGACCAGTTCACAAAACCACTTGGAGGTACTCAAGCTGTAGAGGGTATTTTTGTACCTAATAATGGATGGTTCCCCGAAGTCAAAAATTATCAGAATGACCAATTTGTCAGCAGTTATGTTGCCAAGTATGGTGGAAGTGCAAACGATATCAGTGCTGATACTGTTGAAGCGTACAGCACTATGCAGGTGTTAGAGCAGGCTGTGGCAAAAATTAACAGTGTAGACAATGCCAAACTCATTCAAGAGCTACATTCAGATACGTTCAATACTATCCAAGGGGTAGTAAAATTCGCTGAAGATGGCGAAAATACTGTTGCAGTGGCTTATCTGTTTCAGTGGCGTTCGGGTGGGTTGATCGTAGTCTATCCCAATAGTGCAGCCCAACAAAATCCACAATTTCCTAAACATGCTTGGCCGTAACACGAAAGTGCAAAGGGGAGATGGAGCTTCTCAATACATGCTACATTTCCCCTTCGCATACAGTTGTAACTGCGTACTCAAACAAAAAGAAGTAAGCTACTTATTACTTTTCCATATAGAAAAGTGATTTGTATAGGAATATCAGGTAGCTTCCTCGCTCAATGTTTCCTTTTTTGTTAATATGATGTATTCTATTCATTGGAAGTGTTCTATGAAATTAACCTCACATATTCTGAAGCAATCAACATGTTTGAAAGAGCTTATATGTGACTTAAAGTTGCATATCATTGTGAGAGGGGACTGAAGCTAGCATGTTACGATTTTTGAGTAATACACCTATTTTTCGTCGCATCTTCCTGCTATTTTTGATTGCGGCTTTGGTACCGACCTTTGTGATCATTTTGCTAGGAAGTTTTTACCTGAATAATCTTTCAACGCGTGGGCAGGCTGTTCAAACGAGTTTTGACGCGCAGAGTATTGCCGCAGCTCAACAAAATAACCTGGAACGTATGAATGCATCTCTACAAACACGTCATAACCAAGTCTTCGCATCACTTTCTAATGGTGTGGATGATGCTTCTTTGGCTGCGGCAGGTGGACTGATAAGTGCAGACATCGCTACACGTGAGGTAGAATTCAACTCCACTCTAAACTCATACGCTGATACCTATGAAATTGCGACATCCAGCAATATGAGTGGTATTCGCACTATTTTGCTCAATGATAATCAAAGTGCTAACACCGAGATCATTAGTGATCAACGACGAGCCATTTCTGCTGTTACTGGTGCCAATGGCCTTTGGGCAAAATATAAAGTTTTGCAAGACAGCGAGTTAAGTCAGCTCCAAAACTTAGAAAACAATCCTCCACAAACTAGGGGTGATCTTAATAATAGATATCAGCAGGCATACTTAACGCTCTGGAATGCTAACAACGTATTTACAGACCTTAAAAATAACTGGCAGGAAGTAAGTGATGAAGCTGTAACAATGGGTAAAGCAGTCACTACTATTGGGCCTTCTATTACATCACCAATTATAATTGCCACTGTCTTGGCTATATTAACAACAATTATCGTGCTATTTGCAATTGGTTGGGGCCTGAACCTTACGATCTCAAATCCTCTGCGTCTGCTAGCATCTCTTACTAGACGTATTAGTAGAGGCGATACCTCTGCCCGCGCTACAGTTCAAGGCCGGGACGAAATTGCGCTTGTGGCTGATTCTATGAATGGTATGCTTGATAGTATCGTAAATCTGATTCAGGAGACGAAAGCCCAACGTGACAACTTGCAGACACAGGTTGAGAAACTCGTGAGTGAGGTCAGTGGCGTTGGTGAAGGTGATCTGCGTATTCAGGCCGAAGTAACCGCTGATGCGTTAGGAGTGCTTGCGGACTCCTTTAACTATATGGTAGAAGAACTTGGTGGCCTTGTTGTCCGTGTTAAGAAAGTGGCAAACGAGGTCGATAATTCGACGGTGACAATTCTTGATCGCATGACACAGCTTGTTGAGTCTGGCAATGCGCAAATCAATCAAATCTCTGAAGCTGAGATTGAGATTGAGCATCTATCAGCTTCTAGTCAGCAGGTCGCGGAACGATCGCAGGTATTATATGATGTAGCACGCGTTGCACGAGAGGACGCACATGGTGGACGCGAATCTGTACGACAAGCGGTTGAAGGTATGGGACGTATCAACGAGAATGTGCAGCTCACTGCGGCAAAGGTGCAAGACCTGGGTGAGCGTTCACGTGAGATTGACGAGATTGTGAATACAATTAGTAGTATTGCTCACCAGACAAACCGCCTTGCACTTGACGCTGCAATTCAAGCTGCAATGGCGGGCGAAAACGGTAAAGGCTTTGGGGCTGTTGCGGCAGACATTAGGCGTCTAGCAGAACGGTCGAAAGAGCAGGTAGGCTCAATCACAAAAATTGTGCGCAATGTTCGTGAAGAAGTCGGTGCGGTTGCTATTTCAATGCAAGATACCGAGCGTGAAACTCTGTCAGGGACACGCTTAACACAAGAAGCGGGCATGGCATTAGGAGCAATCTTTACGGCTGTTGAGCGACAGGCACGCGAGATCGAGAATATTAATAGGGTCGCAACGCAGCAACTACAATCTTCGAGTGCCATTGTGCAAATCATGCACAGCGTGTCTGCTTCAACGCAGCAAAGTAGCATGACGACGCGTGATGCATCACAGAACATGGAGCGTCTTGCTCGTCTTGTTGAGCAATTACGCTTTTCTGTAGAAGCTTTCAAGTTGCGTGATAATCAAGGTTATTTCTTCCCCAATACTGATATCTCAATGCAAGGCGAACTAGATAGTCAGATGACGGTGAGTGGCGTCTTCCGTACTGTTAGTGGAGGAGTACAACCTGCACAACAACTTGTAGGCGCAAGTTTTGCATCAAACGCCCTTCCACCTGCCCATTCTGACAACTCCTTCGCAGCTTTTCCTACGACACCGAGTCCTCGTTATAATGGTGATAGCTATGATAACAGCTTTGGAGACCAGGACTATAGTGGACCGCAACCATTTTTTTCAAATGGAAACGGTAGAAATAGATAAGATACGCTAAAGAAAGGTGTGTCCTTCATAGAGGGCGCATCTTTCTTTAGCGTATATAACTAAAAAGTTATAGATAGTATCCATAACACCTATCTTATTTCGTGGACTTCCACTAACCTATCCTGTTACACTTGTCTCATAATACATATGGCGATTCGTCTATGAATATTGCCGCTATACACAGAAAGTGATGAGCGAGATGGTAACAAAGATAATACAAGGAAATGTTTTACAAGAGGCTGCACAGATAGTTCAACAGTACGAGGGTGTGCATTCAAGTGTACAGCAATGGGCATGCGATGTATGTGGCATGGTACATAGTGGTTCTGTACCTACCGCTTGCGATAGCTGTGGTGTTACTAACGCCTTCACTCCACAACAGAACTTGCGCAACGAAATCGGTAGCCGCTGGTAGATACTTCCCATACATATCCCACATGTGTGAAGCGATAGAGACAACCTCTCGGTCACTATCGCCTCATGCACTTCGCGTTATGTTCCATCATCTCAGGCTTATATGTTATCTATGCCGTTTCTGTTGTCTCACTGCTTCATAAAGTATGATGCCAGCCGCCATCGCAGCATTTAGAGACTCGACACCATTTGCTAGAGGAATCGTGATGCTCGTTGTTGCTAGTGTACGTGCTTCGGACGAGGGTCCATGTGCCTCATTGCTAATAATCAGTGCGAACGGACGTATTAAATCTTGCTCATAGTACAACGTAGGGTTGCCAGCCTCCGCGAGCAATACGCGTGCCTGTCCCTGACAATGTATCTGTATTCTCTCCGCTATTTCCTTCCATGACATATCACTTCCAATAGGTAGGAAAAGCTGAGTACCAGCCGCCGCTCGCACAACTTTGGGACTATAGCAGTCAACACAATTTGGCGTTAATACTATCGTATCTACATCAGTCGCAAGGGCAGTGCGTAGAATGGTACCCATGTTTCCAGGGTCTGCTATGTCATCAAGGATAAGCAATACCGGACGTTGAACCTCTTGCGTTGGCAGGGCGCGTTGCGCACGTCGAGCACGTATACGGTCTTCCTGAAAAGCTGTGAGTGGAAGTACACTGACAACTCCTTGCGATGTAACCGTATCGCTAAGTGCCTCAATAACGCGCTCACTGACCTCTACACGTTGCTCATCTGCTAGCTCTGTACTATGAAGTAGTCGATTCAGTAATAGCTTCCCTTTCGTAGTACGTTGAAGATACATTGGTTGATAGTATACTTCGGAAGGCAATACATGAGCATCAAGAAGGGCCTCAAGAAGATTGAGACCTTCCATCAAAAAAAGGCCACTTTTCTTACGACCTCGTGTTGTATGCAGGTCTTTGAGCTTGCTGATCCGTGGATTTGTTGGACTGGTAATGATTGTCATAAAACTTTATGCGAATACAGAGATAGCGTACACCTTGCAGATGTACGCTATCTCTGTATTCGCATTCCTTATTGTATGGCTACAGCATCCAAGGCTTGTTTGACAAGCGCGCCAAAGGCCGCCTCGTCGTTAACTGCCATTTCTGCTAATATCTTGCGATCCACTTCTATATTTGCGATGTGAATGGCATTCATGAGCTTGCTGTAGCTCACTCCATACATACGAGCGGCAGCATTGATACGCGTAATCCATAGACTGCGCATGTCGCGTTTACGGTTACGGCGGTCTCGGTAGGCATAGGTCATCGCATGCATCGCTGACTCGTGCGCCTTCTTAATCAGGTGACGACGTGTACCACGATGGCCTTCGACCATTTGTAAGACTTTTTTGTGCTTTGCGTGTGATGTTACACCACGTTTTACCCTTGGCATAGTCCTTCTTCTCCTCTTGTGAAAATTTTGTTAGTATGCATATGGAAGTAGACGCTTCATACGGCGTGTGTCGCTCGGTTTCAGCTGAAACATTTTATCCATTGCACGGACTGCTTCGGGTGATTTGTGACGGCGCAAGTGGTTGATCGCAACTTTACGACGCAGGAACTTGCCGGAAGCGGTGACTTTCACGCGCTTCGCCATGGCCTTGTGTGTTCTAAGCTTCTGCTTCATGTTTCTTTCTTTCTGTATTATTGTACGGGGCAACAGGTAGTACACTGCTCTCAATATGTGTACATAGCGATAGGGCATATACATCTACAGCTATGACAGGTGAATAGGAGAGGTGTCTTGGTGGTGTGGCTTGAAACAGCTTCAACCTCACAAATGCTCCATCTAAGGCGCAGAGAAGCCTTGTTCAGGAACCAACCCCGCTTTGCGACACGATTATAGCATACTCTCTATAAATGTGCAAGTAGAGAAGCAGATCATTTAAAAGTTGTTGAGGATGATATTGTTTGCATGACATGACTTGCTCCTGTCATTGCACTGTGACCTTGAAGTTCATCCAACGTTATGGGCTACGGCAGCACTAATGAGTTCTTTCAAAGCAGATTCATTCAGTACATCACCCTCACGAAAATCTATCGCTCGCGTTTTTTTCGCATCAAGACCAGCATTGAAGAGTTTCTGCGAGTCTTCCAACAATGCACCCTGAAAAAAGTTCAACTTTATTGTCTTCTTGAACGTGCCGATAGCACAAACAAGTCCCTGATGAGACCATACTGCGGTGTCCCACTTCCACTCCTCGGTGATGTCGGGGTCAGCTTCAAGAATAAGTGTACGCAGGTGGGCGAACATTTGACCGCGCCAGTCGGCAAGTTCGGCGATTTGTTTGTCGATACGTTCAGATGAATTCATATACTTCCCCTTATTCTTTTCTGCTACCTTTCCCTAATAGTGTAGCATACAACAGTTTTTTCCATGTGGTCAATCGCTCTTATAGGACTTCTCTCCTAAGTCCATGTCTTCTTCATGTTCAGCTTCGTCCTACGTATAGCACTACGTAAAAGGGGGAATACAGGAGTGAGAAGAAGACCATATCGAAGTGTTTTTCTTCAGATAGGGCTTCTTGTGCTTATCGTTTTTCTTGTGGTTTTGTCGCAGAGACAACTCAATCCAGCATCCAAAGACTCTGTTGCTACACCATTGTCAACGCAAGCAGCACAAGGGTTTGTTGCCACGCCGTTGCCAACGCACGCAGCTAAACGAGCTGTCGCCACACCATTGCCAACGAAAGCAACTACAGTAGCCACAAGAATAAACACTGCATTTGCTCCTGTAGGCTCGTCTGTCTGGATACTTTCCTGTCTTGATGGATGGCAGAATCAGAAGATTTACCAGGCAAATCCCTATTATACGAATGATCAGGGCGTAAAAAAAGCGCGAGATATTTATGTATTTGGTAACTTTTGGCTGCAACCAAACACAGGTGCTCTTTGGTCATATAGTGATAGCCCACAAACACTGCAATGCTTGTCAGACCTGCTCACAACGGTCCATTCCCAGTATCATGCACACGTCTGCGGTGTTTTGAGTGTGCAAGAAACAAGCGGGGGATGGAAAGGCTCTGATGTTGCTGCCTATACTCAACGAGCCGTTGCTAATCCTTCTCTTCTGACTCCTATTTTTCAGCAGGTCAAGAAGTACCCGTATGACTGTCTTATCAATGATATTGAAGATGGCAATGCCGCGCATCCAGAGATATTTACATCCTATGAGGCTTTATTGCATGGCAAACTATCGGTCCCTTTGGGTCAGACATTATTATGGAAAACGTCAGCAGTGAGTGCATATTGGCAAACATGGGAGGATTGGGCGGCACTTGCCAACAATGCGGATTTTTTTATTGTTATGGCATTGGATCATGACTCAATTCATACGTCTCCTACTCCCACGTCGATAGTAGATAATGCGTGGCTTGAAGAGGTGTATGCATATATGCGGTCCGTTCCCAATTTATTTGGGACGCATCCGATTGCTTGGGAACTGCCGACCTATTATCGCTTATTCACACAACAACAGAATGGCAGCTGGGCCATCTCGTCAGGTACAGATGTGGAAACACAAATCGCTGTCGCATCGCAAAGTAAAGCGATTATGAAAAATGCTGTGCAGGATGGCAGTGATCCGTACCTCGAATATACTTCTACTCCTGGTCAGATGACGTACCTATATTTTGAAACAGCTAAAAGCTCTGATGTCCTGGCGCAAACATTGACAGGACTCAATGAGTCGTCATGTCTTATGTTATCGTTTTGGGATAATGATAGCGGCACATCAAATTCAATAGGATGGTCTACTACTACAACTGATAGTAATGTGCGCTTGTGTTAGAACTGAGAAGATCATCTCCTATACCGCAACTAGCAAGTCACCACTATAGATTATACCTGTTGTTGCAACAGACTTTGTACTAATTGTACCAGCTCTGCCTCTGCACTTGTAATGGGAAATAGATGAATGTTTCCATGTTGAATGATTTCAGCGAGGTCAGGAGTGGAGAACGAGGAAGGCTTTTCCTGCCAGAGCACTGCGATCTCGTCTGCTACCCGTCCACTACCAGTAAAGAGAATAATAGGACGACCCTGACGCACATTATACAATATCTCTTTTTTGGCGATAGACCCGCCATTGACAACCATTGCCACCGAAGGGCAACTCTGAGCGTATAAGTGTGCTAGCTGATACATGGTCTCTGTCTCACCGCCCCATTTATTGGTCTGAACAAGCACAAAATGCGAGTGATTTGGATCAAGTGGTACACGTTCATGATCTACTATATTGTTCGAGAACTCCCCTGGATATGTTACTACTTTCCCAGGGGAAACGCCAAGCAGCGGGAAGCGATGCCGTTGCGCGGTCACACCCTTTCCCATTAACTCCATTACGCCTGCCTGCGTGCCACCATCAATGATCAATGCCTTGCGTATGACTGCAAGATGAGCAATACCATGTGTAAAGAGGCTTTCAAGGTTGGGATAAAGCTTTTCATCCATCAAAGATGCACCCCCTACCAGCATGATCAGATCGTTATAGGTAGGGATATTCAAAAGCTGGAGCAGGTCTTGCGCATTTGTGCCAATGGGAGCAAATACAGTATGTGCAGAATTGCCGTTAGGAAAAACGATATCCTGTGTCCTGAGTACTTGCTGATCTGATTGCATATTCATAAGTCCGTTCGCTTCCTACTTTATTTCTTGCTTTATGCATTCTTAAAGCATGGTATCACACGGATAGGGGTTTGAAAAGACAAACTTGAAGGGAAGAAGAAAGTAGAGTATAGTATCTATCAAGATGATTATACCACTATCAAATGGGAAAAGGAGAAAATGTAGCTGTATTGCTACTATGATATCATACATGAAACGCATGAATATTTACTCGTTACATGAATAAATAGTAGGGAAAACATGAGTTGGCCTCTCTCTACACATGCTATAAGGGAGATAGGATGAATACGCAGGGACAGCCAAGAGTTCTTAACGTCTACAATCAGGTCTACGCGTTGCCAGGAGAGGGAAGAGTGTAGACGCGAGGGCAGGTCCAGCTCGTTGCTTATCCTTTCTATTGGGTATGCTGAGCCATTAGATTCAGCATGCCTTGCGGCGCATCAGGACGGAAGCTCATGCTGAGATTGCTATTAGATTCAGCGGTAGTGGCTTCGCTTCGAGGGAATAACGCTGCTTCATAGGATGCGAGAGCTATTTCCACGTTGTTTGGATGAGCAAGAAGGGCTTCTGCTAACTCTACACCATCACGCATGGCGAGATTGGCACCCTCGCCAGCGAACGGCGACATCAGGTGAGCAGCATCACCAAGCAACGTGACCCCTGGGATACGTTCCCAGCAGTGCCCAACTGGTAGCGCGTAGATGGGGCGAAGAATAAGCTCTGCATCGCTTTCGGCAATCAGGGCACGTAACTGGTCATCCCAGCCAGCAAAGTGATTGAGCAACTGCTGCTTGGCTGCCTCTGTATTGTGAAAGTCGATTCCATTGGAAGTCACCCATTGCTCAGGGGTCTTGAGTGCAATATAGATGGTAATCTGCCCATCGCCATCGCGGTGCGTGATCAGACCTTTTTCGTCGGCGAGTGCAAACATTGAGCCGCGACCAATCAGAGCAGCACTTTTAGGATGACGCACATCGATGTCATGGAGATACGTTTCAACGAAGGAGACACCTAAGTAGATCGGGTGCGCTTCCGAAAGTAACAGCCTAACTTTTGACCAAGCACCGTCCGCGCCAATCAACAACGCGGTTGTGAACGTTTCTCCACTCGCCAGCCGTACCTCATGTCTTCCCTCTTCCCGTTTGACGACCGTGGTCACTTTGCTTCCCCAGTGAATGGAGGGAGCGGGTAGTGATTGGAGCAATAGATTCCGCAGTGCCCCGCGATCAACCTCTGGTCGAGTGTCGTCACCACTGTCTTGCCAGCGAATGTTCCCGGCCTTGTCAAGTATACGCATCCCGTCACCTGATGGGATAACAATCTCGCGAAAGGCTTCAAAAAGGCCCGCCTTGCGTAAGGCAAGCTGACCTGACTCTTCGTGCATATCCAGGATACTTCCCTGATGACGAATAGTAGGCGATGCCTCAAGCTCATAAATCGTAGCGTCAATACCATGCCTATGTAACACACTAGCAAGGGTGAGACCACCCAGTCCAGCACCGATAATAGTAATGCGTTGTTCCAAGAGAGTGTTTCCTTTCTGTCATTCGCAATCTATTGCGAATGACAATGAGAGCAATTATAGCTATTTTATGAAGCCTGTTTTCAGTTTCCGACGATTGCGCGAGTGAGTGAGGTCACGCTTCCTCCTGTTCTGTGAATGCGCGAGGAGTGCTGAGTGCCCCAGCGAGGAAAACGTCAATGCCCCATTGGAAACGGTCAATACCTTTACCGGAAAGAAGCTCGTTGCCCAGTTGTGCGATATGGGGGTACATGCTCGCGTCAACGGTGGCGATTACCGCAGCAAGAGTTGAATCCTCATCAGCAGCTTGAGATGAAGATGCGCGAGTGCTGTGCTCTGCAGCGTTAGCCGTCGCGTATAGCAGCAGCAAATCAACCATCCATGCGGCATCCCGGTTTGGCATGCCTCCCTCTTTCAAGAGAGCGAGGATATGCTCAACCAACGCGAGGTAGTTCGGGCCGCTCGGATGCGTCGTCAAAGTCATCCGAGCAATCTCTGGGTATTCAAAGAGGACAAGCGTATAGTGCATCAGCAGCTGTTTCAATCGGTCGCGCCACGTCCCCTCTGTCGGGAACGACCCTGTGACCGCCGATAGGAGGGCGTCAAGAATCTGTGCATGCAGGTCTGCGGTGTTGCGCACGTAGACGTACAATGACGCAGGCCCTGTGTCCAGCACTTCCGCAATGCGACGCATTGTGACCTTGTTGAGACCCTCATCACGCAGAATTGTGAGTGCGGCATCGATGATGCCTTGTCGTGTCAAGGCGGGTTTTGCTGGACGTTCGCGTCGGCTCCGAGGAGTCGAAAGATGGTTGTGTGTACTCATACAGATAGTATATCACGAACATGTTCGTTACGCAAGTGTTCTTTACATACATGTTCGTCAGTTCTTATTATCTGG
>CAXUHF010000121.1:0-16027 GCA_964250765.1 uncultured Ktedonobacteraceae bacterium | reverse complement strand
CTACATTTGTATTTCGTAAAAATCCTTCAAAGTAGGCTTGACAAATTCCCCTAATTTGCGTATCATCTAATTAGATACTTTTACAATCGTATACATGTACAAGGACAAAGAAAATGGACGAGAGACAAGCACAAATTGAGGCACAGCGAAAATATGGCATGGAGCGCATGACCTACGAAGCCTCACAGGGCGAACCATTGTTGCGCCTTGGTAGGGCATTCGCGGACCCAATGCGTGTGCGTCTACTGGCATTGTTAGCGGAGCGTTCGATGTATGGACAAGAGCTGGCGGAGGCTCTACATGTGGCAACACCGACAATTTCGCATCATATAGCCATCTTGAAGGCTGCGGGACTGGTACGCGTAGAGCGCGAAAGTAATTATCACCATTACCATTTCGATGAGCAAGGGCTGGCAAATATGACGCAGATGCTGACGCTTGAGCATCTGCGTAACATTGGGCAAGCTATGCGTCTGCAACAAAACTCAACGGATGTATCGCCAACTGAGGCCAATGACCGCAGAATGACCCAAGAGGCGTACTTCAAAGATGGCCGTTTGACCAGTATTCCGCCACAAGCAAAATTCCGGAAGTATGTGCTAGAAAAAGTCGCGGAGTCGTTTGAGTGGGGGCGCATCTACGACGAGAAAGAGGTCAACACGATTCTCAAAACCCTTCATTCAGATGCTGCCACCCTTCGTCGTGAGATGGTCGATTTCAACATCATGATGCGTGAGAATGGACGCTACTGGCTTGTGCGTCCGCAAAGCACGAAATAGAGGGTGTGCTAAAGCAGACCCGTACAGGCTTATATGGTATGCTAACGCTCATCAGGAACTCCTGTACGGGTCTGCTTTAGCACACCCAAGAGCCACATTTTGAATCTCTGATAAAGGAGGTCCTTATGCCAACCTCAATCCTGTCTCCTCAAGAAATCGCAACCAAGTACGTATCAGTGCTGGACACGCTTTGTGAAATCGCGGAAACCTATCGTATCTCTGGTCGGCAAGAGGATGCTGTAAGCGTGCTCATGGCAGGTCTACCGCTACTACACGAAGTCTCACTCCATCATCAAGCTATGTTTCTTACTGCCTATGGAAAACAACTTACAATGAGTGCGTTTCAGAGCAAAAGAACTGCTGACGAAGCTTTCTCTATCTTATTACGTGCGAAACAGATTGCCGAGTCTCTTCAAGAGCAAGCACTGTTAGCCGATGTGCTCTACGAACTTGGGGAGATGTACTACGTGAGAGGACACAAAACAACGGCAGAAGAGAACGATCATGAAACCTCACTTGCATACTTTCAGCAGGCACTTGCTCTTCGTGAAACTATACACGACGAGAAACATATGCCTTCATCGTTGTTGAGTGTCGGAAGAATGTACCAGAACATAGGGCAAAACGAGGTGGCACACCTATATATCGAACATGCGATTGTACAGGCCGAGCAGCAACAGGATAGAGCAATACAGGCCGAAGCAACAAACCATCTCGCGCTGTTAAGCGCAGGCGTCGATGATATAGAGACCGCGATACAACAAGCCAAAGTTGGTCTTACAACACGAGAGGCCGCGGGACTCAAAGCGGAGATACCGATTTCCTGTCTCACGCTTGCCGAACTGTATTCTGCACAGGGCAAGAACACAGAAGCTCTCGCATACTATCAGCAGTGCTATACGCTTGCGGAAGAGATAGCATCAAGCACATCGTTATTTGCCTTGCTTGGCATTGGCTATATCCATCTTGAGAGCAATGACACAGCCAAGGCTATCGAGCATTTTGAACAAGCACTAAATCGAGCAGAGGCAATCGACCGAAAAAATGGTATACAGGAAGCGCAAGAGGCACTAGCAGAGGCTGAAGAAAGGATGAGATAGACGAGCTCTTGGCAAAATATCTATATTCCTTTCAGATAACGAACAAATAATATTTTGTAGGGGCAATAATTCATTACGCCCTTGCTGACATTGATCGTTGACAAGGGCGTAATGATGCGAACGAACAAAATAATCAGGATAGAAACCACTGGTAGGGGTCTAATTCTATTACACCCTTTTGGCGATCAATCATGTGAGCAGAATATATGGAAACGTTGCATCAATCCTGTGGACCTTCTCAATTGCCAAAAGGTGTAATAGAATTAGACCCCTACAATCCACATATCCACGTTATATTGTCAAACAACATGATTATAGCCCCTACAGCATTAGAACACGGGCAAATAGCGTTCGATCTCCCATGCGTGAACCTGTTTGCCATATTCGGTCCATTCGATGCTTTTGGCATCGAGAAAGCCTTCATAGATAGAATCGCCGAGCGTTTCACGAATGAGGCTATCTTCACGCAAGGCTTCGAGTGCCTCGCCGAGCGTTCCAGGCAGGAGACGCGAGCGTGTACGTGAGCGGTCACTTTCGTCTCGCAAAAACAAGCTTTCATCCATTGGCGCGGGTAACGTCAGTTTGCGCTGAATACCGTCCAAGCCAGCACGTAATATGACCGCTAACGCGAGATAGGGATTACAACTAGGATCACTACAGCGAAGTTCGATACGCATTGACGCCTGCGGATTCGTGCTGGGACGTGGTACACGAATCAATGCCTGCCGATTGACACGGCCCCAATTGACATGCGATGGAGCCTCAAAGCCAGGAATGAGCCGTTTGTACGAGTTTATCAGAGGTGCCAGAATAGCGCAGAGGCCGCGTGCATGGGCGAGTTGACCCGCGATAAAGTAGCGTGCAACTTCAGAAAGACCATATTCTCCCTGTGCATCGACAAACGCGTTTTGGCCTGTGGCAAGGCTTACCAGTTGCTGGTGAATATGCAGACCTGAACCGTTAACGCCGTAGAGCGGCTTGGGCAAAAATGTGGCATACAAATTGGAATGTGCCGCGATTGCCTTGACGACGTATTTTGCTGTCATCAGACCATCGGCGATGTGAAGTGCATCGCCCGTCTCAAAATCCACCTCGTGTTGACCCGCAGCCACCTCGTGATGACTTGCCTCTATCGCAATACCCATTTGTTGCAGGGTGTGAACCATCTGACGACGCACACTAGCCGCAAGATCGGTGGAGAGATCGAAATAGCCACCGCGATCATGCGGGAGTGGTGTTGGCGTCTTATCGTCGAGTTGTAGCAGGAAAAACTCTAACTCTGGTGCGACCTGGAAACCATATCCAAGTCCACGTGCCATCTCTAGTACTTGCAGAAGTGTTGCGCGTGGATCGCCATCGAAGCGTTCATCATCAGGTGTGCGTACATCACAAATCACCCGCGCTACTGCATCATCGGTATTCTCTAAAGCGTCATTGATAGGTGTTAACGAGGCAGGACGTACTGTGCTCGGAAGGACTGCGAACGTGGAAAGATCGGGAAAGAGATACATATCGCTCTCGGCAATTCGTGCGAAGCCCTCAAGTGATGAGCCATCAAACCACTTACCGTGTGTCAGGCAATCAGGAAACTGCTCTACCGGAATGGTGACGCACTTCGCCATACCTACCACGTCCGTAAACTCCAAATTGACAAAGCGCACCTGTTCCTGCTGAATTATTGCCAGAATGCGTTCCTGCTCGTTCTTTGAGTCTTCATGCTTGTGAGCCATAAATTCCCCGTCTATTAGTATGTTTTATTGCTATAAATTTACAACCCGATAACAATTTTCCTGTACAATGATAGCATATATAGCTCAAGAAGGGAAAACTGAACGATGACGCAAGAACTTTTGTATTTTTGGGTGATTGGTGATATGCATTTTCGCGCTCGGAAGCAGTGGGAGGCGTTTCATACGCCACGGATGCGCACGATGTTTGAAGATATTCATGCGGTGTGGGACGTTGAGGGCTTTCCGGCGTTTTGTGTTGCTCCCGGCGATATTGTAGATACAGGTCACGCAACTAATTATGCACTAGCGAAACGCGAGTTGGCGGTCCAACTAGGTAGTATGCCGTTCTACCCAGGAATCGGCAACCATGAGTATCATCCAGAGACGTTTCAGGACGATGGACAGGAAGATGAACTTCATACCGCACAGGAATTTGAGGTTGAATGGGACCACCCTGTGCGCTATACGTGGACGGCAGGACCTGCGAGTGAAGTTGTATGTATCATGCTCGACCAGCCCAACTCGTTTTTACCAGGGCAACGTGTTGAGGAGAAGCATGTTGTCTTTTCTCAAGAGTCGTTGAACTTCCTCGATGCAGCATTGACCGAACACGCTCAACGGCGCGCTATTATCTTCGCGCATTGTCCGTTGCATAATACTGTGCTTGATCGTGATCCTCAACAGAATCTGGATGACGATTCGCTGGACCCGTTTTTCTTTGTCGAGAATTCTGTCGAGGTGCGTGCTATTCTAGCAAAACATAGTAATGCTGCGCTCTACATCAGTGGACATACGCATTCAGGCTGGGGTTCGCCACAACTTGTTTACACAGAGATGTTGGGGGAGCATCCAATCACACATATCAACGTCATGTCACCGTGGTATACCGGAAGAAGGGCAGCTCCGCGCTTTGATGAGGGGCATTTGGAGGTTGGTACTGATACGCCTGACATACAGGCAACCTTTGCATTTCATGTGTATGAAGATAGTATCCTGGTGCGTGTGCGCGAACATAATACTAAGTGTTGGTTAGCGGAGTGGGAGATTCTTTTATAATACTTGTCCGTTGGTGCAATGGCACATATGTCATTGCACCAACGGACAAGTATTATCCTTGTGCCAGCCAGTGCTGGTCGGCACGCTCTTCCCATGTGGCACGAATCGCGTTGAACTCGTCCTCTGAGAGATTGCCAGCCGATAGCATGTCGATATTTTCGCGCATATGGTCGGCACTGGTCGTACCAACAATTGCCACGTCCACCCCTGGCACGCTTAGCGTAAAGCGTAGTGCCGTTGCAATCGAGGCCGAGGGACCACTTTTCAAGAAGTCATAGTTGAGTGTTTGCAGACGTTCCCAGTAGGGATAGGCATAAGCACTTTTGTCTAGCGTCTCGCGGAGCCATACACCTTCCGCGATAGGTCGCTTGGCAATGACGCCCATACCGCGTTCGCGTGCTGCCGGAATCGTGAAGTCGATTTCTTGCTGGTCCGCAATGCTGACAGAGGTTTGCAGCGTGTCGAATACACCCGTATGAATAGCATAACGAGCATCTTCATTGTCACCGCTATAACCGATGTAGCGTGTCTTGCCTTCGCGTTTCGCCTTTTCGAGGACCTTGATAACGTCGCCCTTACGCAAAACATCCAGTGAGCAACTATGCAGTTGTAGCAGGTCTACATGATCTGTACGCAAGCGACGCAGACTACGCTCGATACTGGCTTCTAGCACTCGTGGGTCCCAATCGGGATAGTCAGGCAATTCATCGCCAACGGCATGACCGCATTTTGTGAACAGGAAATAGTCGCTACGGCGGCTTGCCACTGCGCGACCTATTAGGTCTTCGCTATTACCATAACACTCTGCTGTATCAATAACATTGACACCTGCATCGAGTGCGCTATTCAATAACTGCGCTATATCACTTTCTGCAGCACCTCGTATCTCTGAACCACCAAAGCCCAGCACGCTCACCTGCATATCCGTTTTTCCAAATTGACGCGTTTCCATATGTATAACTAACTCCTCTATGTTCTTTCTTTAAGCACGCATAAGGCCGAGGAATCGTGTCAGATGTGTAATAGGCAAATGCTATGCAAATATCGAGAGGGTGTGCTAAAGCAGACCCGTACAGGGCTTCCGTTCCACCTCATCCTCTATAACCATCTGTGGCTCCTGTACGGGTCTGCTTTAGCACACCCTTTTTACACATTTGGGACCCAATCTTCGGCGTGCGGTAGTTCTGGCATGTTGTCATCGGTACTTGATGGAATTTCGTTGCTGGGACGCAACTGGATCAGTGCATCCAATTCCGCCTTCTTGTACAAACGCTGCCGCTTGATACCCTGCTTATAGCTTCTGAGCACACCGCGACTAACATATGTGTAGAGGGTCGAAATTTTGATGCCAAGTAAGTGACATGCCTCGGATCCATCGAGATAATTTTCGCCATTCAACTCTATCACAGTTGTGTCCTCCTTCCATCCTGCATTGTAGAGTATCTGTCTTTTCCTAATCATAGATTGACGAAGGGTAGTTTGTCAATCATATGGTAGTAACATATCTTCAATCAACATAAATCAAGTAATATCCAGACATATTGACATTTATAAAAATCAATGGTACAACTTTAAAAGAACCTATTTCCACTACCGTGTTTTCGTGACTATAGAGACAGCGAAGGAGCAAGAATGTATGTCAACGACGATGCCGGAAACAAATCCACAAAAAGAACCTACAACACAAGCCGCAAAGCCAAATAGAGGTGGCTTAGAAGGAATAGTTGCCGCGACAACCGCGATCAGTAAGGTTGAGGGTGAAGCGGGTCGTTTAATCTATCACGGCTACAACATTCACGATTTGGCCCGCACAACGACCTTTGAGGAGGTCGCGCACCTCCTCTGGTTTGGACACCTACCCACGCAACATGAATTGACTGATTTGAAAGCAAAGCTTGTTGCACAGCGTATCCTCCCACCAGCCGTTGTCGAGGTACTACGAAGCCTGCCAAAGACTGCGGAGCCGATGGACGCGGTACGAACCGCGACCTCTGCATGGGGCGCGATGGAGATTAAGGGTAAACCGAGCATAGAGCAGGCTATCGCTGTTACCGCGCGTTTTCCTCTGTTCCTGGCTGCCTTTCAGCGTTTGCGCAATGGCTTAGAGCCGTTGGAGTCGCAACCAGAACTCGATTACGCAGGCAATTACCTGTATCTGTTGACGGGGCAGGCACCAAAAGAGGAGCATATCAAGGGGCTAAATGCTTATCTCGTATTGCTCGCCGATCATGGTATGAATGCATCGACCTTCACGGCACGCGTGGTAGCAAGCACCGAATCGGATATCGTATCATCAGTGGTTGCCGCGCTTGGTGCACTCAAGGGACCTCTGCATGGTGGAGCACCTTCGAAGGTACTCGACATGTTGCATGAGATAGGGACAGTCGAAAACGCTGAGCCGTGGTTACGTAACGCGATTACACATGGTGGGCGTTTAATGGGCTTTGGGCATCGTGTCTACAAGACGGAAGACCCACGCGCCGAAGAGTTGCGCGAGATGGCGCGAGTCGCGGACCCACAAGGCTTTGTGCTCTCGCGCCGCGTCGAGGAATTAGCAATTTCACTATTGGATGAGCTAAAACCGGGGCGTCGTCTCTACACCAACGTGGAGTTCTATTCGGCGGCCCTACTCAATTCGGTTGGACTTTCTGGCGACCTCTTCACGCCAACCTTCGCTGTCAGTCGTGTTGCAGGCTGGACTGCACACATCCTGGAACAAGTGCAGAACAACCGCCTAATCCGTCCAGAAGCCGACTACACTGGCCCAATGGACACACACTTTGTGCCATTGAACGAACGATAAAACTGCTAAAAATTTGGCGTAGTCAAGCAATAAAACATTATTGTTTGACTACGCCAAATTTTTAGTGTCGATTTACAAGAACATAAGAAACGTAACGCGCACTGCCCTTATTTTGCATATCTGTTTTACTGATCTATACTTTAGCTTTTTGTATAATAAACTTCAGTTCCTCTAAAGTTAAAGGTAAATTCTTCTTTCGGTGTATCATTCGATGGCAATTAGAACAAACAGGAGCAACATTTTGAAGTGCTTGTTCGATAAACATAGTACTATCTTGATCTCCGTATTGAAAGATGGGCTTTTGATGATGTATCTCTATATATCCTCTTCCCGTTTCACCATAGTAAACATAGAAATCGAACTTGCATGCAGTACATTCTAAATGTCCATTGACTGTATAATGTTCTATAGCAATGTCATGCAATCTTCTTGATCTTTCATACATTTGAGTGTTTCTTGTTACTCTTGTGCCTTCTTCAATTAAAAGATTTTCGTCATATATTTGTATCTTTTCTTGTTTTTGTTTTGTTACTTTGATTAAACTGCTTTGTACATCGCTAGCACTGAAATCACCACTGAGAAGGTAATTCATTGTATCTATATTCTCTTGTAAAAAAAATCTACCAATATCAGTTATATGATGAGTACCGTTGTTACCAACTTTACGATATTCTGTATAGCCTTTTTTCTCTAAGGTATCATGTGAGACTAAGTTTCTCACCTTTTGGTCAAAATAAGTATCTCCTCTATTTTTTGCTATTTGGGCATCCCTTCCGGTTGGTTTGAAGAGTTCTGTTAGCAGTATTTTTAGCTTTGACGTTGTTATACCTGTCTCTTTTTCGATAAAATATAGAGATGGCAAGATAAGGTCTGTTTCGCTTATTCGTTCCTCCACAACTTCCTCCTTTAAAAATTGGTTATTATCAAGTGTTCTGCCTCTTTATTATTCCTATCTTGAAAGCTCACAAGATATTTTTTGTTGTAAAAGTCTCTAATTGTAAAATTTCTACCACTATATAGGTTAAGAATTGCATCAGTACGTTTGATTACAAGCATAAATCTAGCTTTACATTCATGTGAAAGATAATTTGCTAGACGCTCTTGGTCTCTTCTATCAAATGTATTCTGTGCATACGTACTAAAGTCGCTATCATAAGGCGGGTCCAAAAAAATAAAATCGTTTTCTTGTGGAGGATAGGTATGGAGGAAAGCTTCAAAGTCCATGTTTTCAATCACCGTGTTGCTCAAATGTTGAATTAGCTTAGGAGATTGTAGATAAGCAATTTTTCGCGCTATGTCCTTTCGATTATAGGAAATACCTCCGTAGGGAACGTTGAACTCACCTTGGCTATTATATCTGAACATAGAAGCGTAGGCATTCTCCCTGACAAAGAAGAAGATTGCGGCAGCTAAACTAATGGAAATATTGTGTTCTTCTCTATGGTTAGAGAGGTATCTGAGATGCATATAAAAAGCACTTTTTAACGCAGCCTCTATGTTCGCTACAATATCAGGTTCCGACAATTTCCATTTTTTTGCTTCTAGCTCCTTCATTCGCTTTGTTTTGCTAAACAAGTTTCGTTGCAGTTCCTGAATAAAATTCTCTGTGTTTTTGTCGAAGAAATCTATAAAAAGTTCTTGGAATGCGCTTGTATGATTGGCAAGGAATGCAAGTAGGATGGCCTGTAGTTCTGTAAGCGAACATTTTTCCGTAGAATACGCAGCGTATATTTCTAAGAGGTCACTAGTATGAGCATCAACAATGTTACTTATTTCTTGCCATCCATGTAGTAAGACGTGTAACCCCTGAAAGAAGGTTTTATTCTGTTGAGCAATCATTGTATAAAGGTCAACTAGTTCATGAGACCGATCATTGATAAATTTTTCTCGTGCTTCTATGGCAAAGAGCACAGCTCCGCCACCAACAAAAGGCTCATAGTACTTATCAAAAGAAGGAATGAGAGGTAAAATATATCTTAGTTCTTGTTCTTTTCCACCCGCCCACTTCAAAAAAGATGTTAACCTCTTGTTTTTCGGTATTTGTATGTCCTCGTGTGTGAAATTCCATAACGCTGCTTGTTCATGCTGAGTCATATATCTTAACACCTGTTCTAATTTAGTATCTTTACTTTATCAGCATAACAGCAAAAAATCAACAATTTCGGAACTTGTCATATAGTGTGCTTCTGTTGAAAAGTGATGGGTAGATGCTTCAGGCCATAGACAATCGGACTGACCACAACCTCTAGTGACTCACGTTGTGAGCATTGAATGTCTGCTAAGCGTTCAAGTATCGCGGTCAACGCAGTTTTTGATTCGAGGCGTGCAAGGGGTGCGCCAAGACAGAAATGAACACCATAGCCAAAGGTGAGATGGCGATTTGGCGAACGTCTTATATCGAAGAGATTGGGCTGAGGAAACTGAGTTGCATCACGATTTGCGGACGCTAGCATGGGCATAACCCATTGACCTGCTTTGACCTGTTGACCATCAAGCGTCGTGTCTACGACCGCAATACGTGGTGCCGTATGAACGGATGGCAGATAGCGTAACACCTCCTCAATCGCTGAAGGCAGCAAGGTGAGTTCAGTTCGCAATTGCGTCATCGCTTCGGGAAAGGTATCAAGACACAGCAACGCATTGGCGATCAGGTTGCGCGTTGTGTCGTTCCCCGCCAGTAACAGTAACGAACAAAAACTTGACAGCTCTGCTTCTGTGAGGTGTTGCCCATCCACTTGAGCCGCTAATAGAGCAGAGATGAGGTCATCTTGGAGTGTTGTGCGATGCTGTGCAAAGATAGCTCTGAAATAGGTATCGAGTTCGCGTTGTGCTTGAACTGCTGCCGGAGTGGTGATCTCAAAAAAGTCGCTCGTCCAGAGCTTGAACTGTTCCTGGTCGGCTGTCGGAACGCCGAGCATTTCCGCAATGACGGTGATGGACAGAGGGTAGGAAAAATCATCAATGACATCCATCTCGCCATGTGCAATTACAGCATCGAGCAGGCGGTGTACAACCTCGGTAATGCGAGGTTCGAGTTGAGCAACTGTACGAGGTGTAAATGCTTGCGTCACAAGTGTTCGATACAAGCGGTGCTGTGGTGGGTCCATTGAAATCAAACTGGCACTGGCAGGACGGTTGGAGCTTCGTGGTTGCGCTGGGTCTAGCCCGCCTCGATCATTCGAGAAGGTGCTATAGTCGGAGAGCACACGCTGCACCTCTGCGTATCGAAAGACACGCCACAATTGTCGTTGTTCGTCATAAAACGCGGGTTGATCTGGTAGGGGATGAAAGCCTGGAAAAAGTGGAAATGCCTGTTCAGGTGTTGCTATGTCCATACGCAATCACTGCTCGCTTTCATGTGATAGAGAACAATTCAGTCACAATTGAGTATAACATACCTACGTGTCTTGGAATATGGTGTTTCGCTCTGTCAAGACACAATAGCTTGTCGCACAACAAGCTATTGTGTCTTTTTGTTTTCTATGAGTTCTTGCTTGCGCGTGCGATCTAAACCTTTTCATTATCGTCCTAGCACGTTATAATGGGGCAATCATATATCTTTTTCTATTGTTTGTGACGGGAGCAGGGCTATGTCGGTTGAGCAGCGTTTCCTTGTTCGCTTTTGGGGAGTGCGGGGAAGTTATCCTACACCTGGGGCGACCACCGTTCGTCACGGTGGCAATACCTCATGTGTCGAGGTGCAGATTGGCGCGGGGAAGGGACATACGCTGATTTTCGACGCGGGAAGTGGTATTATTCAGCTCGGTGAGCACTTACTGCACCAGAGAGAACAGCAAGCAGGACTTGATTTTGCCCTTTTTATCACACATGGGCATGGCGATCATCTTATTGGCTTTCCATTTTTTGCGCCACTTTTCGATCCGCATACGTCGTTGCACATCTTTGGACCTCAACTTGTAGATTATAATATCGAGCAGCTCGTAACCCAACTGATGTCTCCACCGTATTTTCCAGTAGACGTGCGTTCTTTACCATCGCGCCGTTCGTTCCATACCATCGTGGATGAACAGTGCATTGTGTGGAATGGACCCGATGCTGAACCACATGTTGGTATGTTGCCTCATACTGTGGAAAAGAATGAGGTATGTGTAACAGCGAAGTTTACGGAAAGTCATCCAAAAGATGGTGCGGTTATGTATCGTATCGAGTACGCGGGACGACGTATGGTCTATGCAACGGATGTTGAGTGGCAGCAGGGATGTTCTGATGATGTGCTTGCGTTTATAGAGGGGGCGGACCTGCTCATTCACGATGCACAGTATACAAGATATGAGTATCTAAATATGAAACACGGCTTTGGACATAGTACAATAGAGATGGCGGTAGCGACGGCGCAAGCGGCCCATGTACATGAATTGATACTCTTTCACCATGACCCGACCTATGATGATATGCAATTAGACCGTATGGAAGCGGAGGCGCGGACTTCTTTCGCACGCACCCGTTCGGCGTATGAGGGTATGGAGATTAATCTTATTAAGAATAAGCACAAGTAAAGGATCGAGTGAAAACAGCTATGATAAATGTTATTCTGGCACTAATGATTATCGTCTCGTTTCTGCTTGCCGTTGCGCTCCATGAAGTTGGACATGCATTGATGGCACGCTGGTTGGGTGATCGCACTCCCCAAGCAGAGGGACGCCAATCGCTGAGTCTGCGTTCTCATATCGACCCTATGGGACTGCTCATCTGCGTCATTCTCGCGTTTCAACCTATTTTCGCGTTTCCGGTAGGCTTCGGCTGGGGTAAGCCTGTGAAGGCCGACCCGTGGAAGATGCGCGTTGGGGCAAATCTCGGTCTCTTCACAGTAGCAATAGCTGGTCCCATATTCAGCCTACTTATTGGTCTGCTGTTTGCTGTCCTTGTACGCTTTGGCCTCATATATCTTCCGCTCAATGTATTTACGTTGCGTGTACTACAACTCCTGGTAGTCTTCGCAAGTGTGAACATCTGTCTCACGCTATTCAACCTGATTCCGCTTTATCCGCTTGATGGCTACCAGATCGTGTACACGTTACTACCAAGCAAGCAAGCTGTACAATTTGCGAAATCAGCACCTTATGGACCATTTATCATCCTGATACTATTCTTCTTTCTGCCCTTTCTTGCGCGGTTGTCTAGCGTTGGAGACTTTCCACTGTTCCGACTTGCGTACTACATTCTGTATGGAGCACTCAATCTCATTGCATTGGTTGTAGGTCCACTTTCTAGCTCCTTCAACCTTATTCAAACGCTCTATATGCAGTAAGTACGTGGCTATGAATAGTACACCTGAATGGTTACATGTTGTTGTCTATCGTCTGGGACAGGTACGGCAACAACTTGGCTTCGTTGCTCCACTTTCCGTACAAGACAAACAAGAGGTACAACGATATCTGCCCACTTCTGCTCTAGCACTTTTTGATACTATGTCGAACGCGGACCAGCAGCACAGTCTGCGCGTGTGTCGTGGCTTGCAGTCACAAGGGTGTGTTGAACGCGATATGTTAGCGGCGGCACTCTTGCACGACGTAGGCAAGGCACAGGGGCGCGTACCTTTTTGGACTCGACCCGTGATTGTTCTTGGAAAATTGTGTGCTCCGCGTCTGCTAGCACTGGTTGTTATCCCTCTTTCACAAATGGTAGGGACCGATGTATCGCGTCCGAGGGGTGGAGTGGGGTACACGTTACCACTAGATACATCGTGGGGACGTGTACCCCACCCTCCACCCCAGGACGCGATACATCGGTCCCTACCATTTGTGGCGTGGCGACGTGCGTTGAGCTATGCGTGGTGGCATGCCGAGATTGGCGCGGACCTCGCGGCGGATGCTGGACTTTCTGAGCGTGCGGTGCTGTATATTCGTACACATCATGAGCCAAACGGACCTGCGGCGACTCTACATCGTGTTGACGAGGTATCATAAAGATGGTTGAGCAACTTAACAGGAATGATGTCGTAGAGACCGCGAGTCAGCAAGCGCGCTATGTTGTCCACTTGCCCGCCTTCGAGGGACCACTTGACCTCTTGCTTCATCTCATTGAGAAGCGACAGATGGAGATTACGACAATCTCGCTGGTAACAGTCACCGACCAGTATCTGGCATATCTGAACCAGTGGGATGCGGAGATATTGCCATTAGCGAATATGGCGGCCTTTGTTGCTATTGCCGCACGGTTGCTTTTCATTAAGTCACAGAGTCTGTTGCCGCATACGGCTAAAGAAGAGATGACAAGCGAGGTCGAAAGTGCTGTGACAATGGCGGAAGAGTTACAACGCCATTTGATTGAATACAAGCTAGCGAAAGAGATTGCCATCCACCTGCGTCAGCGTGAAGAGCAAGGTTTACAAACGCATGGACGCTCTGGCCTACTCGCAGGTATCGAGGCACAACTTGCATGGACACCGCCAACGCTTGTTGGCTTGGAGGCTCAATCACTGGCACGTGCCTTTCAACGCCTTCTGGCGTTACAGGCGAAAGAGACAGCAGAACAAAATGAGTCATTGTTGCCAACGGCTCGTGTGCGTGTCAGCGAACGTATCGCTGAGATTGTGAGCCATTTGCAAGAGCGAGAGCGTGTCGAGTTATCCGAGGTACTTGAGCATGAGGTATCGCGCTTTGTGATTATCGTGACGTTCCTGGCTGTGCTAGAACTCTGGAAATGGGAGCGTATCAACGTCCTACAAAATGAACTGATGGGACCGATTGTATTAGAGCGTGGTGAGAAGTGGAATGAGAACATGGATGGGGTAGAGGTGGAAGAGTAGCTGTATGTTAGAGGATGCTGTATCATATGTTAGCTTGGACTCCGACGAGCAATTAGAAAGGTAGAAAACCAGTGTACCGTTTTCTTATAATTATTGAATCGGGTAGTCGAAATTATAGTGCTTACGTTCCCGATTTGCCAGGATGCATTGCTACTGGAAGAACACAAGAAGAAGTCGAAAAGAACATGCGCGAAGCAATCGCTATGCACATACAAGGCATGATCGAAGATGGTGAGCCTATTCCCACACCTAGCCTCACGGAATATGTAGAGGTATCTCTACCCAATTCTGCTGCCTGATTGCGGCTAGTGTAGTTTATAAGGTATACTTTCCAAAGGGTTCCACAAACTCTATATGGAGGTATACGATGACCACACAGCATAGCTGCGTGATTGCTCCTCATCTTAAGGCTGATCTAGGTAAAAATTCTGATGGCAAGTATGGGAGAATGTTTGCTGACAATCTCCCGACTCCTGATGATAATGAAACGACATTACTAGCATTAAGTCGGTCCGGTTCTATTATGGATGACGTGGTGAAGGTGGACGATAAAGGGACCGCTTCCGATAATCCCCGTATCCCGGCCGGATTTCCAATCTTTGGGCAGTTTATTGCGCACGATATCACGGCTGACCGCAGTCTGCTTGCACATCATGCTCGTCTTGCGGAAATACATAATTTCCGCACTCCTAGCCTCAACCTCGAATCAGTCTATGGAGCGGGTCCAACGGGTGAACCCTTCTTGTACGACCTTGATGATGGCGACAAATTCTTGCTTGGCATCAACGACATTGGACAGGCGAATGATGTGCCGAGAAATCAGCAAGGGCGTGCATTAGTAAGCGACCCGCGCAACGATGTTCACCTGCTCATTTCACAACTGCATCTCGCATTCCTCAAGTTTCACAATCATATCGTTGATATGTTGAGAGCACACGGTACACCTACGGCGCAGGTGTTCAGTGAAGCACGTCGTCTTGTCACGTGGCATTATCAATGGATTGCTGTCCATGAGTTTTTGCCTTTAAGCGTAGGTGATGAACTGGTCAACGATATACTGGAACATGGCCCCAAGTTCTATACGTTTGAGGAACGTCCCTACATTCCTGTCGAGTTCGCGGATGCAGCGTATCGCTTTGGTCATAGCCAAATTCGGCCCTATTACACGCTCAACAGTAGTGGAGTACGTGGTCAAATCTTTCCCGATTGTAAAGGGACGTGTCCAGTGACACATGATCGTGTGTTGGACTGGTCATACTTCTTTTCTGTCGATAGTACACGACCACCCCAGGCCAGTAAACGGATAGATACGCTTATCGCGCACTCGTTGATTGATTTACCAACGTCCGTAGTTGGCGAAACGAGCATTCCAGAAGAGCATTCGATAGCGTACCGCGATCTTGAGCGTGGAAGCGCACTCGATCTGCCTTCAGGCGAGGCACTGGCAAGAGTAATGGGCGTCGAGCCACTACGAAAAGAGGAACTTGGTTTGGACGCGCTTCATATGCAAGGTGAAACACCTCTATGGTATTACGTCCTGAGAGAAGCTATGATACGGCATGACGGCGAGCAACTAGGAGATGTTGGTGGTCGCATCGTCGCCGAGGTCCTTATTGGCCTCGTAAATGGAGACCCTGATTCCTACCTTAATGCTACCGACAAATGGAAGCCTTCACTACCCGCACAGCAGGAGGGGAATTTCACGATAGCGGACCTATTGCGCTTCGCTGAGAAATTATAATTGAAGTAGTGGAGAAGAGAACGCGGCAAACGTCCGTGGGTCATAGACC
>CAXUHF010000120.1:14323-16235 GCA_964250765.1 uncultured Ktedonobacteraceae bacterium | reverse complement strand
CGAGAGGCACAGCAAAACGATCTCAAGCTCTTCTCACGGTTCCTCGCCTCATGTGGCCTGCAGAGGTCTGCCGAGGAACTCTACCGAGACCCACACGCATGGAGCGGGATGAACTACGCCCTCTTGGAGGGCTTCCGCGCGTGGCTGTACTACGAGCAGCCGAAACAGGAGGACGGCAAACGCCATGGCTTCACCATCCGCTCGGTCAAGCGCCGCCTGTCCACGGTGCGCACCTACAGCCAACTCGCCTATAAGAGTGGTGTGCTCAGCATGGAGGACTACCAGCGCATCCAGCTGGTCGAAACCGATTCACATGGTGCTGGGGTCAACATCGACGAACACCGCCGCGACATGGGTATTACGCCACACCTGGTGGAACGTAAGAATGCCGGAACTGTTGTCAAACGCCCACATGCCTCTCGTCTGAAAAAAACGACCACGCGGCATGAGAGTGCGCGCGTACACGATCAACTCTTACAAGAACGGGACGAACTCCTCATGTGCCTGTTGATCGAACACGGGTTCCGTGTGAGCGAAATCGTTCACCTCAATGCTTCAAGTTTCGATCTGGACGAAGAGACGATCGTAGTGAAGCGAACCAAGAACTATAGCCAAGGAACGTTGCGGCTGATGCCCGGAACCTTTGCGGCGGCGACCCGCTATCTTCCACTCCTGAAAGAGTACAGATCGACTTTCGCTCCGCTCGATGAGGATGAGCACCTGGATACTCCCCTCTTCTATGGATATGAGGGTCAGCGCATCACTCGTTTCGGGATTTACGACAGGGTGCGAGAGTTAGGCGCGAAAGTCGGGATTAAGAACCTATCTCCCCACGTCTTGCGGAACTATTGGGTGCAAGATGCGTTCCGCCACAAAGACAACAGTCTCGACATGATCCAACAGTACGGTGGATGGAAAAGCGCGATCATGCCGCTGTACTATGCACAGCAACACCGTCCCTTGACGGAGGATTTTAAGGTCAGCGAGTGAGTGACGCTTCACCGTATCAATATCGAAGCTTGATCAAGCACCACAGACGCAATCACAATCGCCTGGGGTTTCGCTATTCAGCATGGCTATTTGCAGTTTCCTTGGACGGACCTGGGCGGTCAATACTGATACCTGGAGCTATACCGATGTATGACTATAAGAATTTCTTAATAGAATTTGCTGTAGTCGTGTTTGTCACGTCGTTCTCAGCAAACGATGTCGTATGACTGTTTTTTCTCACATAACTTTTCGTTTCTGCTCTGCAGGTGAAATGCAAGCAGAGCGGAATGAAGCCGACCTGTAGAGAGTTCCTTGTTAGGTTTGTTAGCATGTGAGTCGTGCTCAGGCCACGATCTAGGACGGCACTTGAAAGCTCCTATAGGCTTTTATTGGCATGCCCGCTACAGTCAGATTTATCCTGAGCTGGCGAAACTGGAGGTCGAGGAGCTAGCAACCTTCGAGGTCGTTGCGCAACATGACCTCCCGGCAAAGAAGGTGTATACGATTACCGAAAAGGGGCGCGAGGCACTCAAAGAGTGGGTCACAACCCCAAATACTCTCCCCTCCCATGCGTGATGAATTACTCCTCAAGACATTCTCGCTCTGGCTTGCCGACCCGCAGCAAGCCATTGCCCTCTTTCAACAACAAGTGGACTATTGCTCAGCTAGAACGCACAGGCACGTCTCCCCAGGAGGGGTGACCATATCAAACGTGAAGAACCAGGTGCTGAAACACTTTCAGTAGTAAGTCCATATACAGCACCTCAACTACAGTTATATGATACGTCGTACCTTGTATGGCAAACCACCAGCATTTTGTCCCGACTCGTTATGTTCTGATTCCGGCTATGACGAGATCGAGCATGGCGCGAAACACCCAAACTGAGGTCCCCAAAACCATGAAAAAACACAAAAAAAATAA
>CAXUHF010000120.1:9010-14313 GCA_964250765.1 uncultured Ktedonobacteraceae bacterium | reverse complement strand
GCCGGCCTTGCCCCTCCGCGCGCTGCGGCCGCCCCCCCCCGGGCCCAGCCCCATGCTCGTTCACCATCACGATTCCGTAGACCAGTCGTACCACGTCAATACTCTTCACATCAGTTCGGATTTGTTTTGCAGCCTGGGCACGGTGCAACAGGACTTCTCCCGCCGCGAACATAGCTATGTTCGCGGTATAGATTCTCGTCCCCGGAACCTGCTTAGCAGCCATGATGGCTGCTCCCATGCTCCGCCCTCGGGCCGCGAAGTCCAGTTGGAGATGAAGCCAGTCGATCAGGGCGTCGAAAGGAACCGGAGCACTTGCGAGTTCTTCAGCGCGTACCTTCAATTCATTGATCTCATCCAAGAACACTGCCTCAAGGAGGTCCTGACGTGTGGGGAAGTGGCGGTACAGCGTTCCGATGGCGACTCCCGCCGATCTAGCAACGTCCTCGAGGACGATGTCAGCACCACGCTCCGCGACCGCGACTCGTGCTACTTTCAGCAGGCTCGTGTAGTTGCGCTGTGCATCAGCTCGCATTGAACGGTGGGTTTGTGTTGACTCGCTCATTTCAGACCTTCTTTCACTCAGGGATAGTGACCCTTGACAAAATGAGGAACCCTCATGTACTATAGTGAGGTACTCTCATTTTACTACACTCTTCATCTTATTACCAGAAGGAGAACAATATCATGCGTGTTTTCGTCACTGGCGGGACCGGCACCATCGGCACCGCCGTCGTCGCCGAACTGCTCAGCAATGGTCATACCGTTCTCGCGCTGGCTCGCTCGGACAACTCCGAGCAGACCCTTAAGGGTGCCGGTGCCGAGGTGCTGCGAGGAGGGCTGGCGGACCTCGACGTCCTGCGGTCCGGAGCTGCCCAGTCCGACGGCGTGATCAGCCTCGCGTTCGGACGAGACTACAGTAGCCCGGACGCGCTTGCGGCATCCCTCGCCGAGGAGAGTGCCGCTATGTCCACGTTGGGAGAGACACTCATCGGCAGCGACCGCCCGATCGTCACCGTCTCTGGAACACCCTGGATAGCGGGTCGCGCCTCCACCGAGGCCGATCCGTTGCCAACCGACGGACCTGTAGGCGGTCGGGGCCGTTCGGTGATTGCGCTGCTGGCTTTGGCATCACGCGGTGTGCGTGCCACGGCTGTCCGCATGCCACGCACGGTCCACAATGAGGGCAAGGGCGGCTTCGCTGGCCTGCTGACCGAGCAAGCGCGCCACACTGGGGTATCTGGCTACCCAGGCGACGGAACCCAGCGATGGCCAGCCGTGCATGCCCTCGACGCAGCCGTCCTGTTCCGGCTGGCCCTCGAATCGGCTCCGGCCGGAACGGCCTGGCACGCCGTCGCTGATGAGGGCGACACAGTACGCGACATCGCGACAGTCATCGGTCGGCGCCTCAGCCTTCCAATCAAGGCCGTGCCGGAGGAGAACTTCGGCCCGTTCGGCGTGATCTTCGCGATGGACCAGCCCGCTTCTAGTGCTCACACCCGCGAGGCTCTCGGGTGGGCGCCGACACACCCCAGTCTTCTCGACGATCTGGAAAACATTCAGCTCTGAAACCTTGAGCGATTTCGTCGCACAACTGTACATCCCAACATTGAACTAGTCGTTTTGATAGAAGTATCCTGGTGGCTACTCTTCCTGTATAGGTGCTTTACCTGCTAGGAGAGGAAGTTTCTCCGCCACACTCATTCTACGAAAATGACCAGTTCAATGTTGGGATTGACAAAATGATACCGATTTTCGCTCTCTTGCGAATGTACAAAAATGGCGTCCAACGATTCACCTTTATGAGGAGCTTTTCAGACAATCAATGGCTGTGCTACTCATATGCACCAGCAGCCAGAGTGACTGTTGTCGGCTCAAATAAGGGCATTGGAATTGCCATATACTCTACGTCTGGTTGCTCGTGCGATGCATACGGTAGCTCAGGTGATGAACAATCCAGCCGATTTCATCAATGCCGTTCTGAAAATGTTGCTTACCGAGCACTGTGAACTGCGCTCCTTTAGCACATTAGATCGCATGGCCCGACGTATTCGCACGCTCGTCAATGGAGGAATCTATCAAAGCATTCTCACGAAACTGTCGGACGCGGAGCAGCAAGCATTCTCTGATCTCCTTAAGTTTGAGGAAGCCTCTGCGTTTACCCCGTTCAATCGGATCAAAGAAGTTCCCAAGAGTGCGACGCTTATGCATTTGGACGAGTGGCTTTCTCGCCTTATATGGCTCCAGTCACTCGGCACTCCTGAACCCTGATCCTACCTCTTCTCAGCTTCATAAAAGCTATCTCAGCCACAGTTATATGGTACGTCGTACCTTTTCGTCAGGATGGCATCGATAGACCCGATGCTTCACTGCTATGAGCTATTTGTGCATGTCTGTTGGTCCTCCTCTATAGAGGAGAGAAGAAAACTTCCATGCCTCTCCATTTGACAATGGTCTGTTTCTCTGCTATACTTTGGTTGGACGTACAACCAGGAGGAGTGCATTACATGGAAACATCTGGAACTACTCGCGAACATATCATTCAATCGGCGTCTCATGTTCTGGTTGAACAAGGGTATGATGCAGCAACGATTAAAGCCATTGCTCGCGAGGCAGGAGTTGCTCCAGGGTTATTGCATTACTACTTCGCGAATAAAGATGAGCTGTTAGTAGAAGTGCTCAAGGATATCTCTCACCGCTACACCGAGAGTGGGTATCAGAGGAGGAGTTCACTGCCTCCTGATCAGTTACGCGAAGCCACCCTCAATGACATGTTGCAACGAACATTGAAGAACCCAGGTGCGTATCGCCTGCGGTACGAACTCTTTGCCCTTGGATTCCGCAATTCAGCATTGCAGCCCGCAATTCGCTCACTGCTGGAAAGTGGTCGTTCGGGAATCAGCTCTATCGTTGATGCCGTTAGCGATGAACGGTCCTTTGATGCTGATACTCTGGCGAGCATTCTTCTTGCCTGTATCGATGGTTTGGCTCTTCAACATCTAGCTGAACCAGATTTCGATATTGAGCGTGCCTACCGTTTGCTCTCTCGTATGGTGAAGAGCTTGCTGGAGTCAGAGTGAAAAAATTTCTGCCTTCCTGGTTGGATGACCAATCAGTTTACATGGTTTTCCTGTTACAGGAACTGAAAACGAGCAGCTTTTGCCCTGATATATGAGCAGAAGTGATTCGTGGTTTGAGAAAACCGCTCTCGAGGCGATCTCTAGTACTCGGTGATGGGAATATAGCATCCCTTCTCAGCAAGACAACGGTCTAACATCACTTACTTTCGTTCGATTCATTGTTCCTTGTAAAAAGGAGTATCTCATGCAACATTCTCTCATCTTTGAGCACGATGTCGCCATTGCTATGCGAGACGGTCTAGAGCTTCGTGGCAATGTCTATCGTCCTTCCACATCTGGCACTTACCCAGTGTTACTGACAGTCGGCCCATATGGGAAGGATATTCACTTTCGTGACTATAACCCGAAAGCCTATGCCGGAATTGCCGAACAGGGTCCCTACATGAATTGGGAAACTCCCAATCCTGATTGGTGGGTCGTACAAGGCTATGTGGTGCTTCGAGTCGAGAAGCAGAGGACTTTTATGATGCCATCGAATGGGCGGCAGAACAGCCGTGGAGCACTGGCAAAATAGGATTAAGCGGAATCTCGTACTACGCGGTCTCGCAATGGCATGTGGCTGCGCTCCAGCCACCTCACCTCGTCGCGATTTTGCCCTGGGAAGGGTTGGTCGATTTATACCGTGATGTTGCCAGACACGGAGGCATCTTCAACAATGGTTTTGTCGTCCCCTGGTATAGCCATGTGACTCGTGTTCAACACGGCTATGATGGGAGCCTCTCTGAGCAGGAACGAGCCGCAAATAGGGTCGATGTGACCGCAAGTTTCAAAGAGCATTTCCTCGATGATGACTACTATCACTCGCGCTTGCCGGACCTTAGCCGGATTATGATTCCTGTCTTCTCTGTTGGGAACTGGAGTGGCGTGGGACTGCACCTACGAGGGAATATTGAGGGCTATCTTCATGTGGCTTCTGCTCATACATGGCTGCGAGTCCACATGGGTGATCATTATAGCCCATTCTACAGTGAGGAAGGGCGTGCTCTTCAGAAACGGTTTTTTGACTACTGGCTCAAAGGGGTGGAAAATGGTTGGCTTGAGCAGCCACCTGTGCAACTCGCCATTCGCAAAGTGCACGAGGTGGTGTGGCGCGATGAACAGGAATGGCCTCTGGCTCGCACACACTGGTCGCATTTCTATCTCAGCGCTGCCAGCAGCAGTATAGCCGCTGAGCAACCAGAAGCAGAGGCATACGTCAACTACACAGCAACTGAGGGTGATATCACCTTCACGACCGCTCCGTTTGTACAGGATACGGAAGTGACTGGACCGCTCGCACTCAAATTGTGGGTATCTTCTGCGACCGACGACATGGATATCTTTGTGACCATTCGCAACCGTGATGCGAACGGCAGCGAGGTTCCCGGTATTGGAGCCAACAGCGAGGCTATTCCCGTGACCGCCGGATGGTTGCGTGCCTCGCAGCGGAAACTTGATCCATCCCGCTCAACGGACGCTCGCCCATTTCACACACATGATCAGGTACAAAAGCTGACGCCTGGGCAGATTGTTCCTGTGGAGATAGAGATCTGGCCGACGAGTATGGTGTTTGCATCGGGGCACCGCCTCGCTCTTACTATCGGAACACATGATAGTGGAGCATGGGCAGAATTCAATCACAACGACCCTGAAGATCGTAATCCGGCGGCTCTGGCCGGAATAAATACCATATATGCGGGAGGCAAATATCCTTCTTCCTTGCTTTTGCCGATCATCCCTAGTTAATAGACTTCAAAAAAGGTGCTGACAATGCAAACTCTCCTTCGTTTTCTGAATCTCCTCGTCTCCCTCGCTTCAGCAGGGGCGGCAGTGATTGCTCTTCTGCGACCGGGATCGTTCTCTGGCTCGAGTCAGGTGGGACACGGTGAGCTATTCTACGTGCGTATGTATGCAGCACGCTCCATTCCGTTCGGACTCGCAGCCGGAATTCTGCCGTATTGGCTTGGTAGACCAGCTGTCGCATGGGTTCTCTTTACAGCCGCAGTGATTCAACTCGTGGATGTCGTCATTGCGATGGGGAAGAAGGAGTGGGGGATGATGAGAGGCGCATCTGTCGGAGCGATCGTGCATCTCCTTTGTGGCATGGCGATCAGGTAGGGGGGGGTTTTTTTAAAACCAAAAACGACAAACAAGTGGCGGGGGTTAAACCCCCCCCAAAATTGTTAA
>CAXUHF010000120.1:0-9000 GCA_964250765.1 uncultured Ktedonobacteraceae bacterium | reverse complement strand
CTTTCGAGGGATATACAACCCCCCTACTAGTAGTAACACACTCTGGTATAGCTTTACAGCTTAGGCAGTATACTACCATACCTGGATACAACTATGAAAGGAAACTTTGTATGAAAGCAGCGATTCTGAAAGCACTCGGTCAACCTCTTCTTCTTGAAGATATTCCTGAACCCGTTCCAGGGGCGGGTGAAGTACTCGTTCGTGTGCTGGCGGCCCCCGTTGGGACGTATGCACAGGAAGTCTTTCGTGGAAAGAGACCCTATCCCCTCGTCCTTCCTCCATCAGTCATACTTCTTAGTATACCATACGCGAAAGAGCTGGAAGGAAGATCTTTCTATGAACACAGTAGATTCAGGTGTCAGCGCCTCCACTCCGATCATCTCAGTGAAGCCGGTTGTGCTACACGCTCCTGACCGTGGCGAGGATGTACACGTGCGCGTGTCTGCGCCTGTGATCGGAAGCGAATTGCCAATTCTTGTTTTTTCACACGGCTTTAGCTTGTCATTACGCAGCTACGACCCGCTGGTCGACTTCTGGGCTGCTCACGGCTTCGTGGTCATACAGCCCACCCATCTTGACTCAAGCACACTGAGTATTCCTGCTGACGACCCCCGTACACCTCTGATCGGGCTAGCAGCCGGAATTCTGCCGTATTGGTGTGGTAGACCATCTGTTGCATGGGTTCTCTTTACGGTCACAGTGATTCAAATCCATTCAATCTCGACCCCAACATGTTCTAGAGTGCCCATTTTGAAATGCTACCTCTTGACAGTAATATAGCTATGTAATATATTTTCTAGATATATATCACGTAGCTATAGAGAGCAAGTACAGGTCTTGGTGAACAGGAGTGCGCCGCAGATTTTGTCACGATCTCGCCAGCCCGCATTGCATCAAGCCCCAAACGTCTCAACTCACCAGATGAACACGTCAGAAGAGAATGGAGAGAAGCGTGGAAAGAAAAGGAAACAGATGAAGATTATTGCGCTTGAAGAGCATTTCCAAGTTCCTGCGATCAAGGAGGCACTGGCGAAATTGCTTCCAGATGCCCAAGCCCCCTCTCGGTTAGCGTCTCCCCTGAGCACCCAACTCGAAGATCTAGGTGCTGGTCGATTGAAAGCGATGGACACAATGGGCGTTGATGTCCAGGTTCTCTCCTACACTCCCGTAGGGCTACCAACCATCCCTGATACAGAGGCCGTACCACTGGCAAAGGAGATCAATGACCACCTCGCGGCTGCTATTGCCGCCCATCCCGATCGCTTTGTCGGCTTTGCCACCTTGCCAATGCCTCATCCAGAAGCCGCTGCCGCCGAATTTGAGCGATGTGTGAACATCCTTGGGTTTAAAGGCGTAATGATCAATGGGCCGACGAATGAGCACTTTCTGGACGATCCGTCGTTTCGTCCTCTTCTCGAAACTGCCGTCGCCCTTGATGTTCCCATCTACCTGCATCCTGCCCCTCCAATCCAAGCTGTGCGAGAGAGCTACTACGCAGGCTTTGATCCGGCTGTCAGCGCAAGCTTTGCAACCTATGGGTGGGGATGGCATATGGAGACAGGTATCCACGCACTACGCATGATTCTGGGTGGCGTCTTCGATCGCTATCCCAGCTTGCAGCTTATTCTGGGCCATTGGGGAGAAATGATCCCGTACTACCTGGCTCGCTTTGATGAGATGCTCACCCCGACCACAAAACACTTGCAACGGCCTGTCGCGGACTACTTCTTGCAGCAGACATATGTCACTCCCAGCGGGATGTTTACGCTTCCCCCGTTCCAACTCACTCTCCAGATAATGGGAGCGGACCGCATCATGTACGCGGTCGATTATCCCTTTCTTGTGAGAGATCACGCCAGAGCGTTTTTGGAGAATGCGCCAATTAGCCCTACTGATAAAGCAAAAATCGCATATGGCAATGCGGAAAAAGTGCTCAAGCTTTCCCCAAATAGTCTGAACGGCTGAGACCGTATGGTCCTGACGAGAAGATACATCGAAAGAAAATACGAGCAAGTATGCGGTGATGGAGGTGCTCAGCTTCTGTCATGGATGACCCCTATGCGCGTGCAATTACTACTTTCGACGAAAATAGCTACAAAGGGAGACGAATTATGCAGCAAGAAAGCAATACTCCTTCGTTTTATCAACAGTTTCCACCTGTGCGCTCAAGCAAGCTCTTGGGATGGAAGGGCATTGAAGCGGCACAGTATCTCGCTTCGCCTGGTCAAGTTTCTGTGCAGCCAAGTCTCCCCTCTCACTTGCTTATACTCTATCTTGGAGAGCCAAGCTTGATTGTGCAAACGAGTTCTTTGCCTGGCAACGACACCTTGGCTGACACGTTCGTCAGGAAGGGTGACCATGCTTTCGTGCCTACAGAGAGAGGATTGGAAGGAAGGTGGTCGATGGATGTTGATGCCCTTTTCTTGCATTTCGATCCTACCCTGATACGCTCTATCGTTGAAGCGAGTGACCTAGAGGCAAGCCGTGTAGAACTTCTTTCTCATTCCTTCTTGTATGATCACTCAGTTGAGCAGTTTGGGCTTGCATTGCTGTACGAACTCTCTTTCTCAGGCTTCAACACACGCCTGTATGCCGAGTCGCTTGCGAACGCGCTCGCTCTCCATTTGTTGCGGCACTTCAGTACACTCCAGAAAAGAGATCTGAGAGTGACGAGCGATCTGGGGAAGACGCGGCTTCGCCATGTGCTCGACTATATGCATGAATATCGTACACAGGACCTCTCAATTGCTGAATTAGCTGCCGTTGCCAATGTCAGTTCCTCACACTTTGCACAACTCTTTAGAAAAACGATGGGGATGGCTCCGCACGAGTACCTTATCGCTTGCCGTGTTGAGCACGCCAAGCGGCTCCTCTTGACTGAAGATATCTCGCTCCATGAAGTCGCGTTCCATTCTGGTTTTGCCGATCAAAGTCACCTTACTCGACACTTCCGACATCGTGTGGGCATGACTCCCGGCGTCTTCCGAAAAGAGCGTAGGAACGTTCTATGATGTCGTAGAAACGTTCAAGACAGAACCAGAGAGTTGTCCTATACTCTATAGTAGAGGTATTCAATAAGTGCCTTTGATAGACAGCTATCATGGGTAACGATCAGGAAACGCTCCATACGAGAAAGGAACAACTCTCCATGTCCATGCGTATTTTTAGAAGACTCAGTTGGGGCTTGATGGCGATTATTGCTATTGGCATCGCCATTTACTTCGCCACACCCTATCTCTTGTTTAATCCGGCTTTGAGCAGACTTCGTCTCAATCCGTCTGTTTCGCTCCATTTTCCGATCCTAGCTATACATGCAGGAATAGCAGGGACCGCCCTCTTAATAGGGCCTTTTCAGTTCTTAACTCCCCTGCGTGCCAAATACCCATTCGTTCATCGGCTCATTGGACGTATCTATATTGTCTGCGTCTTCATTGCAAGTATCGCTGCTTTTTTCAGCGCCCTCTTCTCTGTCTCTGGCTTCGTTGCCCAGGTTGGCTTCGTGACACTCGATGTCCTCTGGTTTTATAGCATTTGTCAAGCGTATGTCGCGATTCGCCGGGGACAGATACCTGTGCATCGTGTTTGGATGACACGCAATTATGCACTAACCTTTGGCGCAGTCATGCTGCGTGCCTGGTTGTATGGAGGCATAGTATTGACGATGCTTACTCATAGCGCATCAAAAACGTCACAAGCGGATATCTATGCAACCTCCGCATGGATTTCTTGGGTGTTTACTCTTGCAATTGCCGAATGGGTGTTCAACCAACGTCTCCTACAGACCTTTTTTGTCAAACCAGAGCGCGTGAGTAAGAACTGAGCTTCCCCCACTTTCGTCGAGTAGTGAAATTTTAGGGTATACTATTCCAGAGGGAGAAATTGCTGCCGTAACCACACATCGGAGACGGGAACGCGCATGTCAGTCAACGAATCATTGAAGTAAAGCATGGCAATGGAGGAGAAAGATATGGCAATAGAAATCGTTGCAACCGGCTTTGGCAATCCAGATGTCTTGAAGGTAGTCTCGACCGAGCTACACGCGCCCGGACGGGGAGAGGTTGAGATTCGGGTTCGGGCCGTCGGCGTGAACCACGTTGACTACACAATCTACTCTAACCCGAACTACACCAAGAGTCATGGAGCGAGTCCTCCCACCTTTCCGCTCAAGCTTGGTGTGGAAGCGGCAGGCATGGTGACGGCGGTCGGGGCCGAAGCGATGGGACCTGCAGGGCCTATCGTGCCGGGCGACGAGGTGATCGCATATCGCATCACTGGTGGCTACGCCGATACGATCATCGTTACTGCATCAGTAGTGGTGCCCAAGCCGACCAAGCTGTCATGGGAGCAGGCCGCCTCCATGATGCTGGACGGCACCACCGCCGCCCATACCCTCGCCGCTGTACGTGCTCGACCAGGACAAACCGTGCTGATTCATGGTGCAAGCGGTGGCGTGGGACTTTCAGCAGTGCAACTGGCGGCCCTCGACGGCATCAAGGTGATTGGCACGGGCGGCGAGAAAAGCTTTGAGACGCTGCGCCACTATGGGGCTGAGCCTGTCAAGTATGGTGACGGACTGCTCGAACGAGTTCGGGGTATCGCTCCCAATGGCATCGATGCGGCAATTGATCTTGTTGGTACGGATGAGGCAATCGACGTCTCGCTCGCGCTCGTGTCCGACCGCTCGCGTATCGCCACCATCGTCGCCTTTGATCGGGCAAAGGAAACTGGCATCCAAGCACTTGGCGGCTCACCGGGGCAAGATGCAATCGGTATTGCTATCCGCAACGCTGCGCGATTACGACTGACGGCACTGGCACAGGCTGGAGCCTTTGAGGTAAACGTGGCTCATAGCTTCCCACTCACGCGGGCAGCGGACGCGCACCAAATGTTCGCGAAGGGCGGTGCAGGAGGGCGGATCGTCTTGGTGCCAGATGAGGTAGACAGATCGTAATGCGACAGATTGGAGCTAGGTTTTTTTGCCTATAACCCCCAAACACAAAATACTTTAGGGGGCTAGGGAAAAAAAACAACTAGTAGTAACACACTCTGGTTTGTGTTCGATCGCAGGTGCATTCTACGGACATGCATGAGATCAACCAGGTGAATTTTGCGTTTGCTCGAAAAAATAAGATACATCAAGCTTTAGAGAGTCTTTGTAGTCTATGACTATAAGAAATATTTGGTTCGAGCATAGTGTTCATCTTCTAATAAATAAGTCCAAGGGATATTGGGTCTCAAGGTGCTTGATACGTTCCATCGTAGCATGCTATGGTTAATACAAATTACGTATCGAATAGCAGGAGAGAATTGTGGCACAACAACTCAATATTCCTTTTATGATCGGACCAGAGAATGCAGAAATAGCGTGTCTACTCATTCACGGTTTCAGTGGTACGCCAACAGAGATGAGAGGTTTAGGAGACGCACTTGCGGAACAAGGAATGCGTGTCTATGGAGTTCTTGTCGCGGGACATAACGGAGACCCAGAAGAACTTATCGTATCAGGTCGTGAGACGTGGCTTACATCTGTTGAAGAGGGTTTAGCACAACTCGATTCCTACAAAACCGTCTTTGTTGCTGGACTTTCTATGGGTGGTGTGCTTGCGCTAAACCTTGCTATTCGGCATCCAGAGCGTCTTACTGGTGTTATTGCTATGTCCACGCCAACACGATTGGATAGCAATATACAAACCCGGCTTGTGCCACTTGCTCGCTACTTTGTAAAATGGTTCTATCCACTCAAAGCCTTAAACTTTAACAATCCTAACGTACAGGCCCAGATACTCAAACAGGCGCAACTACGCGATGCAACCGTTACCACCATCGACTTCAACGACGCTCAAGTTGTCAATCATATCAAAACGCTTATTCGCATCCCTGTACCAGCTATCGCGGAACTCATCGCTCTCATCAACCAGACTCGAAGAACTCTCAATAAGCTACGCATTCCACTACTCATCATACAAAGCAAACGTGACCGGACAGTTGAACCAAAGTGCGCCGAAGAATTGTACCGACTCACAACCTCTACCCCTTCAAAATCGTTGCACTGGCTCGAAGAGTCCGATCACGTTATCACAACAGGTGTTGAACGCGAAGAAGTGTATCGACTTGCCTTGTCGTTCATCAGGACGACAAGTTCGCACGTTTCAGAAACTGCTCGACCGAATGGCGTTCAGCAGGAAGCAATGGACGAAAGCCCCCCCGGTCATTAATAAACACAATACGTGACGACTGGAAATTCACAATCATATCAGGTTTATGATCGCCATTCACATCTGCAAAACTTAGAGTTACAGGAGTGAGGTCATCGTTTGCGCCATAGAGCTGAGGGCCGAGGTAAATTTTAGCGTGTGTTGCGTCGCCTCCAGGCAACTCAATTATCTCGATACGCCGATTCAGGTTGATGGCGATGAAGTGACTCGGCGTGCCACCTTGCTCACTATGCCCAACAAATGAGTCGATTTGGTAGGTACGTGGACGACCATAACGTATGTCATTCATAGTCGTAGTGAACCAGCCAAGGACGCTGGTTAGTATTGTCCAAAGCAGCAACATTGCAATCATGCCAATACCAAGATATAAAAGAGGATGGGCTTGTCGCACCGCTTGAGACTTTTTCAATACCAGTTTGGGACGAGGCGTTGTTGGTAAAGGTCGCGCAATGGTTGGTATTGGTTTTGTCGCTAAAGGGGAATGTTTTACTCCTGGTGCGTCTTTAGAAGTGTTTGACTTCGCATCTTTTTCCTTATCATCTGCTCTCTTCCATTCATGTATGTCATCCTGGTATTCTGCTGAACGGGGACGCGATGCACGCTGTACTTTTGGAGTCGTTGCGGTTGTAATAACAGAATGTCTTCCAGTAGGTAATTTACTATTTCCATTTCCTATAGGTCTATGTCGCAATACGCTTTTTGGTGTTATTTTTTCTGATGCTTCTAATATTTGTGCTTCTACTACTGCCATGTGTAAATTCTCCTCTCCTCGCGGACGAAAGCAAATGTTTCCTCAAGCAATGTGAAGAAATACCATCTCCCAGTCGATGAGTCCCAACTTCTACTACATATCCATTTCATATAAGATATATATACATGATGTACTACAGGTAACGTAATGGTAGTGTTGGCATTGTACAGAAAAGGGCATAATTATGCAAAGTAACAGACGAATATTAGCCTAAATGGGTGAAAATGCGCGTAGTCGTGCGTGCTAATGAAATAAAAGGGGCTGAACAGGACTGTGCTCAGACAATGGTGTGTGGAACATTTCGTTGTTTTCTTATCTGAGCACAGTATAGCATAGAGAGGTACAAGGGTCTAGGTGTCTATAAGACAGATTCCTTCGTCAAAATGTTTTGGAGATCTTTTGGTAGTGGAGCCTCTACTTCGATCAATTTTCCCGTTATTGGATGATTAAACTGAAGTTGATAAGCATGCAGAAACTGACGGTTCAAGGTGAAACCCTTTGGTGCGTTTCCAGAGCCATAGACAGGATCACCAACAACAGGATGGCCTATCGCTTTGAGATGCACACGTATTTGATGCGTACGCCCCGTCTCTAATTGCAAGAGAAGCAAGGTGTGACGTGCAAAACGTTGCTGCACACGGAAGTGAGTGCGCGCCTCACGGCTATCACGCGTGGTGACAGTCATTTGCTGACGGTTACGTGTGTCTCGACCAATAGGTGCGTCTATACTTCCTTGATCGTGAGCAACATCGCCTTCGACGAGTGCCAGGTAGCGTTTTATTATCGTGTGCTCTTGCATCTGCTCCATTAATGCTGTCAGCGTTCGGCTATTCCTGGCAATGATAATCAGGCCGGATGTATCCTTATCAAGCCGATGCACGATACCAGGACGACCATCTTCTCCGACGCCTTGTAGTTCTGGATAGCGAGCCAGCAACGCGTTCACAAGCGTATCATCGCTGTGCCCTGGGCCAGGATGCACAACCATGCCTGGAGCTTTGTTCAGAACAAGCAAATCCTGATCCTCATAAAGAATATCGAGGGGAAGTTCATGCGGTGTGGCGTTCGTGGGAGGAATAAAAGGTGCTGAATGCACTATCGTGATCGTATCACCACGTCTGAGCGCATACCCAGGCTTACTCGCCTTACCTTTTACCAGTACCGCTTCTTCTGCGATAAGTTGCTGTATGTTTGTACGAGAGAGGGAATCGAGGATAGGAGCGAGAAAGCGGTCTAGCCTCTGACCAATCTGTTCTTCCTGAACATCATATGTTTGTGTTTCTTCCAAGGATTGTAACTCTTTCATAGCATTGATAAGCTATTTATGACTAACCGTCTCTTGTGATGCATTTTCTTCTGTTCGCTTCTCGTCACGAGGACGGCGCGAAAAGAAAATGAATACAAAGAGCAACAGAACACCGATGGTGATACAGGCATCGGCAACATTGAAAATTGCAAAGTAGAAATTAATCTGCGGAATGCGAAACGCGATAAAATCGACAACATAGCCACCGTTGTGTATTCTGTCGATGACGTTTCCTAACGCGCCGCCAATGATTAAACCAAAGATTACTTTGTAGTACAGCGGACCATTGTTCAAGATACGCACGTAGATGTAGCCAACCACAAGCATTGCAACCGCGATAAGCACGACGAGCAACGCCGTGTTTTTGAGCATACTAAACGCTGCACCACTATTTTGAATATAGTAGAGAATCAGGTACTGGCTCACAAGTGAAACGCTTTTGCTTTCGGGGGGACTCAAATACGTAACGACCAGAGATTTTGTCCACTGATCGAGCGCAATAACAACAATCGTTACAAGTAATGCAAGCACATCATAGATACGGGCGTGGGTAGCTACTCTCGGCGTCACAGTCGGTCTCTTCTTCCTACAACAAATTCCTATTCTTGTCCTTATCGTACACCTTTTTCAGTTTTTTGTCTATTCGCGTAAAAACTGGAAGAAACAGAGTGTTGGGGGGGGGGGGGGGGGGGGGGGGGGGGGGGGGGGGGGGGGCGGGGGGGCGGGGG
>CAXUHF010000119.1:0-16447 GCA_964250765.1 uncultured Ktedonobacteraceae bacterium | reverse complement strand
CTTGAGAAGCCTCTTCGCACATAAGCTCATCTTTGCTTAACTTGACGCCTATGGGTGTAATAGAATTAGACCCCTACAATCCACATATCCGCCTTAAATTGTCAAACAGCATCATTGTGCCCCTACCGATTCGCTCATCGTTCATTTACTGCTCAGGAACGGAGCAAGAACTGGTAGGAGCAGATCAGCACGGGAAACAATATCGTAGTGAGTCGTACGCGGCAAGATGGCGAGTTGCGACGGAATAAGATGTTCACCATTCCAGCCAGCATCCTTCAAGCCTCCACCCAAGAGCGTGAAAAATGCTACCGCATGCGAAGGTGGAAGACCATCAGAATCGCCAGCGATAATCAGCGTGGGCATTTTCAATGCGGAAACCTGCTCTGTCCAATCATAGTTCTGACTCATGGCTTCCCTCATATTGGTGACAAAGCGAGAAAAATCTTCTGGCTTAGGCGCACTCTTCATATAGACATCATGCAAGAGAGTACCAACAAAGAACTCAGGTGCGATGGAGGACATGCCTGTTTGCATTTCGGGATGCCAGCCAGTCCGTTTGAACGGTGAGGAAATCACTACGAGCTTGTTGACCTGCTCTGGATGACGAATGGCGGTCTGCAGAGCAACGGCACCACCAAGAGAGTAGCCAAGCACGTCAGCTTTTCCAAGTCCGAGATGCTGAATGAGGCCAGAGATGTCGTCTGCCATGTGCTCAAAACGGAGAGGGCGACTCGTGAGGGCGGTGCGTCCATGTCCATAGAGATCGACTCCAATGACCTGATGATTGAGCGCAAGTGTGGGCGCAACAGCATTGAACGTCTCAAGAGTTCCAAAGCCACCGTGAAGCAGAATCAAAGGTGTACCTGTTCCATGCATCTCATAGTACAGGTCAACTCCATTAACAGAAGCATATTTCCCTGCTGAATTGCTGGTATTGGTCGTCATGACGAAATACTCCTTCGATTTTTATATTGAAGAATATCACTTACATTTCATTCTCTTCGAGAAGAGAAAAGTCGGAAGCTACGCCGAATTAAGAAGGGGAGAAATTGGAGCACGGAGCGAGCATTCTTTATGGAAGATATGTACCTTTCATAAAGAATGCTCGCTCCATTTGAAATGCTTTAACTACGAATAAACGCGAGCAGTTCGTCGCGCTTCTGCTCCATTGTGGCTCTATCGTTTGCTTCGACATTGAGACGAAGTAGTGGTTCGGTGTTAGATGAACGCACGTTGAACCACCATGTACCATAATCTATTGTGAGACCATCGAGGTGATCGACCAGTTGCGCACCCTTCCCGAAATGCTCTTCCAGAGCTTGCAGTTTGCTCTGTGCATCGCTGACTGTACTATTGATTTCACCACTACGAACACCCTTGTCCAATGGCTTGAGTATTTCTGAGAGCGGCTTGTCTTCAGTAGAAACAAGTTCGAGCAGAATGAGAAAGGCAATCAAGCCAGAGTCGGCGAACCAGTTATCACGGAAGTAGAAGTGACCGGAGTGTTCGCCACCAAAGATCGCATTAAGCTTGCGCATCTCGGCCTTGATGAACGAATGGCCTACACGAGTGCGAACAGCCTTGCCACCGAGATGCTCAATCAGTTCGGGTACACTTTTAGAGACAATCAGGTTGTATAGGATGGTCGAGCCTGGATACTTGCGTAGCAGACTATTCGCCATCGCCTCCGTCACCTGTGAACCGTCTACAAGGTCGCCATGCTCATCGACCGGAAACATACGGTCGGCATCGCCGTCGAATGCCGCTCCCAAATCTGCATGTGTCTCACGCACCCTTTTCTGCAAATCCACCATGTTTTCTGGCTCGATAGGACTGGCGGGATGATGTGGGAAATTGCCATCAAGCTCAAAATAGAGAGGGACGAGTTCGCAGGGAAGGTGTTGAAAGACGCTGGGTATCATCATACCAGCCATACCGTTGCCTGCGTCAATGACGACTTTGAGCGGCTTGATCTTGCTTACGTCAATGAACGACAAGACGTGTTTTACATAGTCATCGGTGATATTGCGCTGCGTCACAGTGCCTTTATGCGCTGGCTCTGTGAAGTTGCCGCTTACAGCGATATCCCGAATGTCCGCTAGACCAGTATCTTTGCTAATCGGTAGTGCCTGAGCGCGACAGAACTTCAGGCCATTGTACTTGCCTGGATTGTGAGACGCGGTAATCATGATACCGGCAGGATAGTCGAACTTGCCGACTGCGAAATACAAACCGTCGGTCGTGGTCAAACCAAGGTCAACGGCGTTGACACCTTGATCGGTGATGCCACGTAGAACCGCCGCTGAAATTTGCGGTGACGAGAGACGCATATCCCGCCCAACGGCAATTTCGGGTACGTTGAGGTATTGGGCTGCTGCGCGTCCAATCCGATAGGCAATATCATCGGTCAGGTCTTGCCCATAGATGCCACGGACATCGTAGGCACTAAATATCTTGGGGTTTACCTCTGTATGTGCGGAACTCATATATAGTTTTTCCTCCAAATTTCTAATAATACCCAGGGGTCGCCTGAGCTACGGGGGTCGTAAATTTGCCCAACCTCGGTAAATTGAGATTTTGCAAAGGCGTTGCGGGCCGATGTGTTCGCCATTGCCGTCTCCGCGTAAATGCGTGAGATGCTCTGGAAGGTGAAGAGATAGTGAACGAGTGCGCGAATAGCCTCTGCACCATACCCTTTGCCCCAACTCGATTTTTCGCCTAGTCCCAAACCAACTTCAACCTGATTGAGACGACGGTCGATATTGAAGTACGTGATGGTTCCAATGGGAACATAGTGTTCATCTTCGATGATGAACCAGAACTGTCGTCCGTTGCTCAGTACATAGTTTCGCTCGAATAATGGCACGAACTCCGCCATGCTGTTCGAGTACGGACGGTGGGGATCGTAACGCCATACCTCATCATCTCGCTCCCAACGAAAGACGTTTGCGGCGTCGCTAGATATAGGACGACGTACTGTGACACGCTCGCTATGTAACGGTAAACCTTGTGAGTCTGTTGCTTTTCGTTGTGTCTCTGTCATTATACTAATTCCTGTGCAAAACTCGTACCAGCCGCTAATTTCTCAACATTCAATACTTGTGCTAACGTTTGACCTAGATCAGCAAACGTTGAGCGTGTACCAAGATTGATGCCAGTACGTAATGGTTGTCCATATGCTAGTAGTGGCACGCATTCACGCGTATGATCGGTGCCACGATAGGTTGGATCAACGCCATGATCGGCTGTGAAAAAAATTACGTCATCTGGTCGCATCGCCTGTTGTACCCGTGCAAACCAGCTATCAACATCTCGTAGTGCTTGTGCGTAACCCTGACTATCGCGGCGATGACCCCATAACATGTCAAATTCTACCAGATTGACAAAAAGTAGTCCCTCAAAGTCTCGTTCGATCCAACGCAACGTCGCAGCCATACCATCGCGGTTGGTTTCCGTGTGGTCAGCCTGTGTTAATCCTCGTCCAGCAAAGAGGTCTTCAATCTTGCCCAGACCAATTACATCTTTGCCAGCCTTTTTAAGTTGGTCTAAAAGTGTTATGCCAAGTGGAGCAAGCGAAAAATCGCGTCGATGTTCGGTTCGTTTGAACGCTCCTGGTGTACCGAGAAATGGACGCGCTATGACTCGCCCGACAGCGTTCTCGCCTGTAAGGATACTACGCGCAGTCTCACACATTTTATAGAGTGTTTCGAGTGGAATAATTTCCTGGTGCGCTGCAACTTGGAACACGCTATCGGCAGAGGTATAGAGAATGGGGGAGCCTGTATGCATATGCTCCTCTCCAAACTCTTTTATGATCTCAGTCCCTGATGCGACGATATTGCCAATAACCTTACGTCCAATGGCTTGTTCAAACTGTGCAACAACATCGGTGGGGAAGCCATGCGGGTAGGTTGGCAGTGGTTTTTGCAGCACAACGCCCGTCATCTCCCAATGTCCCGTCGTGCTATCTTTGCCAGCCGCAGCCGAGGCCATGCGCCCATAACTACCACTTACATCTGCACGCGGCGGTGTACCAAGTATAGGCGTAATATTGCCTAGTCCAATGCTCCCAAGATGGGGTAGTGCGAGACCGCCTATAGCTTGTGCGCAATGTTCAAGTGAGCTTGCGCCTTCGTCTCCATAGGTAGCGGCGTCGGGATTTGCTCCTGCACCAACACCGTCAAGTACAACGAGTATCGCGCGCCGTATCATCGCTTCACCCGCACTTTCTCTATGGTTGGATAGGTATTGAGCGGTTCACCAATCAAGGGCAGCGCATAATCATAAAATGCTTGTGTCACCATCGTTTTTGTATCATTCATATAGCCATGAGGCAAGAGGGATTGCTGATTAGCGACCTGTGCTAGCTCTACAAGGCCCGTGATGCAATGATAGTGAGGGTTGTTGTGTCGGATAAGCGTCACCATCTTGTCGCTTTCACCTGCGAGAAGGGCTTTTGTGCCCATTTGTCCGACAAGATATGCCTCGTCACGGTCAACAGGTGAAACATGAGTCGAGGACATACGTTGTAAATCCCCAGGCTTATCAAAACGCGCGCGAAGCTTAAGCTGTTTAGTGACCAGATCAACGAGCGACTGACCTGCGCCACTGAGTAAGGGATGCTGAAAGGCATCGGTTCCCACCTGTCCAATCGAGCCAAGTGCTTGCCCCTTTGCGTCACGAACCGTCTCCGCCACTGTAATCACGACGTAGCCAAGACGACGATATACCTCTTCGACTTGTGCTAGAAACGAATCGGCATCAAACACATGTTCAGGTGTCAGTATGATGTGTGGTGGATCAACGTCATCCTGTTTGCCTAACGCGGAAGAGGCAGTGAGCCAACCAGCATCACGTCCCATTGTCTCAATAATTTTAACTGGATAATGTCCTGGTATGGAAACGGTGTTCATCGTCGAATCTATCGTTGCTTGTGCGATGAAACGTGCCGCGCTTCCGTAGCCGGGGCAATGATCAGTAAAGGGAAGGTCGTTGTCGATAGTCTTGGGAACGCTAATGGTTTGCAGATCATAGCCACTCTGCTGAGCAGTTTGTGCGAGACGATGTGCTGTGTCTGCTGAGTCGTTGCCTCCGATATAGAGGACATAGCGCACATTGTAATGTCGCAATATCTCTACGGCTCGCGCTGGGTCTTCATCATTCAGTTTATAGCGACATGAGCCAAGTGCCGCCGATGGTGCGTAAAGGAGTTGTTGCCACAGTGAAGATGGTTGCTGGCGTAGATCAATAATATCTTCTTTGAGAAGTCCCTCAATACCGTTTTGCATGCCATAGATGCCATTAATACGCGCATCGTTGAAAGCTGCATTAAATGCTCCAACGAGGCTTGCATTAATAACGGCGGTAGCTCCACCCGATTGCCCAATAATCAGATTGCCGCGTGCTGTTGCTGACAATGTATCTGTACCCCCAAAAGGTTTGTTGTGTAACTCTATGTTCTCACAAATGTTTCTAAGAGCCATTATAGCAATTGCAGCATGACACGTCGAGTAGCATATATCTATCTATTCCAAATTGTGAACCATTTCACTCTATAACTTTGCAATTGTCTCATCTACAAAGTATACTGTACCTCGGTAGCAAGAATAGAAAGGATGTGCCTGAGTCGATTGTCCAAATGAATTTGATCAAATCGTCTCAGCACTGACCGCCAATGATTTAGGTTTGCCACAAACAACATCCATTTCAACTTAATAACGAACGTATGGCAAACATTGCCATAATACTCAACAGGAGATGTTTTGTGTCAAAACTTACCTCAAATTCTGGCTTTCTTGATGTACAGGGAGCCTCGCTCTACTATGAAGTCGCTGGCGAAGGCTATCCTTTGCTCTTATTGCATGCTGGCATAGCAGATAGCAGTATGTGGGACGAGCAGTTTCCTCTTTTCGCACAGCACTACCGAACTCTACGATATGATCTTCGTGGATTTGGACAGACCCAGTGGAATGCGGGAACGTTTGCCGCATACGAAGACCCTGTAGCACTTTTCCACGCCCTCCATGTACAAAAGGCTCATGTTCTCGGCATCTCGTTTGGTGGCAAGATTGCTCTCGATTTCGCGCTTACTCACCCTGAACTAGTAGCTTCCCTCATCTTGGTAGCTCCTAGTATCGGTGGTGAGCAGCCATCAGAACAGATCCGCCACTTTGTTCAGGAAGAAGACGCCTTGGTTGAAAAAGGCGACTTACAAGACGCGACGGAATTGAACTTACGTCTATGGGTTGATGGTCCACAGCGAACTCCTGAGCAAGTAAAACCAACCGTTCGTCAACGCGTCTATGAGATGCAGTATCACGCCTTTACAATTCCAATGCCAGAGAATGCGGATGAGCAGCAGGTTGAACCCCCTGCTATCACACGCTTAACGGAGATTCGGGTCCCAACACTCATTATCGTCGGAGACCTTGATCTGCCTGAAAAACTAGACCTCTCTAAGCAACTTGCTACTTTCATTCCAAGTGCTCAATTGGAAGTTATCGCAGGTGCTGCCCACATGGTCAGCATGGAGCAACCACAGAAATTCAACGACATCGTGCTGAATTTCTTGAGCAAGTTGTAAGGGAAACAGGGAGACCCTTGCGGTCTCCTCTACATTTTTGTGATGCCCTACATGTAGGGGAGACCCTTGCGGTCTCCCTGTTTTGTTGCCTCTCTGTAGCCTTAGTGTAGTCTTATACACTGGCTCCTCATCTCTCTCTACTCCAGTTGTTTGAAATCCTAGACTCTTAATAAAGATGCTGAGCAGAATAATTTTCTGGATGTACCGTAAGCTGAAGGACCTGACATTGAGTGTGGTGCTCTTTGACGAACTCAAGAAATAGACATAATGCTTGTTTACCATATCCTTTGGCCTGAAAGTGTTGGTCGATAAAAAAGTGGCGGAGCCAATAATTTTCTTTGCTTTCTGGCTCATACGCTAAGGCTGCAAATCCAACCATCTCTGTTTCAACATAAAACGCAAAAGGAGTCTAAACGAGTCCTCCTGGTCGAATGTAAGCCTTTGCTAACGTAATAGCTGCAATGGGAACATAGTTTGCAACAAAGTGTTGTTGTTCGGGATGGACAGTAAGTTTGAGTGTTTCTAGCCAGTTTTCGTGAGTGACTTCGCGGAGTAACATTTTGTTCATGCGTTTCTCCTTAGAGTAAGGAAGAAGTTTACTAAAGCTTTGAGAAGTTGTTTATGCCTCAAGTGTACAACAATCCAAAAGGATAGAAATATTGACGTTTGCTTGCATATAACGCTATAGTGGAACGCACACAACAAAATCCCTCGAAAGAAAATAGAATGAGACAGAAAATAATTCTCGATTGTGACCCCGGACATGATGATGCGATTGCACTGCTCCTGGCGGCACATCATCCTGCGCTTGAATTGTTAGCGGTTACAACGGTTGCTGGCAATCAATCAATCGAGAAGACAACACAGAATGCGCTCAAGGTCTGTTCGCTGGCAAACATCCGCAACGTGCCTATTGCGATGGGAATGGATAGACCACTGGTGCGACCTGCTCGGCATGCTGCTGATATTCACGGCGTCTCTGGTATGGACGGTCCAAATGTGCCTGAACCGGATATTGAGCTTGCTCCGCAACACGCTGTTGATCTGCTCATTGACCTGCTATTGAACTCCGAGGGAGATATCACGTTGGTGCCAACGGGACCACTTACTAACATTGCAACTGCGATACGTCGTGAACCTGCGATTGTGCCTAAGATACAGGCGATCTCGCTGATGGGCGGCGCGATTGGTGTAGGGAATGTGACACCTTCGGCAGAATTTAACCTGTGGTTTGATCCAGAAGCGGCATCCATTGTCTTTCAATGTGGACGACCAATCACGATGGTCCCATTAGAGGTAACACATCAGGCACTTGCAACAGAGGAGATTGTGAGTCGCTTACGTACCGCGAATCGCCCTGTCGCAAGCTTTGCTGCAGATTTGCTCGTCTTTTTTGCCGATAGCTACAAAAACGTCTTTGGTTTCTTTGCACCTCCTGTACATGATCCTTGTGCCGTTGCTGCTGTACTTGAACCAAACATTATTCAGTTGGCTGATATATATGTCGAAATTGAGACTACGAGTACGCTGAGTGCTGGACGTACTGTGTGTGATCTATACGGCAAATCGGGGAAATCTGCGAACGCACGGGTTGGGTATGAATTGAATGTAGCACGGTTTTGGGACATGCTGATAGATACGCTTGTCTCGTACTAATATTCTTTCCAGAAGCTAAGATATGACGTTTCCCTTGTACTCTTAATAGCTTATTAAGTTTATAGTCTATCTAAGAGTACAACACACTTCCTTTCGTCAAACCCTTTCTAATAACTTATCTTCACAACATCACTTATCCTAAAGCTCTCCACTCTCTCATTTCGTAATCTCTTGACAAAGATAATAGCAATATGTTATAAATAGAATAGCGGATAGCTATTGAGAATGTAAGTAATAGACGTGGAATACTCCTGAATATGGTATTGTGAATGTGTACTTCTGATTTTTATGCGTAGATTGCATGATGAAACTGCTGGGAGAGGATTATGCTACTCGACCCGAACATAGTGTTTTTACTTTTTGTTGTTGCGGTGCTTGGCATCTACCTTGAACTAGCTCATCCAGGTACCATTTTTCCAGGTGTTATTGGAGGCATTGCGTTTCTCTTCTTCCTTTTTGCTGCAAGTTCGCTTGCCCCAAACTGGGTAGGATTAGTGTTCATGCTTCTCGCCGCAGTCTTGCTTGTACTCGATGTAAAGCTACCAGCACATGGAGCTTTGACTATTGGAGCAATGATTTCGCTCGTCGTTGGTGCGCTCCTCTTTTTCAATAGTGGCAATTCGGGGAATGCGCAGCTGAGTCCAATTCTTGTGTATGTTGTGGCTGGAATAGTCGGTATCATTGGTTTTCTGGTGGTCAGACTCGCAATACGTGTGCGAAGAATGCGTGTTACGACGGGAGTGGAGGGCATGATAGGAGCAATAGTTATTGCGAAAACACCACTTCTCCCAGAAGGAAGAGTTAGTTATGGTGGTGAGGACTGGGCCGCAATTCTTGATGACTCCTCTGCATCGGCTGATCCTGGGTCAAAATTACAAATCGTCTCTGTAGAAGGGTTGCGCCTTCATGTGCAGCCTGTAGGTTCACTGTTGCGTGAGAATATTCATAGTATTCAGGAAATGTCGTAGACACTTTGTCTTAATCACAAGGAGAAAATGTATATGGACCCTATTATTGCTGGTGTAATCGGTGTCATTGTTCTGATCGCACTCTTTGCCTTGTTGTCGTCTGTTCGAGTCGTACAACAGTATGAGCGTGGGGTAATCTTTGTGCTAGGGCGACTGACTGGCGCGAAAGGCCCAGGCATCTTCCTGGTTCCGCCATTCATCTCGCGTATGGTCAAAGTTGACTTGCGTATTGTCACCCTGACTGTTCCGCCACAAGAGGTGATTTCGCGTGACAACGTCACTATAAAAGTGACTGCGGTATTGTACTTTTATGTGGTTGATCCTTCTGCGGCAGTTGTCAATGTGATGAACTTTATCCAGGCGACGACACAGATCGGGCAAACCACGCTACGTAACGTGCTTGGTCAATCCGAGTTGGATGAGATTTTGTCACAACGGAACAAGATCAACCACGATTTGCAAACAATCATTGACGAGCATACCGAACGTTGGGGCGTCAAGATGACTGCTGTAGAGATCAAAGACGTGGAGTTGCCTGTCACAATGCAACGCGCAATGGCGAAACAGGCGGAGGCAGAACGCGAGAAGCGTGCGAAAATCATTCATGCAGAGGGTGAGTATCAAGCTTCTGCTCAACTTGCAAAGGCCGCTGGTGTGATTGGCTCACAGCCGAACGCGATGCAGTTACGTTACCTGCAAACGTTAACGGAAATAGCTGTTGAGAAAAACTCGACCATCATCTTCCCGCTTCCTATGGACCTTGTGCAGCCAATGATGGATATGATGAAGCGTCAACCTGAACCACAGCATATACCGCTTGATGGTCCATATGTACCAGAGAAAAATGGTCATTTGGCGCAGTCGCCTCAATAGTTGAAGCGAAAAAGCAATAGGGCGTGTCGAAATTTTTCGACACGCCCTATTGCTTTGCTATAAATTGTTATGATTCTCGTCTTGTTTAGCGCGTAGGTACTCAGCACAGGCCCGATAGGTATCCTCTGAGATGAGACCCTTGGATACATAATGCGTGAGCATCACATCTAATTTCAAAATGCTCATCAGATTGTACCCATGTTGCCGTAAACGCTCTGCTGCACCATGCTCACGGTCAATGAGGACGATAACGTCTTTCACCTTCAGACCGTTTTCTTCCAATAGTGCCGCCGTTTCTAGCGTACTACTGCCTCTTGTGATGAGATCGTCGATGATAAGGGCGGTGTCACCTTTCGTAAAACGGCCTTCAATTCCACGCTTTCCGGTCCCTTCTGGGCGGATACGTGCGTAGATCATCGGAGTTGAAGTTTCTAGCGAATATGCGGACGCCAGAATAAGCCCTCCTACCGGGACTCCCGCGACGATATTGAAGGAATGAACGCGTGCACGACGCAACGATTGCGCCAAATTAATTTCTTGTTGCATAAGTTTCGCAGCAACACTTAATGCGGTCGGGTTGCTAATTAAGACCTTGGGGTTGATAAAAATCGGCGAGCTAACTGCCGACTCGCTCACTGTAAAATTACCAAATTGTACTGCACCAAGATCAAATAGCATCTGTGCCAACCAAAGATTATCCAGGGACTGCTCTTTCGCCACCTATCATCATCCTTTCTGCGGAGAACGTCTTGTTTTATGGAGTATATCATATGAAGATATGTCCATGCTACACTCCACAAAAATGTCAAGATACTTTGATACAGCTTGACATACCTCCATTTCTCAAGACTGCTGAAACACATGCATACTTTATTTTCTCTTGCATCTCTATCACGAGTATGATAACCTACCACTTATTAAAGACGAGCAAAAGAAAGTACATCTTTAGGTGAAACACTATGCCAATTCTTAGTTGTACAGAGGTGGGGAAGTCGTTTGGTGCTGAACGTATCTTTTCTGGAATCACATTTCAAATAAATGAACATGACCGTATCGGGTTGGTTGGTCCAAATGGAGCAGGAAAATCTACGTTACTCAATATTCTGGCTCGTCGAGAAGAGCCTGACGAGGGTTCCGTTGCCATCGCTCGTACCATTCGTGTTGGCTATTTGACGCAATACGTTGACTTCCAACCACAAAACACTTTACGTGAGGAGTTGCTAACCGTCTTCTCTGAACTACGCTTATGGGAACAGGAGTTAAGCACCCTCACTCAGGAAATGTCATCGACCGCTACACAAGAGAATAAAGTGTTATATGATACACTGCTTGCGCGCTACGATGAGCTACAAACCCGCTATGAACATTCAGGCGGCTATACATATGAAAATCGTGTTGAGCAGGTGCTTGATGGCCTTGGCTTCACACGCGAGCAGCAGGAGTCTCCTGTCATGCGTCTCAGTGGTGGACAACAAACACGAGCTTCTCTTGGTAAATTGCTGTTGCAAGAACCCGATTTACTTTTGATGGATGAGCCAACAAATCATCTTGACCTTGCTGCACTTGAATGGCTAGAAACCTACCTTCTCAGTTGGAAAGGTGCAATGGTCATCGTCGCGCATGACCGTTACTTTCTTGATAAAATCGTCTCTCGAACGATTGAAATGGCTTTTGGGCGTATTGAGGAGTATCCAGGCAACTACACAAAGTATCTTAGCCTGCGCGAAGAACGTATGGAGCGGCAACTTCGTGAGTATGAGGCACAACAAGCACACATTGCTCATACAGAAGAATTTATTCGCCGTTATAAAGCAGGACAACGCAGCAAAGAGGCACGCGGGCGACAGAAATTGCTAGACCGCCTTGAGCGTGTAGAACGACCACAGGACTTTCCCGAACTGCACTTCGAGTTCACGCAAGTGACAGATAGTGGTCTTGTTGTGATCTCAACCAACAAACTCGCCGTTGGCTATGGTGGGGGTTCAAGACGTGACCCTCAACGAAGTGGTGAACCCATTACACTCGTGCGTGTTGCGGACCTGGAGTTGTTACGCGGGGATCGTGTTGGCTTTATCGGTCCTAACGGTGCAGGCAAAACTACTGTTCTGCGCACGCTCATTGGTGAACTCCCTCCAATAAGTGGACATGCAACTATCGGACACAATGTGCGTGTTGGCTACTACTCGCAGACTCATGCTGGCCTCAACTACGAGCGTACCATTCTTGACGAGATTCGTCAGATCAGCGTCTTGAGCGAAGAGGGTGCACGCAGCTTTCTAGGTCGTTTCCTTTTTTCGGGTGACGATGTGTTCAAGCCAATTGGTGCTTTAAGTGGTGGCGAACGAAGTCGTGTCGCGCTAGCAAAATTGACTTTACAAGGCTCTAATCTGCTCATTCTGGATGAACCGACAAACCACCTGGACCTACAGTCACGACAGTTTTTGGAAGAAGTATTGAGCGAGTTTGAAGGTACTTTACTGTTCGTCTCGCACGACCGTTACTTTATTGATAGTCTTGCGACAAAGGTTTGGGCTATTGAAGATGATGTGCTAATCCCCTATATGGGCAACTACACCGACTATCGAACGAAAAAGCAACCAATTCTGCTCGATGTGCCTGCTCCCATCGCAAAGAAAACACCCGTTGTCGAAAAACCTGTCGTGCCAGTTGGAAAGCCAAGCAACAAAAGGCCAGCGAGGACAAAGACGCGTACCGTCGAAGACGTTGAGCGCGATATAGAAAAGGCCGAGGCACACGTCAAAACCGTAGAGAATGCTCTATCAGAAGCGGCTCTAAACGCAGACGGAGAGCAGCTTACACAACTATCAGCTGAATACGAACAAGCCAAAGCGGATGTAGACGAACTGCTTGTCGAATGGGAACGGCTTGCAGATGAGGTGGGAGCCTAATAAGCTCCTTTACCTCCTTCGTCGCACTCCTGTTATTACTCTAATGATAAATGCAATGATTGCTATAATATCTGGCACTACTGCTGCTACGACAAGCCATAATCCCAGAAAGAGGAGTGGTACTAAAAACGCAGGGTGAGCTTGCAACTCGAAGACGATTTTCCTATAAGCAGGACGATATGCTAGACTGATACCGAGAAGCGCAATTGGGAGAAGACTAAAGAAAAGTGTCACGAGAACGCGCAGGAAGCCATAGCGATAAGCACCTCGTGCCGCGTTTACACAGAGAATAGCTAACCCTAAACTCTCTAAGACAAATGAGAGTGTAATTGGTAGTGTTGGACGAATAATCGGCAGGAGTCCACCGACGATACCAAGTAATAGGCCCACAAATTGTAGTCCCATACTTACTAGAAAAGATAATGGTCCACCACGTCTCTTTTCTGACGCGATTAGCTCGTTTTTGGGTAGTGTCTTATCTTTGTTTTGCGCAATCGCAATGCTTGCCATAATATTTGTCTTGATAGCATAACTCTCTGGGTTGCTTGCATCGAGTTCAAGAGAGCGTTCGATTGCAGCAAGTGCTTCCTGATGGCGTCCCATGTTCGTTAACAGGACAGCACCCATACTCCATGCTAGCGCGTTAGCCGGTTCTTGTTGCCGTAACTGATCAACAACTGTGAGTGCCTCTGGAAATCGGCCCATTGTACCCAGAATTTGCCCCTTCAGGGTCAATCCTGCACTCTCTCCTGGTGTAATTTGCAGTGCTTGATCCGTGAGGTGTAATGCCTCTTCTGGGTGTTGTGCCTGAAACTGTTGTAATGCTGAGTCGAGAAGGAATGCGCTCTGCTGCTGTCGATGTTGCTCAACCTCGGCTGAGCGGAGTTGCCCAGAAGTCGTTCTCGTCTGTTGAGCTGAGGGTGCTAACTGTACAGTCGCTGTTGCATTATATGAACCCTGCTGTACCGCATCTTGAGGTGTCTGTGGTACAGTTGCTGCATACACTGGAGCAGGAGTTGAGCGCATGACTTGCATTGGTTGTTGCTGTGAAAGTTTGTTCCCTACTAGCACGATGGGGTTGGGTGCTTGCCCAAAAACTTGCGGGCGTTGCTGCATTGTCAAGTTATTTGCAAGATAGGTATACAGCGTTTGTAGTGTAACACTTCCAGTTATTGGATCGGCTGCTGCACTACTCAAACCAACAATCATGCGGTACATCAGCAGCCCTAAACCACGTTCTCCTGCCTCTACACTAAAGGCATTACCTCGGCATGAGCCAAGTACAACTCGTCCCTGTTGTTGTTGCAGTCCATTAAGGAGTGCAGAACCCAGGAGTGGCTGAACATCATAAGGAGAGGTTTGACGTGTACCCCATGCTTGACCTGTTTGGAACGAATCAAGTATGAACACAATATGGGCTGCACGACTTTGTGTCATCACCTGCTGTGCTAGTGAGGAAAGATGTACACCTGTAGTAGGATTTTCGTAAAAGGTATCTGACAGTGCGAGATAACCCTCACCGCTTCTTTCATCAAGAAACGCATGGCTGGCGATATAGATGAGAACGAGATCATCAGGTTGTGCAACTGACAGGCAAAGTTGTAGCACAAGAGACTCAACGAGGTCTCTTGTAGCGTTGCTTCCATATACATGTTGCACATCAGCGGGTGCCCATTTGCCACCCTTCTCGTTTACAAGCCACTGAGCAAATGCGCGTGCATCGTTTTCAGCAAATTGAAGCGGCTGAAATGTATTGTCCTGGTAGGAATTGACACCCACGACAAGTCCGAGGCGTCTACCCATGCTCATTCCCTCTATATCTGCCATAGATCATAAACTGTGTGAGTATTGTACGCTACTTCAGAGATATACGGTGAAAAATAGGTCCAAATAGGTACTTTTTGGATATTTCTCGTGAAGTTATATTTACATCCGCATCTGAAAAGAGGAATATGTTATAGTTGTTGGGGAAGGCTTTATTTGTACTAAGGAGGTTTATCAAATGCCGCGTGTTTTAGGAATAACTGGAAATATTGCATGTGGAAAGACCTCTGTAGGGCACATGTTGTTGGGACTTGGTGCCGAGCGCTACATTGATGCGGACGCAACTGTTCATGCTTTATACGAACACGGTCAGCCTATCGCGGTGCAAGTCGCAGAAGCATTCGGCCCTTCTGTCATTGCGACAGATGGCAGTGTTGAGCGTAAGGCACTGGGAGCGGTCGTGTTTCAGGATGCTGACGCAATGCGCCGCTTGGAACACATCGTGCATCCCGCAGTAGGGGCGGCAATGATGCAAGAACTTTCTCGTGTTAGCGCAACTGGTATTGTAATTATTGATGCCGTAAAGTTATTAGAAGGGAACTCAGGCGCACTTTGTCAAAGCAAATGGATGGTAACGTGTCCAGAAGAACAAGAGTTCGCGCGACTCGTTGCACGAAATGGTTTTAGCGAACAAGAAGCATGGGCACGTATTCATGCTCAATCATCCGTTGCCGACAGGCTTCCCCTCGTAGACGAAGTGATCGACAACGGTGGTTCTCAGGAAGAGACGCGCCGTCAGGTTGTGGCAGCCTTTTCCCGTTTTTGTAGCAAGTACCCCACGTAACAGCTATCTTTGTTGAGCATCTTCGCCTTTGCTATCTGCTCGCGTACCAAGCACAATGAAGAGTGGATCGTGACCTCTGCGGAACCACGATGCTTGTGCGTCCACGTGCTGTTCGACCTCGATTTTAGAAAAGCCGCCAGCAAGTTCATAATATTTCTGTACAAGTGCTATATGACTTTCATTGTTCCCCTCATACCAGATACGCACGGCTTTGGTTGGAAACATTCTGTCGGAAAAACTTACCAGTGAAACACCACCCGGCTTGAGTACTCGCGCAACCTCACGAAACACCTCAACTGGACGTTTGAGATATTGAACTGAGACAGTGTTGATAACCGCGTCAAAGTGACCATCTTCAAAAGGTAGTTGTGGATTTTTATTGAGGTTCTGTACAACAAAACGTGTCAATTGCGAATTTGCTTTTAGCTCTACCTCATTCATTCCCAATCCTACCACCTCTGGATAGGAAGCTTCTGTTGGTAGATGTGAGCGATAGCTACTCATGATATCAAGAACGTGAGCATTTGCAGGAACGTGGCGACGGATAGCATCCGTTACTGTTGCAATCGCAACATCATCAATATGTACAACCATACGCGGCGCAACATAAAAATTGCTGTCGTCTGTTTCGTCTTGCCGTGTAAAGTCTTGTGGTGTGAAATTATTAATCATTATAATGTCCTTCATATAATCGGAAAAAACTGTGTTGACTCTTGTAATTATGTACTGTTTCTACAGGTAAAAAGCAAGAGTTACAAAGTTGTAGACCGATTCATCGCGTCCTCGTCGGCTGGTTGTCACGAGGACGCGATGAATCGGTTCCTAGAGGCCCTTGACATTACAAAGATGA